>CAZTRY010000184.1:0-4314 GCA_964616525.1 uncultured Sphingobacterium sp. | reverse complement strand
GTATAGCCTTCTTTTATTACTTTGAATTTCTTTTCCACGCTGCAAAGATTGAAATTTTGTTTGGGTATTATAGATAAAGCCAAGAATTGATTGTATTACCCGGCACGAGCGGGAACGCTCGAGCAGGCGAGCATAGTCCTCAGCCCTTTTTAGCTCTTAATTTGTTTCTTTAATCGTCCTGTTGTTGTCCTGATAAACTCTTCCTTCCCCTTTTTGGCTTCTTTTAACATGGCCTTTATATCGGCCGGGATGTCAAAATACTTTTCTGCCCACAAATGTATTTCTACGATTAGGGGCAATAAGGCAATTCCCTTTGGGGTAAGCTTATAAAGTACTTTTGCCTTACTTTCAGGATGTTCCAGTTTTTCAATCAATTTGTTTTCTTCTAATCCCTGAAGCCTGGATGCTAAAATATTCGTCGCTATCCCTTCGGCAGATTTTAAAAAGTCGCCATAGGTTGATTTATTAAAGAACATCATATCTCTGATAATCAACAGTGACCACTTGTCGCCAAAAATGTCAAGTGAGCAACTGATAGGGCAATCCGACCTTTTTTTATCTTTTCCCATTTATTTTAAAATATTACTTGCAATATGAAAGTTGTTTATATATTTGCACTTGCAATATGCAAGCAAAATTACAATAAATAGTTTAAAACTAATAATGAAACAAACAATTTTAATAACAGGCGCTTCTTCAGGCTTTGGCTTGATAGCTGCAACCAGGTTACACGAAAGTGGTTACAATGTTATCGGTACAAGTCGTAACCCGGATAAAATTCAAGTGCCTTTTAAGATGCTGGCACTGGATATTGCCGATGATAATTCCATTAAGTCTTTCGGCATCGAATTATTCAGGCAGGTTTCTCAATTGGATGTTTTGATCAACAATGCAGGCTATTATTTGTCGGGACTTGCAGAAGAAACAACTATTGAACAAGGCAAAGAACAACTGGAAACCAACTTTTGGGGAACAATAAAACTTACGAACGAATTATTGCCCCAATTTAGAAAGCAGCGTTTTGGAAAAATTATTACGCTTGGTTCAATTATGGGCTTACTCAATTTTCCGGGTGCTGCATATTATGGTGCGTCAAAACATGCATTGGAAGGTTATTTCAAGTCGCTGCGCTTTGAGCTAAATGAGTTTAATATCAAAGTTGCAATGGTTGAGCCAATGGCTTTCAAAACCGGTATCATCAGCAATTCGTTTGCCACTGAAGGAAAAATAAACGACTACGATACTTACCGGAACAAAATAGAACGATTTGCAAAAGATCTGTTTGATAAATCGCCGGAACCAAGTCCTGTTATCAATCGGCTATTGAAACTTATTGAGGACAAAAATCCAACATTCAGTCACCCAGTTGGTAAAGGATCTTCACTTTTTTGGGCTATTCAACACTTCTCTTACAAAACATTTGAAAATTCAATTGTAAAAAACATCAATAAATTCAACTAAAATGAAAGCATTTACAGTAAATAAATACGGCAAAAAAGAAATATTACATCTGAGTAATGTAAGTGAGCCAATGGTAAACGAAAATGAAGTTTTGGTTCAAATCCATAGTGCAGGTGTAAATTTATTAGATTCACTGGTAAGAAACGGGGAGTTCAAAATTTTTCTGCCTTACAAAACACCTTTTGTAAATGGTCATGATCTGGCAGGTATTGTCACAAAGGTAGGTTCAAAAGTTTCGAAATTTAAAACAGGCGATGAAGTGTATGCAAGACCTGCTGATTTTAAAACAGGCACTTTTGCAGAATATATTTCAGTCAGCGAAAACGATCTGGCTCTCAAACCCAAAAACCTTTCAATGGAAGAGGCGGCTTCAATTCCTTTAGTCGGACTAACTTCCTGGCAAGCTCTTGTTGAAATTGCAAAGCTCAAAAAAGGTCAAAAAGTTTTCATTCAAGCCGGATCAGGTGGTGTTGGCACATTCGCTATTCAGTTGGCAAAACATCTTGGTGCTTTTGTAGCAACTACAACGAGTTCGGCAAATGTTGATTTGGTTAAAAGTCTAGGTGCTGATTTAGTGATCGATTATAAAACATAGGATTTTGCTCACATTTTAAAAGATTACGATGTTGTTTTACATAGTAACAGAGAAGCAAAAGTGCTTGAAAATTCTTTGAAAATACTAAAACCCGGTGGCACACTTGTTTCTCTTACAGGTCCGCCAACTGCAGAAGCAGCCAAAAAGCTTGGTTTAGCCTGGCATCTTCAAGTAATTATGAATCTATTAAGTATGTCGGTAAGGAGACTAGCAAAAAAGCTGAATGTCAATTTTAATTTTTTGTTCATGAAGGCAGATGGCAATGCTTTAGCTGAAATTACAAACTTGATTGAAGCAGGAAAAATCCGTCCGGTTATTGATAGAGTGTTTCCGTTTGAGCAAACCAACGAAGCATTGTCTTATGTTGAGTCGGGGCGTTCAAAAGGTAAAGTGGTTATTAAAATGAGGTAGTTTGGTTGTATGTTCTGTGCTATGGTGTTGCTTAGTCGGCACGAGCGGGGACGCTCGCGCCAGCGAGTTCAGACTTCAGCACAAGAATCATGGCGATGAAATCGCTGTTCTCGTTCATCCTCGCTGCAAACCAGGAAGATAGTGAGCGGGAGGTTCTGGCCTTCGCCAGAATGACAATGTATTTTATTCATAATGGAGGAGATCCTGACTTCCGTCAGGATCGTAGTTCTAAAATAATGACACTAGGTTCGCGCCATCGAGTTTGCATCAAGCCCGAACAACAAAAAAAGCCCCACCATTCCGGCAGGGCTTCTAAATATTACTCAGAACAAAAGCTGGCTTGCTTTCTTATTGTCGCTTTCCAACTCTCAATTCTCAACTTTCAACCCGATAGCTTTCGTAATTCGTAATTTTTAATTCTTAATTTTTAATTGCCTAACTACATCCCCCCTGCGTTCCACAGTTCAGACACTTATAACAAGTACCAGATCTCACCATGATGTGGCCGCAATTGCCACAGGCAGGTGCATCCGACTGACCGCCGCCGGAGATATCCAGAACCGGCTTCAGTTTAATGCTTGAGGTAGTAGAAGAAACGGTAACCGATGCCTCAATAAAAGAGTTTGAAGTATCAGGGTTCACGTCATTATCAGTCATTTGAGGGTTTCCAACAACAGCTTTTTGTTCAGTGATCACATGCACCAGGTCTGTACGACCCAGGTACTCATAACCCAGCATTCTGAACATATAATCAACAATGGAAGTAGCACTCTTAATATTATCGTGCCCTGTAACCATACCTGATGGCTCGAAACGGGTGAAAGTAAATTTATCTACAAACTCTTCCAGTGGTACACCGTACTGCAGACCAACAGAAACTGCAATTGAGAAACAGTTCATCAGGGAGCGGAAAGTTGCACCTTCCTTGTGCATATCCACAAAAATCTCTCCCAGGGTTCCATCTTCATACTCTCCGGTACGAACGAACACTGTTTGTCCGCCGACGGCAGCTTTCTGAGTGAAACCACCACGCTTACCAGGAAGGTTTTTACGCTCCACAACAGAGGATAGCTGACGCTTAAACTTTGTATCTGTAGAACGTTCAAGGATCGCTCTGGCGGCATCAAGTACCTGATCAGCAGTAAGATCGCTAAGTCTGACATTTGCTGCCTCGCCAAGTACTTCTTCTACGGTATCCAGCTTATCCTCTTTACTATCGGATGATTTAGTTGATAATGGCTGAGATAATTTACAACCGTCGCGATAAAGTGCATTTGCCTTCAAAGCAAGTTTCCATGATAATTCATAGCAATCTTTGATTTCTTCAACAGTTGCCTCATTTGGCAGGTTGATGGTTTTAGAGATCGCACCTGAAAGGAAAGGTTGTGCAGCTGCCATCATTTTAATGTGGCCATGAGCATGGATATAACGTTCGCCCTTCTGACCGCATTTATTCGCACAGTCAAAGATTGGATAATGCTCTTCTTTCAAATATGGAGCACCTTCAACGGTCATTGTACCACAGATGTATTCATTTGCTTCTGCAATCTGCTGACGATTGAAACCGATCGCACGTAAAAGGTTGAAATCAGGAGAAGAATACTGCTCAGATTTGAATCCTAAACGGTTTAAACACTCTTCGCCAAGACTCCACTGGTTAAATACAAAACCGATTTCGAATGCTGCAAGAAGCGACTTGTCGATTTTCTCCAGTTCATCCTGAGTAAATCCTTTAGCTGCAAGGCTGTCGAAATTGATATGAGGGGCTCCCTGTAAGGTTGCAGCACCTTTTGCATAGTTTACAATGGCTTCAATTTCATGCTCTTTATATCCCTGATTACGTAATG
>CAZTRY010000183.1:0-4316 GCA_964616525.1 uncultured Sphingobacterium sp. | reverse complement strand
GCGAATTTCGGAATAATTTTCCTTAGTTCTTTGTCAGCATAAGCGTAAATAAATTTTGCGTTCCAGAATTGATAAAATAGTGGAGTCAAGAATAAAGTACAAATATTATGAAGAGTACACCAGCGATTTGCAATTATCTGATTTTCAGATAACAAACAACTGACAACAGACAACTGACCCCTTAAGTCCTAATCTAAATTCCAAATCCCTACCTTTGCACGATGTCACTATCCTTCGAAGATTTCAAGCTGAACAGGCAGATCCTGAATGCTGTTGCGGATGCAGGTTATACCCTGCCGACTCCGATACAGGAAAAAGCGATTATGCCAATCTTATCCGGACAGGATATTATGGGGATTGCACAAACCGGAACCGGCAAAACCGCTGCTTTTGTGCTGCCCATTCTGATGAAGCTAAAATATGCTCAGGGAAATGATCCAAGGGCATTAATCATCGCCCCTACCCGCGAGCTTGCGATGCAGATTGAGGAAAATGTAAAGACCTTCGCTAAATATACAGATCTGCGAACAGTTGTATTGTATGGTGGATTAGGCCCCAAAACCCAGATTGCTGAATTAAAAAAAGGAGTAGATATTATCATATCAACCCCGGGCAGATTTCTGGACTTATACCTTGAAGGAAATATTAATACCCAGAATCTGAAATTTCTGGTGATGGATGAAGCTGATAAAATGATGGACATGGGTTTTATCGGCTCAATTCACCGAATTCTGGAAGTAGTACCAAGAAAACGTCAGAACCTGCTGTTCTCGGCCACCATGAGTGAACTGGTCCACAAGATCTCGGGCGATTTCCTGAAACATCCAACTGTGATCGAAGTGGCCGAACAGGCGACTCCTGCAGCAACAGTAAGTCAGGTTTTGTATAAAGTTCCAAATCTGAAAACCAAGCTAAACCTGCTTCAGCATTTGCTCAAGGATACAGAGGACTTTACCCGTCTGATCATTTTCTGTAAAACAAAAACCGTAGCAGATAATATATTTCATTTCCTGGAACGGCGGTATGGTGTTGATCAGGTAAGGGTTATTCATGCCAATAAGGGACAAAACACCCGGATTAATTCAATCAATGCCTTTAAGGAAGGGGAAATACGGATTCTGGTTGCAACTGATGTGGCTTCCCGCGGATTGGATGTGAGCAATGTAAGCCATGTAATCAATTTTGATGTTCCGATTATCATTGAAGATTATGTTCACCGGATCGGACGTACCGGGCGGGCCCTTCAAACAGGCGATGCGATCACTTTTTGCAGCCCTTCGGAAGAATATTACGTCGAAAAGATTGAAAAACTGATCCGGCAGACCATCCCTGTATCCGAAATACCCGAAAATGTCTTTATTGACGATACTCCGTATGAGGAACGTCAGAACATTGCCCGGGAAATTGATCTTCAGAAGCGAAGGGAAGATCCCGAATTCAAAGGAGCATTCCACGAGAAAAAGGCAAAGAACTCGAAAGGAGTAAAATCAGCGAAAGGGGACCCTAAAGCCAAAGTCAGAAATAATAAACCCGGTGCTTCCCGAAGAAAGAAAAGTGTCAAATTCGACTCTGTTCATAAAAAAGACCGGAAAAAATGAAATTGCGTTTAACTCCGCTGAACATCCTTACTTCCCTCTTAATTGTAGGCATTTCCTATCTGCTGCTTTTTCCGGATGAAAGCGGATTTCGTGAATTGGGAAGCATTCCACTAATAATTCTGCTAATCCTGAGTTTTATTACAGATCAGGTATTTCGTAGATTTATACCTGAGCTAAATCGCATTTGGTTAATTGAACTTCTATTTCTCATCTTTGTGGCTGTTTTGACGATACTGCTTAAATTGTATATTCTCAATTGAGAGTTGACAGTTGAGAGTTAACAAGTGCAATTCAGTAGGATGTCATCCCGACGCAGAAGGGAACTCAGCCGCTATTTAACAGTTGAGAAACAGACTTCATTTGGCACTTGGTAATTTTTATTTACAACTGAAAACTAGTAAAACACAGAGAAATAAGAACTCATAATAAACGCCTCCTTGAGAGAGGCCCAAATTTTCACTTACAACCTATTACTTATAACCTACTACTTACAACTTATTACTTATTACTTATAACCTACAACCCGATAATGAAAAAAGCCGAAATAAAACTTACCATAGAACTAGACGAGCAAAACGTACCTGAAAATATCCTTTGGGAATCTACCGACTCCCAGAACAAGGAAGCATTACCGGTCAAATCAATGATGCTGGCTTTATGGGATCATAATTACAAAAATTCACTCCGCATAGACCTTTGGACGAAAGATATGCCGGTTGATGAAATGAAACGTTTCTTTTATGAGACATTACAGACTATGGGCGATAGCTTTTTACGGGCAACCGGCGAAGAAGCAATTGTAGAAGATCTTCGGGATTATTGTGCACATTTTGCCGAAAAAATGGAACTAACTGAAGGGAACAATCCGCAATCAGCACTAAAAGGCTAATTCTATTGTCATGACCCTGAAAAACTATATTGGAATCATTGCTGCACTTCTGGTTATTGCCGGGGGGATGATGCCGATGTTGCATATCCCAATTATTGGCAACTGGAATTACTGGGATCTCGATACAATATTGGCCTCGATTGTTTATTCGCTGAGCATTCTTTCTCTGATAGCTGCTGCAGGAAATAAGAGAGGCTTATTGCGTTTTTGCGGCTGGACTTTACTCCTGGTTCTGGCTTTCACTTTTGGGGCAGTATATTTTAAAGTCAGCAATTATTTTAATTTTATTCCATTGAAAAAACTGGCAGCTGTTGCAGGTCGAATGATTCGTTTTCAATGGATTGGCTGGGTATTTATAGCCTCCGGCGCTATTTTAATGATACTTTTTTCAGGAAAGAATAAAAAAACTCAAATTCATTGATTATTAGTAAATTAGGTTTAGAAATTAAATCAAATTCTTAACCTAAACCTAAAAAAAATGAATCAAATTCTTTCTCACGGTCTATTAAGAGTAATTTTTGCAATCCCGTTTGCAGTATTCGGTGTAATGCATCTGATGTCTGCTGACAAGATGCAGGGTATGGTTCCTGCCTATGTTCCTGGCGGAGTAATCTGGGTGTACATTACCGGTGTTTTATTAATTCTGGGTGCAGTTGGCTTCATAATCAACAAAGCGGTGCAACTGGCGGGCTATGTATTGGGTGGTTTAATGCTGATATTTGTACTAACCATACACCTTCCGGTGGTTATGGGTGGTGATCAGAATGGGATGGGTGGCTTATTGAAAGACCTTGCTTTAATGGCAGGATCACTTTATATAGGAAGTTCTTCATCTAAATAAAATCAGGAATATATTTTTTGATATTCACTGCCAAACCATTAAATCAAAAAATGTATACTGAGCTTATGAGATCAGGCAGTTCCTTCCGCAACTGGAAGTACTTTTTGAATCTGATTCCGGTAATACTGGTCATATTTGGAAATCTTTCAGGCGGTTGGTATACGCTATTGAATTTTTCCTTCTCTTTTATTGCACTTGGAATTGCTGAGGTCTTGCTTCCGGAAGACCATAGAAATGATGATTGGGCAGATGATACGCTCCCGGACATCTTAATGGGTTTATCCGTTTCCGGACAAATCTTGGCAATTTCAAGTCTCATTTATGGTATCTCAGCAGGTATTATTCAGGAACATTGGATAATCAGCGCCGCGCTCTCCACTGGTGGTTCCTCGGGCACTCTGGCAATTGTTGTTGCTCATGAATTGATTCACAGGAAGCATAAGGTTTGGAATTTTGCCGGTCGCTTACTTTTATTTTCAGTTTTCAACCCCTACTTCTATATCCATCACCTGCGTATTCACCATAAATATGTTGGTACAGATCAGGATCCTGTAACGGCAAAATTCGGGGAAAACTATTATCATTTTGTTTTAAGATCCATCGGAGGACAGTTTAAACAATCTATGCAGATAGAAAAACAGCGCTGTGTCGTTAAAAAACAAGCTCCATATGGATTTAACAATTACATGGTAAGCTGTATTGCAGGATACCTTGGATTGTTGATTATCTGCGGTAGTTTTCTGGGCTGGGAAGTCTCAGCTGCGATTCTGCTCCAAGCAATTTTTGCAAACCTTTTACTTGAATATACGAACTATATCGAACATTATGGTTTGAGCAGGATGGATAATGAACGTGTAAATGAAAAACACTCCTGGCAAAGTGATAAACTGATCAGCCGGTTTCTGCTCATCGACCTGAGCCGGCATTCAGATCATCACTTTCATGCGGCAAAGCCATTTAATCAATTGCTGTCGTATCCTGAAAGTCC
>CAZTRY010000182.1:0-4372 GCA_964616525.1 uncultured Sphingobacterium sp. | reverse complement strand
GGTTATTTACTCAAAAATAAATCTTGATTATTAATTGCAAACCTAAGGGGGTGGCGGCTGTAGCTTTTTGCCAGACAGATTTTAAACTTCAGAGGGATTTTCAGGCAAAAACTACAGCAGAACACGGGAAAGAATAACAGACCCTGCTTTCCAAGCCCAAAAACTTTTAATTCAAACCAAGCGCAACAAGATTTTCCTCTGGTCGGTGTTCTCACTGTACCAAGCACGATCATATCATTGATCATTGATAACACCAACCACAGGGAAATGCCATAAACACTCCTTAATTAGGCATAAACTATCCACCATTCCTCTTTTCTTTAGAATATTTGCAATTAACCTTTTAAGTAAAAAATATTTTTTCTATATTTGCACCTCTTAAAAAGTATTGAAGATGAAAGCTGAATTGCATCCCAAAAATTATAGATTAGTTGTGTTCAAAGACATGTCTAACGATTATTCTTTCTTAACTAAATCATGTATTGATACCAAAGAAAGCATTAAATGGGAAGATGGTAACGAATATCCCCTTGTAAAATTAGAGATATCACACACCTCTCACCCTTTTTACACCGGTAAAATGAAACTGGTTGATACCGCAGGTCGTATCGATAAGTTCCGTTCACGCTACGAGAAAAAATAATTATTAATTTCGATAATATTGAAGGTCCCGACTCATAAGGTCGGGACTTTTTTTATTTTTGTTCGATGAGTATAATTCTTTTTGACGACCAGTTTCGAAGTAATTTGCTTCCTCTGGTTTATACGAGACCGGTATCTGAACTCAGGATTGGAATTTTGACCATCGCAGATAAGTGGCGTAAACATCTTAAAACAGATGCTGCTTACCTGACCGAAAATTACCTGCAGGAGAAATACCCGCTCAGATACTTTCCGCTCAATCTTTTTATCAATGCTTCAATCTGTCCGGATGATCATCTGATTGAAGCCCTGCATGCCCTGAAGGAGGGTGAAGCTTTGATGGCTGATCAATTACTGATCGCAGCCCGCCTGTCAGAAAGTGATGCCCGGGAATTTAGTCCGCTCCATACCGAAAAATTCAAACGCATTGAATACAACAAAGTCTTCATTCGGATAGCCTTCCCGGATCATATTTTTACGTTTAACGATATTGAACTCCGGAAGGATTTTATTCTGATCAGCAAAGGCCGTCAATCAGCATCCTTGAGCAGTACCAATATAGTGCTGGGTGATGATATTTTCATTGAAGAAGGTGTTGATGCAGAATGTTCAACGTTCAATACCCGGACAGGACCAATCTATTTGGGTAAGAATGCATTGGTGATGGAAGGTTGCCATATCAGAGGCTCATTTTCCCTGGGAAATGATTCTGTCATTAAAATGGGTGCAAAAATTTATGGCATGACCTCTATCGGTCCACATTCTAAGGTTGGGGGAGAGATAAATAATTCGGTCATCCTGGCTAATTCCTCTAAAGGACATGAAGGTTACCTGGGTAATTCTGTGATCGGGGAGTGGTGTAATATTGGTGCCGACAGCAATAATTCAAATATGAAAAACAATTATGCTGAAGTGCGCTTATGGGATTATCCAACAGAGGGCTTCCGCAAAACAGGCTTGCAATTCTGTGGCTTAATCATGGCAGATCATGCAAAATGTGCCATCAATACCATGTTTAATACAGGTACAGTCGTGGGCGTAGGGGCCAATATTTTTGGATCAGGATTTCCAAGAAATTTTGTTCCCGACTTTTCATGGGGAGGGAATGCAGGCTTTGAAGTATATAGTTTAAAGAAGATGTTTGAGACCGCAACTAAGGTTTACGAACGCAGGAATTCTAAATTCAATGAAACCGACATGGCTATTTTAAGCCGGGTTTTTGAGATGACAGAACAATACAGAAGATTTTAATACCAAATATAATATGAGAAAAAAAATAGTAGCCGGTAACTGGAAAATGAATTTGGGTCTGAAAGAAGGCATAGCACTTTTCTCCGAAATTACTGAACTGGTTAAAGAGGAAGTAAAAGGGAATCAGGGGGTGGTTATTTGTCCGCCCTTCATTCACATCAGTAGCCTTGCCCAAACACAAGCAGCCAATGACAAGGTAAAGATTGGAGCTCAGAATTGCCATCAATCCGATAGCGGTGCTTTTACAGGTGAGGTTTCTGCAGCGATGCTCCATTCGGCAGGTGCTGCCTATGTGATTATCGGGCATTCCGAACGCCGACTTTATTTCTCAGAATCGAATGAAACCCTTGCAAAGAAGCTGAATGCAGTCTTAAAAAACGGAATGGTTCCGGTCTTTTGTATCGGAGAGACACTGGAACAGCGAAATGACGGGAGCTATTTTGAGGTGATCAAATCACAGCTGGCTGAAGCTGCTTTTCATCTGACTGAAGCCGATTTCAGTAAGCTCATCATTGCCTATGAGCCGGTTTGGGCCATCGGAACCGGTTTAACTGCAAGCCCTGAACAGGCTCAGGAAATTCATTCCTATATCCGGACATTAGTAGCTGAAAAATACAATCAAAGCCTTACAGACGATCTGACTATACTTTACGGAGGCAGTTGCAATCCTAAAAATGCTTCCGAATTGTTTGCGCAGCCGGATATAGATGGCGGATTGATAGGAGGTGCTTCTTTAAAAGCCCGCGATTTTGTGGATATTATTAAAGCCCTTGAGCAGTAATGACCTATTTAGAACTGATATTTTCACTGAATTCTACTGAAGAATTTCATAAAGATTTACTGATCAATGCTTTGTCGGAGATAGGCTTCGATACCTTCGAAGACACAGGTCAGGGATTTAAGGCATATATACCCGAATCTGAACTGGACCAGCAAAAACTGGATGGCCTGGCTGCAGACTTTGCTGAACTGTTCTCTTTTACTTATGTCCTGAACAAAATTCCTCATCAAAACTGGAATGAGGTATGGGAAAGTAATTTCGAACCGATTCAGGTCGCAGGGAAATGCTATATCAGGGCTACATTTCATGAAGCACATCCCGAATTCGAGCATGAGATCGTTATCGATCCAAAAATGGCCTTTGGCACAGGGCATCATCAAACTACTGCATTGATGATGGAATTTATGCTCGAAGAGGAATTTCAGGGTATGGAAGTACTGGATATGGGCTGTGGAACAGGTATTCTCGCAATTCTGGCTTCCAAGTTAGGAGCAAAGAAGGTGCTGGCCATTGATTATGATGAAATCTGCTACGAAAGCAGCATTGAGAATTCGGAACTGAATAAGATCAGCAATATAAAAGCCCTGAAAGGTTCTAAAGAAGCGATTCCAGATCAAAAGTTCGACATCATTCTGGCCAATATTAACCGCAATATTCTAATCGATCAGCTCGACACTTATGCCCGCGCTTCAAAGCCGGGAACCTCACTCTTTCTGAGTGGATTTTATGAGAATCCGGACCTGGCTATTTTGAAGGAAAAGTGTGCAAACCTTGGGTTTAGCTTTGTTAAGCATAAGGAATTAAGCAATTGGGTGGCAGCAAAATTTAAATTTAATGCCTGATTTACAGTTAGTTTAGATTTTTTAATAGCGAAAATATCTTTATCTTTAAAAAGATTTAAACTTGCTATTTCTGTTCAAAGGCTGTTAAACAATTCATTCAGCTTTATCTGTTTTCTAAATTTCCATTTCCCTTTTGTGATTTTTGGTTAAAATTGGAAATGGGAATAATTTCAATTGTAGAAAATTATTTTACCCAAATTATAGAATATTGTAAACTGTGATGGAACTTATTAAATAGTCAAACGTTTAATAAGTGAAAATACTCAAAAATCGTTTTTAAGCGTTCTGATTTATACATTTCTTTAATTTAATGTTAATTTCACTGAAATAAGTTTCCTTTAAAGAGATAAAATATGATCTCGGTCACAATATTTGAGCCTATTTTTCGATTATATTAATAACATACCTATCTACCTATAAAAACAATACAAATGAAAGAATTAAGTAAAAAAATACGCTTGCTGAGGCATCAGAAGGGTTGGAGCCAGGAAGAAGTTGCCAGGCATTTAAAAATTTCAATTCCGGCTTTCTCTAAAATAGAAACCGGTATTACTGATGTAAATGTATCACGGCTCGAGGAATTGGCCCGGATATTTGATATGAGTTTAGTTCAATTATTAACATTCAGTGATGCAGAAGGGCAGGATAAGCATGACTCAGAGCTTGAGGACCTGACCATAAAACTTCATGAGCGTGAGATCGAGCTCCTTGATATGCAAAAGAAGATCATCGAATTGTACGAAGAGCTTCGAAAGCTAAAGGCATAAAAACTAGAAAGTCCCGTATTTCGGGACTTTTTGATTAAAATAATTTCCGCATCGTGGCATGCTTTTTACCGAAAGTGGCTCCCGTAGCT
>CAZTRY010000181.1:0-4390 GCA_964616525.1 uncultured Sphingobacterium sp. | reverse complement strand
GTTTAAAGTTTGGGGTTTATCTGTCTCCCTGGGATAGAAATCATCCTGAATATGGAAAACCTGCCTACCGGGATTATTACCGAAATCAGTTAAGGGAATTGTTTACTAATTACGGCCCGGTTTTCGAAATGTGGTTTGATGGTGCCAATGGTGGTGATGGGTATTATGGTGGTTCACGCGAAATCCGAAAAATAAATGCTGTGAATTATTATGAATGGCCTAAAACACTCGATCTTGTCCGCAATATTCAGCCAAATGTGATCTTTTTCAGCGATGCCGGACCGGGTGTAAGATGGGTAGGTAATGAACGTGGAATAGCAGGCGAAACGAATTGGAATACCATTTCAACAGATACCCTGCATGCAGGTAAACCGGGGATATCGGATATCTTAAATTCAGGTTCAGCAGATGGGGATAAATGGGTACCGGCAGAGGTGGATGTATCTATCCGTCCGGGATGGTTTTACCATGCCAATGAAGATGCAAAAGTCAAGACAGCTGAGCAGTTGTTTGACATCTATCTGAGTTCGGTTGGCCGTGGATCAACACTTTTACTCAATATTCCACCCGATCAGCGCGGACTTTTCCATGAAAAGGATATTGAATCGCTTAAAGGATATAAAAAACTGCTGGAAACTGAGTTTGCTTTTAATATTGCTAAAAAAGCCAGGGTAAAGACCAGTTCCATTCGTTCAAATGAAGCTATTTATGCCGGTAAAATGATCACTGATGGTAAAAAAGATACTTACTGGACTACTGATAATGATTTGAGTACAGGAAGCTTTGAAATAGATCTGGGTAAAACAGCAACAGTTAAGTACATCGTATTGCAGGAATATATTCGTCTGGGGCAAAGGGTAAAGGCATTTACTGTTGATATCTGGAAAGATGGTACCTGGCAAAAAGTTGCCGGAGCAACAACCATTGGTTATAAAAGAATATTGAAGATAGATCCTGTTAATACCTCTAAAATCAGGGTAAATATCAATGATTCGAAGGCTTGCCCCTTAATCTCAAATGTTGAGATCTATTGATTAAACCTAAAGTTCTAAAGAGATGAAAAACATATTATTAATTCTATTTACCTGCAGTGCATTCAGTACAGCACTTGCACAAAATAGTAAAGCAGCTTACAAAACCACAAAAGAGAGGGGTGTTCAAATTGTTGAAGCTTCCTGCGGGCAATGTCAGTTTAAGATGGAGGGAAAGAGCTGTGATCTGGCTGTCCGGATTAATGGAAAATCTTATTTTGTGGATGGAACTAAGATTGATGACCATGGTGATGCCCACGCAAAGGACGGTTTTTGCGAAAAGATCAGAAAAGCTGAGATAAAGGGAAGTATTGTTAATAATCGGTTACTGGCTACTTATTTTAAGCTCTTACCCGAAACACCTAAAAGCAATTAATCCTCATCTTCACTGATAAATTTCTGATCAAGCTGCTTTCCGGTTCTTGCACCTAATTTTTTAATCTTCTCGGCCGTAGTACTCAGGTTCCCCCTACCACTGGATAATTTATTGATGGCTTTGTCATAAGCATCTTGACTTTGTTTGATGTTTTTGCCAATACCTTCCATGTCGGACATAAAACCTATAAATTTATCATACATTTCACCACTCAGTCGGGCTATCTCCATAACATTTCGGTTTTGCCGCTCCTGTTTCCACATGCTTGCAATGGTACGTAATGTGGCAAGCAGTGTTGACGGACTTACAATGACCACATGCTTCTCCCAGGCAAAATTAAATAGCTCAGCATCATGCTGTACAGCGATACTGAAACTGGACTCAATCGGAATAAAAAGCATTACAAAATCAGGGGAATTGATCTTATACAGGTCGCTGTAGTTTTTTGATGAAAGCTCGATAATATGATTCCGAATGGAGCCAATATGCTGTTTAGTGAACAAGTTGCGGTCTTCATCGCTTTCACAATTTACAAGTCGTTCATAAGCTATAAGTGAAACCTTTGCATCAATGATCAGGTGTTTATCGTCCGGAAGGTCGATCACCACATCGGGCTGGAAGCGGCTGCCATCTGAAGATTGATGAGAAGCCTGGATGCGGTATTCCTGATCTTTTACCAGTCCTGAACGTTCCAAAACCCTTTCCAGAATTAATTCGCCCCAGTTTCCCTGCTTTTTACTATCTCCTTTAAGAGCCCTGGTAAGATTTTTCGTTTCCTGATTCATCAGGTTTGATTGTTCTATGAGCTGATTGATGTGTCCGCGGAGGATATTCCGTTCATCTGACTCTGCTTTATAAACCTTGTCTACTTTATCTTCGAAGGTTTTAATATTCTCGCGGAGCGGTTTGATAATCAGGTCAAGATTGGCGCGACTGTGCTCAGTGAATTTAATGCTTTTTTCTTCCAGAATCCGGGAAGCAATCAGCTCAAAATCCTTGTTGAATTTTTCCTGATTGTTTTTGATCTCCGACTTCTGCTCTTCTATTTTTTCCTGCTGAGCCTGTAAATAAGCGCGTGAACTTTCCAGAGAACGCAGGGCTTCAGATAGTTTTTCACGCTCTCCATTCAACTCTCTTTTTAAATATTCCTGTTCTGTTCTCAGATTTTCAGCCCGTTCTTCTGCCTTTGCCAGACTGATTTTTAATTGTTCATTCTCAGATTTGAGACGATTGAATTCCTCCGCATCAGCAATACCTGACTTCGGTTTTGCACGTAAGAGAATGAATAGAACAATAATAATTATGGCCGTTGCCGGCAGAATGTAGATTTCCATTTCTTTAATTTATCAAATTTCGAATGAGGATTCGGTTCAAACCTGAACAAGATTCGCAACCTGCTCACCCAGCAAGCTACCCATTGCCACGCCCATCCCATTACATCGGACGGCACAATATAGTCCTGGTGAAATTTCCTTTACTATAGGTTTCAAATCCTTGCCAAAACCCATTACTCCACT
This sequence comes from uncultured Sphingobacterium sp., assembly GCA_964616525.1. Lineage (GTDB taxonomy): Bacteria > Bacteroidota > Bacteroidia > Sphingobacteriales > Sphingobacteriaceae > Daejeonella. The sequence goes on along the minus strand of CAZTRY010000181.1, from coordinate 1,466 downwards.
CCAACGATATTCAATTTTAGGTTTTTGTCCCGGGATTATGGTTTCATACAATAGTTTTTGGAGCTCTTCCTGAATTATTGCCGTGATTCCGGGTTCGATGGTTTCTTCTCCTTTAAAATCAAGGTTGCGTCCGCCACCCAGTAGTATCCTTTCATCGATATTTCTGAAATAGATATAACCCTTGTTGTAGTGAAAGGTACCTTTTATTTTCAGTTGCTTTATGGGCTCTGTGATCAGTACCTGTCCCCTTCCCGGAATTACATCGAGCTCAGGAATCAGGTCTTTGATGAAGGCATTGGTAGCGAGAATGACGGATTTTGCATTAAATATACCCTGATTAGTAATGAGGTTTTTATTGCCCGGATCCTTCTCAATCTTTTGAACCCGACAATTATTAAAAACAGCTACTCCAAGCCCCTGAACCTTTGAAAGCAGGGCCATCATCATTTTGCCCGTATCAATTTGTCCTTCGTATTTGTTTTTTATGATATTACTGATGCCATGCATACCAAATTCTGCAATTTTATCAGACGAAACTGCATAAATGTCATGTTTTCCAATGACCGGTTTGAGGAATGTATTAAACCAGGATATCCTATCGATGCAGTAATTTGCCAGATCAGCTTCGCTATCTTTAAATACTTCATAACCTCCATTTTGTTCAAAACAAATAGCAGAATCCCCGAGATTATTTCTGAGTTTTTCCAGGCCCCTCCAGCGCATATCAATCATTTCCAAAACCTCAGTTTCTGGCTTTGATTCAAGCTCATTTACCAGCTCAGAAATGCTTCCAAAGCATGCAAAACCGGCATTTTTTGTGCTTGCACCGGCAGGCAGAAAACCCGATTCCAGGATTCCAATCTTTAGAGAAGGCTGCTTCAATTTTAGATACAGGGCTGCACTTAAGCCAACAATCCCACTGCCAATAATGATCACATCAAAGCCGGATAAGAATGATTTCTGTTCCCAGTAAGAAAAAAGATTGGACATATAATCTAAAGGTAAATTATTTGTGATTATTTTTATTCGGAATGGTTATTGAATATGTTTACAGAAAATACAAACTATGGGATTAATTTTAATGATTGTCATTGCGGTAGTTAGTTTTGCTGTGCAATGGCGTTTTAAAAGCAAATTTAAGCAGTACTCCGAAATGCCTCTTGGTTCAGCAATGAGTGGTAAAGATATAGCTGATAAAATGTTAAAGGATAACGGAATATATGATGTTCAGATTATTTCTGCTGAGGGTCAGTTATCAGATCACTACAATCCGGCAGACCGTACAGTAAACCTGAGTCCGGAAGTATATCATGGACGCAGTGTCGCAGCAGCAGCAGTTGCCGCACACGAATGTGGCCATGCTGTGCAGCATGCAAAGGCATACAGCTGGTTAAAATTCAGGTCTTCTGTTGTTCCGGCAGTTAATGTTGCATCAAAGATTACGCAGTGGGCATTGATGATTGGTG
>CAZTRY010000180.1:0-4394 GCA_964616525.1 uncultured Sphingobacterium sp. | reverse complement strand
TATAATTTCAGGAATGTACTTGAGGAAACTGCTTCTGAATACGGTATGAAAGTAGGAAAGATTATACGTTCTCCAATAGACGATCTGGTGAGGTATCATGTTGAACTGGCACCCCGGGCACGGTCCTGATCAGGTCCGGACTGACATCAGCCCCAGGCTGCATTGATAACGGAGCTAATTTTCCGCGCTGTCATTGCGGACTTCATTCTTTGTCATTGCGGACTTGATCCGCAATAACACTGATATTGCCATCAACTTCTAGTATAGCAAGTTTGACACTTTTGTAAGAGTCAATTCCGTGTTCTCTAATTGCCTCTTCAAGTTCATCCATACTGATACTTTCCTGATGCAGATGAGCGATATCAATCTTCCCATGATAGATCAGAATGACGGGTTTGCCTTCGATGAGGTTCTTAACCGATGATGAGCGGTACATCAGGAACTTCATCAGATAGTTTAAGCAGAATAATATCGTGGCAGCCACAATTCCTCCTGATAAGCTTGAATTTGATCCTACCATTGAATTCTGTACGGAGTTGCTGATCAGAACAATGAATACCAGATCAGTAGTTGAAAGCTGTGACAATTCTTTTTTGCCAAAGAATCGTATAGCCAATACCATAAAGAGGTACACAGCAATGCACCTGATGATAATATCCAAATAGGGATTGATATCCATCTTAAAAAATTAATGATGATTGCCCTGTTGATGTCATTTTTGCCTCATGTTCAAGCAGCCACTTTTTACGCCATAATCCTGCAGAGAAACCTACCAGATCGCCATTACTGCCGATTACGCGATGACATGGGACGGCAATCATCAGGTTATTGCGGCCATTGGCAGATGCGATGGCACGTATTGCCATAGGGTTTTTCATTCTTTTTGCCAGGGCAGCATAGCTTATGGGATTGCCGGCATCGATTCTCCTGAGTTCATCCCATACTTTTTGTTGAAAATCAGTTCCGGGTTGAGCCATTGGAAAATCGAAATGTTTTCTTTTTTCCTCAAAGTATTCTATGAACTGCTCTTTTGCCATTTCTGATAATTCATTTGGATTCTCTAAAGGAAGTTCAGCAGGAAAACCAATGGCATATATCTCATGCTCACTGGCCTCAATGACCATTTGTCCGATAGGGCACTTAAGTATTGAAATAAACATGATCCAAATTACAAAGAATTATCCGATTCGTTTATTGCTCCCGAATGAATACTCAAAACTGAAAAGCAAATTCTATATTTGTTGCAATGGATTTATTGAATCAGGTTAAATTTCTGATCCGTAAGGAAATCATGCTTGAATGGCGTTCAAAATATGCATTGAATGGCATTTTACTTTATGTGGTTTCAACTGTTTTTGTATGTTATCTGGCTTTCCGGGAGATCACAAGTCCGCCAACCTGGAATGCCCTCTTCTGGATAATTATGCTCTTCGCTTCAGTGAATGCAATCACTAAAAGTTTTATCCAGGAAAGCAGGGGAAGGCAGTTGTATTATTATACGATCACCAGTGCACAGGCAATCATAATCTCCAAGATCATTTATAATATCTTCCTGATGCTTTTGCTCTCTGTTCTCGCATTGGGTTTTTATACTCTGGTATTTAAAAATCTGCTGGGAGATCCACTATTCTATCTTTTTGCAGTTTTATTGGGTAGCATTAGTTTTGCGTCCGTATTTACCATGATCTCCGGGATTGCCTCCAAAGCAAACAATGCAGGAGGGCTTATGGCTATTTTAAGTTTTCCGGTTATAATTCCCCTTCTGGTGGTACTGATTAAGTTATCCAAGAATGCAATGGACGGTTTAGACAGATCGGTATCTTATGATGAGATCGGTGTTTTGATAGCCATAAATATCATCGTGATTACTACTTCTTTATTGTTATTTCCTTACCTTTGGAAGGATTAATTCAAGAACCTTATGAATAAAAACTGGTGGAAAATCCTGGCCACAGTTCTTGTGCTCTACTCAATTATTGCGGGGTTTTTATTTCATGTGCCTGCAAAACCAATCTTAAACGAAACGATCAGGAATATTCATTTTCATGTGCCGATGTGGTTTGCCATGATTGTCATGTTAACAGTTTCATTTGTCTACAGTATCCGCTATCTGAATTCGGCTAATGAAAATGATGATCTGATGGCAGTAGAAAGTGCCAATGTTGGAATTGTTTTCGGAATTCTGGGTTTAGTTACCGGTGCGGTTTGGGCTAAATATACCTGGGGTGAAGCCTGGAGCAATGACCCAAAACAAAATAGTGCGGCAATAGCTTTGCTGGTTTATCTGGCTTACCTGGTGCTAAGAAATTCTCTGGAAGAGGAGCAGAAAAGAGGTAGAATCTCTGCAGTCTATAATATTTTTGCATTCCCTATTATGGTGGTATTATTGTTTATACTTCCGCGTATGACCGACTCACTTCATCCCGGAAATGGTGGTAACCCCGGATTTAATACCAAGGATATGGCACCGGAATTACGCCCGGTATTTTATCCGGCAGTATTGGGATGGATTTTAATCAGTGCCTGGATTACAACCATAAGGTACAGGATTAGGAAGATCGAGAATAAACAAAACTTAATTAATTGACACCCGATAGCTATCGGGTTGACAATTGGCAGCTGCAAGAAGTAGGATGTGATCCTGAGTGTAACAAAGGAACTTAGCAATATTTGCTAACAACCAATAAGCAACAACCAACAACAAAATGATGAAAAAATTTATCCTTGCATTAAGCTTAATTCTGTCATTTGCCTTAACTGGTTTGGCACAGAATTCCAATGGGGTTGAGATGGCTGATTCCCTGAGAAGTTCAGGAAAGATTTACGTTGTAGTATTGGTTATTTCAGTGGTCTTTATCGGACTGGCTATTTATCTGTTCTCAATTGATAATCGATTGAAAAAAATTGAAAAGCAAAAACAATAAATATTCCTTGTTTAAGTCCTTTAAGTGAGGTTTATTGTGATTTTATAGAAATTGTAACTTGTACACTAAGTAATTTTCATTTTTAGTATCGGTTTATTTCTATCAACTTTGCAACATATAACCAATTATTCAAATTAATTTATTTTCTTATGGCTAAGTCTATAGACGCAGCGCACTCAGAAACCTCGTTTTTTGGTGACGTTTGCCAGTTTTTTGATCATGCAGCACAGTTTACTTCCCACCCGGAAGGATTACTTGACCAGATCAGGTCCTGTAATAGTGTCTATCGTTTCCGTTTCCCGATCCGTCGTGATAATGGCTTTGAAGTAATTGATGCCTGGAGAGTAGAGCATTCGCACCATAAATCACCAACAAAAGGTGGTATTCGTTACAGCGATATGGTAAATGAGGATGAGGTGATGGCACTTGCAGCACTCATGACTTATAAGTGTGCGATTGTAAATGTTCCTTTCGGTGGGGCAAAGGGAGGCATAAAGATTAATACAAAAAATTATAGTGTTGCTGAACTAGAGACCATCACCCGCAGGTATACAGTTGAATTAATTAAAAAGAATTTTATTGGTCCCGGGATTGATGTTCCTGCCCCTGATTATGGTTCAGGAGAGCGTGAGATGAGCTGGATTGCAGATACTTACCAAACCATGAATCCCGGGCAATTGGATGCTTTGGGTTGTGTTACCGGTAAACCTATTGCATTACATGGTATTGCTGGTCGGAGAGAGGCAACTGGTCGCGGGGTTGCAATTGCAGTTCGCGAATGTGTCGATATCGCCGAGGATATGAAAAAGCTTGGCCTGAGCACAGGTTTATCCGGCAAAAGGGTAATTGTTCAGGGCTTAGGTAATGTGGGATATCACACGATCAAATACCTTATTGAATTTGGGGCCACAGTGGTGGGAATATGTGAGTATGAAGGAGCGATTTATAATCCTAACGGACTTAATCTGGATGAGGTATTTACCCATCGCAAAACCACCGGTTCAATTCTTGGTTTTGCCGGATCAGCTAAAGAATTTAAAAATTCTGCGGAAGGTTTGGAGCAGGATTGTGATATTTTGGTGCCTGCGGCCTTAGAAAATCAGATTACCAGTTCAAATGTCGAAAATATTAAAGCAAAAATTATCGCTGAAGCTGCCAACGGGCCAACTACACCTGATGCGGCCGATTTTCTGATCAAAAAGGGTTGTATTTTAATTCCGGACATGTATTGTAATGCCGGTGGTGTTACGGTTTCCTATTTCGAATGGCTCAAGAATCTTTCGCATGTGGCATTTGGCCGTATGGATAAGCGATATGAAGAGAATGCGAATCAGAATCTGGTTAACATGGTGGAGAAAATCACCGGTATCTCTCTTGATTCAGCTCAGAGGAGTATAATCGTTAAAGGAGCCTCTGAACTGGAATTGGTTAATTCCGGACTCGAAGACACCATGATCCGATCATATCATG
>CAZTRY010000179.1:0-4430 GCA_964616525.1 uncultured Sphingobacterium sp. | reverse complement strand
TTCGAATGCTCATTTGAATGGCTCTTTCATTTTTTAAAACATTTGATAACATTAATATCCCATGTTCGGTAAATACATAAGGGAAAGTTCCACCTAATGATTGCCTGGATGGTATCGCATTTTGCGATACCATATCTTCAACTTCTTCTCCGGATAATTGAAACATGAAATTTTCCGGGAATCGTGTTTTATTGCGCTTTACTTGTTCTCTTAATCGGATTGATTTAACCCCGTATAGTTCTGCCAGATCTTTGTCAATCATTACCTTTTGTCCCCGAATCATATAGATTTTGCGCATCAATTCTTCGTCATGAATCGTTTGCACATTTGATGGTTTTATCATTGTTTAATTTGCGTATAAGCTTTAAAGTCAACGCTCCAAGAATTTAACTGATTTATTAAATGTTATAGTAAAGATTTGTTTAGCAGGATGCCAACAATACCTTGAATCAGCCCGCCCATCCCTCTCTATCCAAACTCCTATAATGTATTGCTTCAGCCAGATGCTCTAGTTGTATTTCTTCTGTTCCGGCCAGGTCAGCAATGGTTCTGGAAACTTTCAGGATGCGATCGTACGCTCTTGCGGATAGACCCAATTTCTCCATTGCCTGTTTCAATAATATTTGTCCGCTTTCATTAATCCTGCAAATATTCCTCACCATATTCGGACTCATTTGTGCATTGCAGAACACATCTGTTTTTTCTATAAACCGTTTAAGCTGTATGTTTCTGGCCTCGGTAACCCGTTCGCGGATGGCCTCGCTTTTTTCACTGAGACGCTCTGATGATAGTTCATTGAAATTTACCGGAGTGACTTCCACATGGAGGTCGATGCGGTCCAGTAGCGGACCGGAGATCTTGCTTAAATATTTCTGAACTACCCCGGGAGCGCAGATGCATTCCTTTTCGGGGTGGTTGTAGAAGCCGCAGGGGCAGGGGTTCATCGAAGCCACCAACATAAAACTTGCTGGATAATTGACCGTTGATTTGGCTCTGGAGATCGTTACTCTGCGTTCTTCCAGAGGTTGTCTCATCACTTCCAGTACGGTGCGTTTGAATTCAGGCAGCTCATCGAGAAACAGCACGCCATTGTGGGCGAGTGAAATTTCTCCGGGTTGCGGGTTTGTACCTCCGCCAACCAGAGCTACATCGCTTATGGTATGATGCGGAGAGCGAAAGGGTCTGATCGTCATCAGGGAATCGGAGGCCGAGAGCTTCCCGGCAACCGAATGGATCTTGGTCGTATCGAGCGCCTCATACAGATCGAGAGGCGGCAGGATGGTGGGCAGGCGTTTGGCGAGCATGGTCTTGCCGGCTCCTGGCGGACCGATCAGGATTACATTATGTCCTCCTGCAGCAGCGATCTCGAGTGCCCGTTTGATATTTTCCTGTCCCCTGACATCCGAGAAATCGCTGTCATAATTGTTGATATTATATTTAAACTCTTCCCGGGTGTTGACGATGGTTCTTGGCAGTTCGAGGCTGTTATCAAAAAATCCGATCACTTCCGACAGCCGGCTTACTCCATAAACCTCAAAATTATCTACAATGGCTGCTTCCCGGGCGTTCTCTATGGGTAATAGCATTCCTTTAAATCCATCCCTTTTGCCCTGAATAGCAATCGGAAGAGCTCCCCTGATTGGCTGAATGCCTCCATCAAGTGAAAGCTCACCCAGAATAAGGTATTTATCCAGTTCTGTGCTGAAAATTTGTCCGGAGGCCTGCAAAATACCAATGGCAATGGGCAGGTCATAGGCCGAACCTTCCTTGCGGATATCAGCAGGGGCCAGATTGACAATAATCCTTTGCCTGGGCATGTGGAAAATAGAATTATTCAATGCACTTTCAACACGCAGCATGCTTTCTTTTACTGCACTATCCGGAAGTCCGACGACGAAATAATTGAGTCCGCCGCTAATATTTACCTCAATCGTAATGGTAATTGCTTCAATTCCAAAAACGGCACTTCCAAAGGTTTTTGCTGGCATGGTTACCTAATTTATGGAACCATTTGATAGAAGAGGGCTAGGGATTTAGTAAAGGGTGGGAAGGGATGAGGGAACGGTATAATTGCTGGTATGTTGATAACACAACCAGAGGGAAATGTGAACACCATTCGGAGGTAAATACTAACCTCATTTTATAATTCCTTTCAAAGTTCTGAGTCAAAGGATCGTATCAGCGAATCTAGTGATGAGCTTTTATAATACTTTAAACAATCAACTATGATTGGGCGCTTATTATTGTAATCAGCTACCTCTGAGCCTTTTATATTGCCCGCATATTTCTTGGATTTCTCTTTGATTAAATCTGTAATGAAACTCGAATATAACATTTGGTTTAAGAGGATCGGTGTGCTAATATCGCTGTATACTTCTGAATCCTTATATCCGAATCGTAAGCAGGCGCACAATGCATAATCCCTTAACAATTCACGTTGCAAACTAAGTTTCTTTCCTATTATTGATTTAGAATCATTCGATTTTATATTCACGCGTGGTGAACATGAACAAATAAGCAAAGTTACTATGGCGAATCGCCAATTTCTAATTGTAGTATCCATAATTTGATTGCTTTAACCCATCCTATTCATTGAAGTACTCTGCTCTTTTACCATTTCCAGTGTTAGTGGTAATCACCAACCATTGTTAATATATTTCCGGGCTTCCGGCTTTATAGGGCACAGACTTTTGCTATTTCTTAAAACTATACCCAAAAGATACACCTGCAAAGTATGGATTTAGACCGCCTCCTTTGCCTATTAGTGGAGTCCAGCCCATACGCATGATAAAACCTTTTTTAATTGGCTGAAAGCGGTAAAGAATATTCAGGTTTCCCCAGGCGTTTATTCTCTGATCGTCCTGAGGTTTACTTGCAGCAAATTCCGGAGTAATTCCAATACCAGTTTCCAGTCCGTTACGGCCCCTGCCAAAGATGTAGTTGACCATTAAGGGTACACTTACACGTCTTTTAAATTCATCTTCATTGATTTCATAGCCTGTGCCAAGTCCGAGTCCTATCCGTACGCCAAATCCATCATTATCGGATTTTAATCTACGATCGTAGTTTAAGGAAAACAGGCCTCCACTGCCGAGAGCTTCCAAAAAAATGGCCTGACGAATCAGTCCGTCAGACGTTTCAGTGGGTTTATCATTCTTCCGGACATTGTAGCCATATTGCACACGGATGCCGGTAAAGTCCGTAACAGGTTTGAAATTGGTTTGGAACGTATTCCCATTATCTGCGCTAGCAATAAACTGGCCGCCTCCGGGTTTAGATAGACCGAGATTGCTAATCAGGCTGATACCAATGCGACTTTTTGAGTTTATCGACTTTATGTAGCTTATTCCACCGTAAATATTTGACTGGAATTTATTTTGATAAGGCGCAACACTGATTTCAAAAGTTGAAAATTCCGATGGATTGGTCGACTGATAATGATAGCCATAGCTGGTATATCCGTTGCTATGAAAATAACGCAGATCAGCACCTCCAAAGAACTCAAATGCTGAGCTGAGCCACTTGAATCTGTAAACAGGTTCTATACTTAAACTGTTGTACATCACAACAGAACCAAGTAATTGGTCACTTAAACCATTGCCCGGATTACGATTAACAATTAACTTTGGTCTGAAATAACCGAGGTTAAATCCTGCCCTTAAGCCAAGCCCTGAGCTTGTAAAGTGAGCGTAGCTTAGCCCTCCAAGACCAGCAAACTGATCTTTTCCCTGGGCTATTTGACTGGTTTCATCTAACTCAAGCGATGAAAGCCAATGAGGAGTGAGTTGAAAACTTAATTCATTATGCTGAGCTAATAATGAGGAACTTGGCAAAACCGAAAAGACGACAAATGCCAGAAACATTAGTTTTTTCAAGTTCATAAATTCATAGGTTAGGTAATCTAACTTACAAATAATATTAATCAGAAAATGTTAAGCTTTGTTAAAATGGGTGATTAATCCTAAACCCCTTTCCCTTTGGTTGGTATTATCCATACATTGGATTATCGGAAACTGTCATCCTGAACGCTTGAAGGAACTTAGCTGACTGAAGCAAAATTTGTCTAACTCAGAGAAGTTCCCTCCCGCGAAGGGCGGATCGGGATGACAGTACTTTAGGCGGCAGTAGCTTTATTTTAGTCGTTCCCTGAGCTTGGTGTTAGCACTAACCTTAAATAACACCAAACTAACTGAAGAGCCGGTATGGGATAACACCAACCGGAGGAAATATCACCAAACTTTACTTCCCAAACGGCATTTTAGGCATCCCCTTCATCATCTTAGCCGCCGCTGCAGGGTTTGAAAACTGCTTCATCACTTTACGCATATCCTCAAACTGCTTGATCAGCTTGTTCACTTCTGTAATATTGGTGCCCGAACCTTTGGCAATCCGGGTACGGCGATTTTGATTGATTGAATCCGGATTTTCAC
>CAZTRY010000178.1:0-4565 GCA_964616525.1 uncultured Sphingobacterium sp. | reverse complement strand
CCATGCGTAAAACCGGGAGTTCCCTTCTCTATTACAAGTGCTGAAATTCCTTTAGAATCGCCCTTCTCTCCTGTTCTAACCATCACAACAGCAACATTCCCTGATTTACCATGGGTGATCCAGTTCTTGGAACCGTTCACGATATAATGATCTCCATCCGAAACCGCAGTAGTGTTCATACCCATTGCATCCGAACCTGTGTTGGCCTCGGTAAGTCCCCAGGCTCCTATCCAATCTGCTGTAGCAAGTTTTGGAAGCCAGCGAAGCTTTTGTTCATCATTGCCAAAAGCAAGGATGTGTCCGGTGCATAAAGAGTTATGTGCTGCAAGTGAAAGTCCGATAGAGCCGCAAACCTTTGAGATTTCAGTTATGATACTCACGTACTCAAAATAGCTCAATCCGGAACCTCCGTACTCTTCAGGAACCAGAACTCCCATCAATCCCAGTTCACCTAATTTTTTGAATGTTTCTAAGGGAAAGGTTTGAGCTTCATCCCATTCCATAACATGCGGACGGATATGTTTTTCGGCAAAATCACGTACCATGCTAATGACCATCTGCTGATTTTCAGATAAACTGAAATTCATCCCGGCAGACCCGGTTGCTATAATTGCTGGCATAAAATAATTGGGTTAGTATACAAGTATAGCAATTATAGTACCCTTTTCAGTCCTGAAAAATTGATTTTAGAACAGAACAAAGTGGTTCCCGGTTCAAATAATACATAGATGCAGCTATAATGGCAATCGTCTGAAATTATTTAAAGGAAACTAATGTGATAATATTTTCGGAAACGACTTCCAGTCTTTCTCTGGCATTTAGAAAATCAAGGCTTATCACAAAAGCATAGCCGGCAACCTCCCCATTCAATTTTTGAACCAGGCGCGTTGCTGCACTTACAGTTCCACCTGTTGCAAGCAGATCATCATGTATGAGCACTCTTTGCCCGGGATAAATTGCATCGGTATGTAATTCTAATATTGCAGATCCATACTCCAGTTCACATGGTTCTTCCACTGTCTCAAATGGCAATTTTCCCTTCTTTCGGATTGGCACGAATGGAATACCCAGTTTGTTAGCCAGCATCAGCCCGAATAAAAAACCCCTGCTTTCAATTCCGGCTATCACATCAATCTGAATACCGTTAAGCCGTTTCACAAATTCATCAATTACTTCGGTGCAAAGACCGGCATCTTTCAATATTGGAGTAATGTCTTTAAAAACGATACCTGGCTTTGGAAAATCAGCGATATCTCTTATGGTATTTTCAAGTTTCGTACTAATCATGGGCTTAAAACAATGTATGGCTCAATTTTACGTATAATTTCCTCATTCAGTATCGCAATTTTCATTAATTCATCAATAGATTTAAACAGTCCATGTTGCGAACGGAATTGAATGATCGCATTCATCTGTTTATAGGTCAAATAAGGAAACCTTCTGATTTCATCAAAAGTAAATGTATTCAGATTGATCTTCGTAATCAATGCCGTATCTACCCTGATTAAATCCTTTAACTGATTGTACTTGACAGTATCCATTCCATATACTTCAAGTAATTGTTCTTTGTGATAAAAACCACCCAAAAGTTTACGGAAACGCATTATTCTGGAGGCAAATGCCGGACCTATCCCACGAATGCTTTCCAGCGCAATAGAGTCAGCCGAATTCAATTCCAGAATGCTTGCACTTTTGCGGAGTGTAATATCCGCGGGCTTAGGATTTGTACCAAAAGCCTTCGAATCGTTGTGTAAAGGGGCATTGTTAATCCTTACATAAGGTTCCAGTAGTTTATATTGTTCAGGAGAGATTGAATAAATTCGCTTTAAATCCTCCTTTTTGAAAAACCTGCCCCCTTTTAACTCATAATTGCGGATTACCTTGATTTGCTTTACGGACAATCCGAGCTGAAGCCAGTGCTGATCACTGAGTCCGTTGGGATCGAACTCAAAATACACTGGCTTAGGCAAACTAAACTCAGGATGCACTCTCTCCTTAGTTTGAGTACCTTCTTTCCTGGCGAGGGAGGCTCTGAATCTTTCCGCATCAGTCCTGAAGCTTTCAAAATCATACTTATCGTCTTTAACAAACAATGGATAGAAATATGGGATAATTAAAACAAGCCCCATCAAAATAAAAAGCACAAAAATCCCGTTCAATTCTTTCTTAGAAAAACCAAAATATGATCTGAGCAAATTTTTGAAAGGATACATGACCTGATATCAATCGGTTAAAGCAAAAATAGGTCTGCATTGCTTTAGATTACCGTGATAATTTTCAACGGTATTGGGGGATCATGTAAGTCGCAGATATAACATAAAAGTAATTCAAATAGTTAGAATAACAATGTTTGGATTGCTGATATTTGCAAAAAAAACTGATAATAAATCAGTACATTGATTTGAATTAAAATTCAGATCTGAACAATCGCAGCCGGTTTTCAAATGAAAATTATTACAAAGGAAGAATTTTCCAGGGCAACTAAACTCAATAAAATTTACATGCCGGGCTTGGCTTCCATCTTAATGGAAGTAATGAAAATCAATGAGGTTAATAAGGTCTTTCAAAAAGCTGAACATCTTACCGGAATAAGTTTCATTGATAAAATACTGCAGGTAATTGGAATAAAGGTTGACTTTGATGAAAAAGAACTGAAAAATCTTCCCAAAAATGGCGCATTTATTGCCATAGCCAATCACCCTTACGGTGGAATTGAGGGGCTTATTTTATTAAAAATCATGTTCATGATTAGGCCGGATTCCAAACTCATGGCTAATTTTTTATTGAAAAAAATCCCCAATCTCAGTGAGCACTTTATTGCTGTAAATCCATTCGAAACAATTGAACACACATCCAGCATCAGTGGAATAAAACAAAGTCTGGAATTGCTCAGGTCAGGTACCCCAATCGGAATATTTCCGGCAGGCGAGGTTTCAACATTTAAGGCAGATACCCAGCAAATCACTGACAAAATATGGCATCCGGTGGTTGGAAAACTCATCGCCAAGGCGAATGTACCTGTTGTACCAATTTATTTTCATGGCAATAACGGACTTCTTTTTAATCTTCTCAGCTTTATCCATCCCACATTAAGAACTGCCAAATTACCCTCAGAGCTTTTTAATAAACGCGGTCATACTATCAGGCTGAGAATTGGAAAAGCAATCTTGCCTTCTGATTTGAATTATCAGCAAGACTCTTCAAAATTACTCGATTTACTACGGGCTAAAACTTATGCCTTGGGTGCCAGGCTTGAAAATCAAAGAAACATATTTAATCCCGCGAATATTTTCAAAGTAAAAAAAACACCACAAACCATTGTTCAGGGAATTGAGAATCAAATACTTGAAAAAGAGGTGAAAAGCCTCGCTGATTATAAAATCTGGACAGAGAAGAATTACGAGATTTATATTTCCCCTAGTTCAGCGCTACCTAATATCATTCAGGAAATTGGCAGACTCAGGGAAATCACTTTCAGGGAAGTTGGTGAAGGCACTAATAAGTCAACAGATTTAGATGAATACGATATTTATTACAATCACTTATTTATCTGGGATAAGGAAAATAAGCTGATTGTTGGTGCTTATCGAATTGGAAAAGGAGATGAAATCTTTTATAGTTTAGGAAAAAGAGGATTTTATCTGAATGAACTCTTTAAAATCAGGGAAGAGTTTTATCCTGTTTTAAAGCAAAGTCTGGAATTAGGCAGATCCTGGATCCGTAAAGAGTATCAGCTAAAACCACTCCCCTTGTTTCTTCTTTGGAAGGGAATTCTGAAGTACCTGATTGAAAACCCGCAATACCGATACCTGATTGGGCCAGTAAGTATCAGTAATGACTTTTCAAGGCTATCCAAATCGCTCATTGTTGATTTTATTACTAAAAATCATTTTGATCATGAACTGGCAGAATTTGTCAGCCCCCGCAAAAAGTTCAAACTTGATTTTTCAAAAATTGACAAAGACCTGTTGCTGGAATCGCATGAATCTTTAAAAAATCTGGATAGCCTGATCTCAGAAATTGAAAGCTCTCATATGAAGGTTCCTGTATTGTTAAGGCAATATCTGACCCTAAATGCAAAACTCATTAGTTTTAATATTGATCCTAAATTCTCCAACTGTCTGGACGGTTTTTTAGTGGTAGATCTCAGGAAGATTCCTGAAGAAATGCTGGAAAAACTGGGTAAAAATTTCGAAAAAGAAGAATAAGTATATTAATTTAACATTATTTCTATGTAAATTTAATGTTAAGTAATTGCTAATTGAATTCCTCTGCAGCTAAATTAAGTCTTAAACTTCTTCTGATACTCTTCCTCAGTGTATCTTCGGGAAGGGCTTTGGCTAATAATTTCAGTTTTGAGTTCTACAGTGGGACATTCAATTTCGAATTGGATCCCGGATCAGAAATTGATTTTTCAGGCCCTCTTTCTGCATCTGCGATTCAGAATTTTTATCAGAAATTAAATAACAGCAATTATCAATCTATTCTGAGCTCATTGCTTGCATACAAAGAAAAGCATCAGTTAAATGATTGGATCTATTATCAGCTCATCCGTAAAACTGCAC
>CAZTRY010000177.1:0-4589 GCA_964616525.1 uncultured Sphingobacterium sp. | reverse complement strand
CGCCTATCTGAAAAAAGCGGCTGCGTATACCAATGCCGACAGCGGTATTTTAGCAACAGAGAAACGCGATCTGATCGCAAAGGTTTGTGATGAAATACTGGAAGGTAAACTCTCCTCAGAATTCCCTTTGGTGATCTGGCAAACAGGCTCAGGTACCCAATCGAACATGAATGTGAATGAGGTTATTGCTAACCGTGCCCATGTTCTTCAGGGAAACAAACTCGGCGAAGGTAAGACTTTTATACACCCGAATGACGATGTAAATAAGTCGCAGTCTTCTAATGATACCTATCCTACGGCTATGCATATTGCAGCCTATAAAATGGTTATCGAAACAACCATTCCCGGCGTAGAAAAGCTTCGCGATGCCCTTCATCTCAAAGCTGAGAAATTTAAAGAAGTAGTTAAGATTGGCCGTACTCACCTGATGGATGCTACTCCATTAACTTTAGGACAGGAATTTTCGGGATATGTATCGCAATTAAATCATGGATTAAAAGCCTTAAGAAATACCTTAGATCATTTGTCAGAACTGGCATTGGGCGGAACTGCGGTTGGTACGGGTATCAATACCCCAAAAGGATATGATGTTAGCGTTGCTGCTTACATAGCCAAATTTACCGGCCTGCCCTTCATCACTGCCGAGAATAAATTTGAAGCATTGGCTGCGCATGATGCAATCGTTGAAACACATGGTGCATTAAAGCAAATTGCTGTTTCACTAATGAAAATTGCAAACGATATCCGCATGCTGGCTTCAGGACCACGTTCAGGCATTGGGGAAATTCATATTCCTGACAATGAGCCCGGTTCTTCTATTATGCCCGGAAAAGTAAACCCAACCCAAAATGAAGCAGTCACTATGGTTGCAGCACAGGTTATGGGGAATGATGTTACCATTAGTATAGGAGGTTCAAACGGACATTATGAACTGAATGTTTTTAAACCGGTAATGGCTGCTAATTTCCTGCAGTCGGCACGCTTAATCGGAGATGCCTGTGTTTCTTTCACCAATAATTGTGTGGCAGGAATCGAGCCAAATTATGATGGAATCAAGAAACACCTTGAAAACTCGTTGATGCTTGTTACAGCACTTAACCCTCATATTGGATATGAAAATGCTGCCAAAATTGCAAAAACAGCCCTCAAGGAAAATAAGTCGCTGCGTGAAGCTGCCATTGGTCTGGGTTTACTGACTAATGAACAGTTTGACCAGTGGGTGCGCCCGGAAGATATGATTGGCGGATTAAAATAAATAATTTACCCCTCCTTTTGCACTGGCCGGGGAGGGGTATTTATCAATATAAAATGGTAAAAAACGCCCTTATTATCTTTTTTGCCTTGTTAATGCTGGCTTCAGCCTCCTGCAAATTTAATCCTAATCTGCAGGGCAAAGGCACAGAAAGTATTCAGGGAATCTGGGAAGAGGATAGTGTTGATTACCAGGATGAACTGCTGCAATATTCCAGGCATCAATTTCGCTTTTCCTGTGATTCTGTTTATCTAACGATAAAAACTTTCGCTAAAGTTAATACCTATCCCGACTCCTGTTTTAATAATGGAAGCTGGACTGAATACGCAAAAGGAACCTATCTGAGCAAAGGGGATACCCTGATGCTTACAACAACCTTTACAAAATCAAATTTTAAGCAAAAGATTTCCGGATGTTACCGCGTAGGTCAATATCTCCCGGCATTTATTATCCGAAAAAATACAGGTGATAGTTTATATCTTGAAAGCTTAAAGCAACATACTAATATTAAACTATCCCTAAAACAAAAGACAGTCTGTATTCAGAAACCACTAAACTAAATGTTATGAATTTCAATTCCCTGAATAAAATATTTATGGCCTTTGTGCTGTTCTATCTGCCGGCTCAGGCAATGGCCTGGGGACTTCTTGGTCATAGAGTAATAGGTCAGATCGCAGAGAGCTATCTGAATAAGAAAGCAAGCCGTGAAATAAAGCTAATTCTGGGAAATGAGAACCTGGCAATGGCCAGTAACTGGGCAGATTTCATTAAGTCTGAACCTGCTTATAATTACCTCAGCAACTGGCATTATATTAATCTCCCTGCCGGATTGAATGAGGAACAGCTTGATTTTGCATTAAAACGCGATACCGTAACAGATGCCTACACTAAAATTCTATTTCTGAGTAAAGAATTAAAAAACAGGAATCTGGAACCTGATAAGAAGGTAGTGTACCTGCGTTTACTGATACATTTGGTGGGCGATCTCCATCAACCCATGCATACCGGACGTTTTGAAGATCTTGGAGGTAACAGAATCCAGTTAACCTGGTTCGGTCAAAATACTAACCTGCACCGGGTATGGGATTCCGACTTAATTGATTCACAAGAACTTAGCTATACAGAATATTCGCGCTCCATTAATTTCATAGATAAAAATGAATTGCACTCCCTGCAGTCGCAGGATGCAGCCCAATGGGTTAAAGATTCTTACCGCATCAGTGAGAAAATATATGCAAAGGTGAATAATGGTGATAAATTGAGCTACCGCTATATTTATGATCACATCCAAATCGCTAACCAGCAAATGCTTAAAGGGGGAATTCATCTTGCAGCCTTATTGAACAGTATTTTTTCAGTTTAATCTCTGATTTATGAAGATCTTAATGGTATGTCTGGGCAATATCTGCCGTTCTCCATTAGCCCATGGTGTGATGGAACACCTCGCTCATAAAAATGGTTTAAACTGGGAAATAGATTCTGCAGGAACCGGTAACTGGCATATTGGAGCACAACCCGACAGACGTTCAATTGCCGTAGCCAGAAAGCATGGCATTGACATATCCGGTCAAACCTGCCGGCAGTTTGAAGTAGCAGATTTTGAAAGGTTTGACCAGATTCT
This sequence comes from uncultured Sphingobacterium sp., assembly GCA_964616525.1. GTDB lineage: Bacteria > Bacteroidota > Bacteroidia > Sphingobacteriales > Sphingobacteriaceae > Daejeonella. The sequence goes on along the minus strand of CAZTRY010000177.1, from coordinate 1,716 downwards.
GGTTATGGATTACAGTAACCTGAACGATGTGAAAGCACTGGCCAGAAATGAAGAAGAACACAAGAAGATCAGCTTATTCCTGAAAGATAAAATTGTTCCGGACCCATATCATGATGATGATCAGTTCGATCTGGTCTATCAAATGATAATGAAACGCTGCAAAGAATTTGTAGAGGAATACACTTCCACTATTTAAGCTTAAGGTCTTTTTATACCTTTACTCCATGGCAATCATCAAACCATCCATCCCGAAAGGAACCCGCGATTTTTCAGCAAGTGAAATGGTGAAACGCAATCATATTTTTAATACCATCAGCGCGGTATTTAAAAAATATGGTTATCAGGAGATTCAGACTCCAACCATGGAAAATCTTAGCACCCTTACCGGTAAGTATGGGGATGAAGGGGATAAACTGATCTTTAAAGTTCTGAATTCAGGCGATTTTTTATCCAATGTACCCGCAGATAAGCTTGAGGCCCGCAATTCACAACTCATTACTTCCGAGATAAGTGAAAAAGCCCTGCGTTACGACCTCACCGTACCCTTCGCCCGGTACGTTGTGATGCACCGCAATGAGATCTCATTCCCGTTTAAGCGCTTCCAGATCCAGCCGGTCTGGCGTGCCGACAGGCCACAAAAAGGAAGGTACCGCGAATTCTACCAGTGCGATGCAGATGTGGTGGGTTCAGAAAGTCTGATCAATGAGGCTGAGTTTGTACTGATCTACCAGGAAGCATTAAGCAATCTGGGCCTTAAAGACTTCACCATTAAGATCAATAACCGGAAAATATTATCCGGTATTGCCGAGATTATTGGAAAACCGGAACTAATCGTTGACATGACGGTTGCAATAGATAAACTTGATAAGATCGGTTTTGAAGGTGTGACCAAAGAACTTATTGAACGGGGTTTTACCGATTCAGATATCGAAAAACTCAAGCCAATAATAAATTTAAGCGGTTCTAACGAAGAGAAATTAAACAGTCTTCGTTCAGTTCTGTCAGCATCCGAAACGGGTTTGAAAGGAATCGCTGAAATTGAAACCATATTTGCATACCTGGCTCAGCTCTCAATTCTCAACCCGATAGCTATCGGGTTAGAATTAGACATTACCCTCGCACGCGGACTCAACTATTATACAGGAGCCATTTTCGAAGTTAAAACCAATGAAGTGGCTATGGGAAGTATCGGTGGTGGCGGTCGTTATGACGACCTGACTGGAATGTTCGGACTCAGTGATCTTACTGGTGTAGGTATTTCATTTGGGGCCGACCGAATCTGTGATGTACTCGAAGAATTAAATCTTTTTCCAGAAAGCACATCTGAAAGCACAAAAGTGCTCATCAGCAATTTTGATTCTGCAGCCGAAAGCTATGCACTTCCCCTGCTTCAGCAATTAAGAAACGCCGGGATCAGTGCCGAGATCTACCCATCATCAGCCAAACTGAAAAAACAGATGAGTTATGCTGATGATAAAAACATCCCCTATGTTATTCTGATCGGAAGCGAGGAGATGGAAACCGGGGTACTTAGTCTTAAGAATATGAAAAGTGGAGAGCAGCAAAAGCTTAGTGCTGAGAAAATTATCTCTATTTTATCATAATACTTGCGAATTTATCAATGTGCCGTTAGGCAAAATTCGTCTTCGCCGATAGTTTGTGACTAACGAAATCTACTTTCCGCTCGCCTAGGTGATTTCGTGAGTCAGTGAGATT
>CAZTRY010000176.1:0-4679 GCA_964616525.1 uncultured Sphingobacterium sp. | reverse complement strand
GCCTGTATTCATATTCATTTCAGTAAATCCGGCATATTGAATAATACCGGGTTCATCGAAATAGAGAATCTTCGGACTTATAGCTCCAACTTGCGGACAGGAATCTAAAACGGCAACCAGCTTTTCAATCAGACCCGGACTGAATTCAGTGTCATTGTTTACGAGGAAGAAGTACGCACCATTGGCTTCTCTAATACCCAGGTTGTTCCCCCCCGCAAAACCAAGATTATTTTCAGACCGGATAAATCGGATCTCAGGATAAGCGGATTGCCAGCACATTATGAAGTTTTCCCGGCTGCCATTATCTACCACAATAATCTCAGTTGCAGGGTAGGTATTATGGGTCGTTACAGAGTTTAAAAATACCTCAGTCAGCTGCGGCTGGTTAAAATTTACTGTAATGATGCTAACCCTTTTCAATATGTCTGAGAATTGGAGCTTAAAATAAGGAAAAAAATATGACAAAGGCCGGCAGGGATTACAACGCTGACAGGGTTTAAAACCATGTCAGCGTTAGTAGGCTGATTTACAATATATTAGTATATTTGATATGGAAAATTTCTAATATTGGATATCAGATATAAGACCCGAAAGATATTTGCCTGGGATGTGGGAAAGCAAGAAACTCTGATTATAGATATTTTAGATTTAAAGGCAGTCTGCTACCGGTTGATAACTCATAACCATAAACCGGTGTATCTTAACAATTAGTTTCATAATCTTGCTTGGAACAATAATTGTTTAAGAATTTAGAAATTATGGATAAATTTTATTGATCAAACATCTTGGAACATAAAAATAATACTGAAGAATTTTCACAATCTGCTCCCAATTTAAAGCAGGAGTATGCACAGGTCCATAACAAGATGGATGAGCTGGTCAGACTGCTTTCAGAAATCGAACCTGATAATACCTTGTTACAGGAATTGCAGATAAAATTTAGTTCTGCGCTTCGTTCAGCCGCTGATTCAACCGCTTTGGAACCTTATAAAAGGCTGAAGCATAATATCCAGACTGAAGATGCAGATTCGGAATTTGGACAACTTTTGATGATGAATAATCCGGATAAATCGGCTCAAAAGAAATTAGCAGTCTGGCAGATTGTAGGCCTGGTAGTCAGGATAGTAATAGCCCTTCTTTTAATTCTTTTGGGCTTTGGTATGATCATCATGCCGGCTCCACCGTATTTCGAGATGTTTACTTTGTTTTATCTCAATCCCAATGATGGGGTTACTATTATGGATGTCATATCCCTGATTGTTGCTTTTATTGGAGTTTATCTATTAATCAGTGCATTGTCAAAGCGAAAATCAAGGCCTTAGTTTTAAAATCAGTGAAAAGCAGATTGTTTGTAGATGTGTGGAAAAAATTCCCCAAAGTGTAGAAAATTTTCTTAGATCGAGAAAAGTCAGCCCCGTTGATTTTGGGAAATAAAAGAAACATTAAAATTAATTGGGTATTCTGTGCGATTGAGGTATTAATTTTTAAGAGATAAAAAAAATATGGCATTTATTGGTTCAATATTTGAACCTCAACAATAAAAAATGATATTAAGGAAAATAAGCAACCTGAGTCTGTCGGGAACAGGTCATGAAACTATTTAAAATAAGATATATGCTTAAAATTATTACTTCATTCTCTTTCAGGTTTTGGCTTAGGTCTCTTTTTATAGTCATTTCTATAGCATTTGCACATTCTGTGAATGCTCAGCAGCCCCTTAATGGATTTCCATATACAGATAGTTTCAAGTTCCCTACTTCTCCGGGTACAGTGTTCGGTGGAACAAATGGTAATAGTCCCACAGTCCCATATTCTGCATTTTTAACTGCAAGTTCAACTGCGGTAGCATCTTATGGTGCTGTAGGAGGGCCACCCAATGGTACGAATCAGTTAATTGCTGCTGACGAAAACGGAGGGGGTTATCTGCGTTTAACACGAACTGTAACTAACCAAACTGGTTTTGCCAGAAATACCAGAACATTTCCAACATCACAAGGTCTTTCCATTTCCTTTGAGTATTATACTTATGGAAACTTAGCTGATGGTATTGTGTTTATCCTGTATGATGCAGATGTATCATCCCGTTCAGCAGCTTCAAATACAGCACTGGGTTATCCGGTATCCAATGATGGTGGATTTGAAATAGGCCAGTTTGGAGGTTCTATTGGATATGCACAGCGTGATGATGGTACAAATGGTACTGCGGGGCTTTCAAAAGGCTTCCTGGGTATAGCTTTAGATGAATTCGGTAACTTTGGTATTGGAGGAGGAGCACAGGGTAGACAGGGAGGATATTCAGGTGGTAGAGTTCCACAATGGGTTACCCTGAGAGGTGATGGAGATGGTGCAGGAGCTTCTCAGCCTGGATTTGGGGCAGGTACAAATTATGAATATTTAATAGGTGTAAATACTGCGAGTGCAACAGCTATGGCGTCTAAAGGGGGAGTTTTCAACATAACTTCAGTAGCCCCTGCATCACGTACTGCAGGTTTCTCAACAGGTGATACCGGATACCGGAAGGCAAGGATTGTTATCGAGTATATTTCAGCTTCTCAGTTCAGAGTGAACGTTTATATTGACGAAAACTCAGGTGCGGGATTGGTAACACATCATGTCATAGAGAATTATATTTATAACTCTACAGCCCCTGCACCTGCCAATTTAAGTTATGGTTTCTCTTCATCCACTGGTGGGTCAACCAACGTACATGAGATTCGTGCGATAGATATTGCTGCTCCCTTATCTGTGGCATTCACTCCGGTCGCTACCTCTGCAACAGTTTCAACACTTGAGGATAATGCAGTTTCTTTAAGCTTAGCAGATTATGCTTATGATCAAAACGGAAATACTCAGCTAAATTGGGGTACTGGTCTGGATTTAGATCCAACCACTGGTGGTGTACAAGCCTCAAGAACAATCCCGGGGCAAGGGACATTTACTTCCAATGCTAGTGGTACGGTCACTTTTACGCCGGTGGCTAATTATAATGGAACGGTAACAACAGATTATACTATTGCAGATTTTGGGAATGCTAGTCCGACAATTGCTGTGGCAACCAGTAACCCTGCCAGTCTGACTATTACGGTTACACCAGTAAATGATCCACCGACTACAGAATCAAAGATTGTTACAACTAATGAAGACATCTCCTACACCTTCACAGCGGCAGATTTTGCATTCACCGATGCCTTTGATACTCCTGCTAATGCCTTCACTGCCGTTCAAATAACTACAGTTCCGGCCACAGGTACGCTTCGCTTAGCCGGGGTAACGGTCGTTCAGGGTGCAACGATCACTGTAGCAAGTATTAATGCTGCAAGCTTTACATATCTCCCTCCTTCAAATACCAGTGCCAGTCCGATGACTAGTTTCACATTTAAAGTTCAGGATGATGGAGGCACTGCTAATGGAGGAATTGATTTATCAGTAGCTTCAGCTACCATGACAATAATTGTTTTGCCTTCAAATGATGCACCCTCAGGTATCGATAAGACGATTATTACGAATGAAGATGTTCCTTATACTTTTCAGGTTGCAGATTTTAGCTTCACCGATGCATTTGATAGTCCTGCTAATGGCTTATTGTCCTTAATTGTGAGTCCGCCGGGTTCTGGAACTTTAACCATTGGTGGAGTGCCAATAAGTACGAGTACAACTATTGTCGCAGCAAGTATTACCTCTCTGGTCTATACACCACCTCTGAATTCAACTGCCAGCCCAACTACCACCTTTAATTTCCATGTAAGGGATAACGGGGGAACTGCAAATGGTGGTGCGGATCTTGATCCAAGTGCGAATACTATTACTATCAACATCCAGGGTATAAATGATGAACCTTCCGGAACAGATAAAACAATAACTACCAATGAGGAAGTGGCCTATACCTTTGTGGCAAATGATTTCGGTTTCACTGATGCATTTGACACTCCTCCGAATAATTTCTTATCGGTAATTGTCAGTCCGGTAGCCTCAGGTAGCTTAACCATTGGGGGTGTTCCAGTGAGTGTCAGCACAACTATTACTGCTGCAAGTGTCACCGCAGGATCATTAGTATACACTCCTGCTACTAATGCAACTGGTACCCCGGTCACTACCTTTACTTTTCAGGTTAGGGATGATGGTGGTATCGCAAATGGAGGGGTGGACCTGGATCAGTCACCGAATACTATAAGTATCAATGTGACTTCCATTAATGACGAACCTTCCGGTACCGATAAAACTGTTACTACAAATGAGGATGTAGCCTATGTCTTTACGGCAACAGATTTCGGTTTTACGGATGCTTTTGACACTCCGCCCAATAATTTCTTGTCTGTGATTGTTAGTCCGGTTTCTGCTGGAAGCTTAACGCTCAATGGGGTACCGGTGAGTGTAAGTACTACAATAAATGCTGCAAGTATTACTGCAGGATTACTGGTCTATACCCCCGCTTCAAACGCAAACGGTACACCGGTAACCACCTTTACCTTCCAGGTTAAAGATGATGGCGGAACAGCATTAGGAGGTGTTGATACAGATCAAAGCCCAAATACCATTTCGATTAATGTCACTCCAGTGAATGACCTTCCGGTCGTAGCTGATATTCCAAAAGCAGGAGCAGAAGATGCAACGATTACATTCACTGCTCTGGACTTTACCTCGAAGTTTACGGATGTTGATAATGATGCCCTGACTAAAAT
>CAZTRY010000175.1:1316-4730 GCA_964616525.1 uncultured Sphingobacterium sp. | reverse complement strand
ATTTATTTCTTCCTATTATTTCTACTTTCTTGCACATATTTATGGCTAGAAGCAAAAAAGTTTTAACTTCATCTAATTAAAATCCCGAATCTGGTTCGGGACAACTCTAATAACCAATTAACAGGAGGATAACGTATTGAAAAGAAGTGAATTTCTCTACCTGAGTGGAATGGGAGCCGGTGCATTCATGCTTCCCGGACTATCGCTCATGGGTAATCCCATTGATCCGGCGCAGGCTTTGGATGGAATGGACGTCAGAATTAAAAAAGCATTGGCTGATGTAGCATTGAATGCTGCACGTTCAAAGGGTGCAAGCTATGCCGACATTCGTATAGGCCGGTATTTAAACCAGTTCGTTGCTACCCGCGAAAATCGGGTTCAGGGAGTAGCCAATACCGAGTCGTATGGAGTTGGAATCCGTGTTATTGCGGATGGGTGCTGGGGCTTTGCTTCTTCAAACAATGTGGAAAAGGAAGATATTGCCAAACTTGCAGAAAGGGCTGTGGCTGTTGCAAAGGCAAACGCCAAAATTCAGGGAGAGCCTGTGAAACTTGCCCCACAGAAGGGTTATGGTGAGGTCAGCTGGAAATCTCCGATTGAGCGGAATGCTTTTGAAGTTCCGGTCAAGGAAAAAGTAGATCTTCTTCTCAGCACCAATGCCATTGCGATGCAGGGAGGAGCAAGTTTTGTTAATTCGGTTATTTTCGCAGTAAATGAGCAAAAATATTTTGCCTCTACAGATGGTTCCTATATCGATCAGGATATCCACAGGATCTATCCTAACTTCACTGTAACTAAGATTGACCGCAGCAGCGGCAAATTCGATACTATCCGCTCATTAAGTACCCCAATGGGTATGGGATATGAATATCTTGAACCTAAGGAAAGCAGTAAGGTCAAAGGAATAGTAACCCGATACAAGGATCGTTACGACATACTTGAAGATGTGAAGGCGGCTACTGCAAATGTGGATGAGAAAATGAAGGCCAAATCGGTTGAACCAGGCAAGTATGACATGGTTCTTGACCCATCCCATCTGTGGCTAACCATTCATGAATCTGTTGGGCATCCAACAGAACTTGATCGCGTTCTTGGATATGAAGCTAATTATGCCGGAACCAGCTTTTTAACTTTGGAAAGAATGAATTCCAAAAAATTCAATTTTGGGAATAAACTGGTGAATGTTGTGGCTGACAAGACTCAAAAAGGTTCTTTGGGTGCTGTTGGTTATGATGATGAGGGTGTGGCATGTAAAAAATGGGATATTGTCAAAGATGGTATTCTGGTTAACTTCCAGGCTACCCGTGATCAGGCACATATGATCGGGTTAAATGAATCACAAGGCTGCTCCTATGCCCAAAGCTGGCAGGATGTACAGTTCCAAAGGATGCCAAATATTTCTTTACAACCCGGTAAAACGAAACTGAGTGTAGACGACATGATCAAAAATGTGGAAAAGGGTGTATATATTATTGGTGATGGATCTTTCTCTATTGATCAGCAGCGCTATAATTTCCAGTTTGGCGGACAGATGTTCTATGAGATCAAGGAAGGTAAGATCGTTGGGATGCTTAAGGATGTTGCCTATCAGTCGAATACCCAGGAGTTCTGGAATGCTTGCGGAGCAGTTTGCGATGAAAGTGACTACCGTCTGGGTGGGGCATTCAATGATGGTAAGGGTCAGCCAAGCCAGTCGAATGCCGTTTCACACGGTTGTTCAACCACAAGGTTTAATGGAGTTAATGTTATAAACACAGCTAGAAAAATATAAAATATGGGCATATTAAGTAAAGAGGAAGCTCAGGCAATTCTAAAGAAAGCATTGAGCTTTTCAAAAGCAGATGAGTGTGAAGTAAGCCTGAACGGCAGCGAGGGTGGGAACATCCGGTATGCACGTAATGCGGTTTCAACTGCAGGCGACATGAGTTCTATGGGACTTGCAATTAGTTCTACATTCGGCAAAAAAACCGGTTCAGCAACAATCAATGAATTTGATGATGCCTCGCTTGAGAAGGTTGTCAGAAGATCAGAAGAACTGGCTCAACTGGCACCGGCAAATCCTGAATACGTTTCACTTGAGGGACCAAAAACCTTTGCTGAATCCATCACTTTTAATCCGGCAACTGCTGCAATAAATCCTGATATCAGGGCTGAAGCTGTCAGAAAAAGTCTGGAAGTGGCAAAAGCAGCAAATCTTGAAGCCGCCGGATTCCTTGAAAACACGACCAGTTTCAGGGCGATCATGAATTCTAAGGGGCTTTATGCTTATAATAAAGATACAGATGTATCCTTTTCTGTAACCACCAGAAATCAGGCAGGTACCGGTTCAGGCTATGTCAGCAATAGCTTCAATGATATCTCAAAACTGGATACTCTGGCACTAACAAAAATTGCTGCAGGTAAAGCCAATGGCTCGGCAGGCGCAAGGGCAATTGAACCAGGAAAATATACGGTCATTCTGGAACCACTGGCAGCAAGCGATATGCTTTCCAACCTGGTCAGAGGCTTTGATGCCCGTGGTGCCGAAGAAGGCAGAAGCTTTATGAGTAAAAAAGGCGGAGGAACCCGTCTTGGTGAGCAATTGTTCAATGAGCAGGTCAACATTTATTCAGATCCATTTAATCCTGATCTCCCGGGTGCAACCTGGAATGGTGACGGACTGCCGGTTGAGAGAACAAGCTGGGTAGAAAAAGGTGTCGTAAAAAACCTGAGCTATTCACGATTTTGGGCACAGAAAAAAGGAGTAAAACCACTGCCAGGTGCAGGCAGAATCATCATGGAAGGCGGTTCTGCATCATTGGAAGACCTGATTAAAAGTACTGAAAAAGGGATTCTGGTAACCCGCTTCTGGTATATCAGAAGTGTAGATCCACAAACATTACTCTTAACCGGATTGACCAGAGACGGTACCTTCTATATTGAAAACGGGAAAATTATGTTCCCAATCAAAAACTTCAGATTCAATGAAAGTCCGATTATTATGCTGAATAATGTGGAAGCACTTGGAAAACCTGAGCGGAATGGTAATATGATTGTTCCACCTATGAAGATCAGAGACTTTACCTTCTCTTCCCTTTCTGATGCAGTTTAAAATCGTAACAATATTTAACTCATAATTAATAAATTATCGTTTTGAGAAGAAGAGATTTTCTATACCTATCAGGAATCGGACTTGGTACATCCATGCTGCAATCGGTGCCCATATTTGGCAGGGATATAGCCCTCGAAGAAGCATTGATGCCAATTGATACCGCATTAAAAAAGCGGCTTGCTGATGTGGCTTTGAATGCGGCAAGATCCAAAGGTGCAAGTTATGCGGATGTTAGGATTGGAAGGTACCTGAACCAGTTCTTAACTACCCGCGAAAACCGGGTCGAAAACATAAGCAATACTGAATCCTATGGTATGGGAATC
>CAZTRY010000175.1:0-1216 GCA_964616525.1 uncultured Sphingobacterium sp. | reverse complement strand
TACTTTGCTTCTACTGAGGGTTCATACATTGATCAGGATGTACACCGGCTTTGGCCAACCTTCACGGTAACTAAAATTGATCCTAAATCCGGGAAATTTGAAACCCGGAATTCACTTAGTTCTCCAATGGGCATGGGTTATGAATACCTGATCCCAAAGAAGGAAGAAGAGATTGACGGATTATTTACGATTTACAAAAATCGCTACAATATGCTTGAGGATGTGGCAACTGCAACCCGGCATGTAGATGAAAAGCTGAGATCCAAACCTGTAGAAGCAGGAAAATATGATCTCGTGATCGATCCTACGAATTTGTTCCTGACCATACACGAATCAGTAGGTCATCCATCAGAACTCGACCGTGTACTTGGATATGAAGCCAATTATGCCGGAACAAGTTTCCTGACACTGGATAAATGGGAAAGCAAAAAATTCAATTTTGGAAGTAATATTGTCAATTTTGAAGCCGATAAAACTCAGAAAGGCTCATTAGCAGCAGTTGGATATGATGATGAAGGGGTGAAATGTAAAAACTGGGATATTATTAAGGATGGAATACTAGTCAATTATCAAACTATTCGTGACCAGGCACATATTTTAGGACTACAGGAATCGCAGGGATGCTGCTATGCCGACAGCTGGAGTAGCGTACAATTCCAGCGCATGCCAAATGTTTCTTTGAAACCCGGCAAGGCGGCACTTAGTCCGGCAGATATGATCAAAAACGTGGAGAAAGGAATTTACATTTTCGGACGTAACTCCTACTCAATTGATCAGCAGCGTTATAACTTCCAGTTCAGCGGACAACTTTGCTTTGAAATTAAAGATGGTAAGATTGGCGGATTATTAAAAGATGTTGCTTATCAGGCCAATACCCAGGAATTCTGGAATGCCTGTTCAGCGATTTGTGATGAGAAAGATTATCGCACAGGCGGATCCTTCTTTGATGGGAAAGGACAACCAAGTCAGGTTAGTGCCGTATCGCATGGCTGCTCTACGACATTATTTAAAGGGGTGAATGTGATTAATACAGGGAGGAAAATTTGATTTAATTGACACCCGATAGCTATCGGGTTGATAATTGACAGTTGATGGCTATACTATCGTATCGACAAATCGTTTAAACTGGTATCTAGTTGTCAAAATTTATTATTAAGCAGTGATTTAGGCGTCATGCTGTGCCCCTTTGGAGGGGCTATGGGGAGGATCCACCCCC
>CAZTRY010000174.1:0-4743 GCA_964616525.1 uncultured Sphingobacterium sp. | reverse complement strand
GTTCCGGCAGTTAATGTTGCATCAAAGATTACGCAGTGGGCATTGATGATTGGTGTAATGCTTCTTGTTTTTTCAGGAGACATCACCGTTCTTGCGATTGGTGTGGTGGCTCTTGCCGTTGTAACCTTATTTGCATTCATTACCCTTCCGGTTGAATTTGATGCAAGCAACAGGGCCTTAGCCTGGCTGCAAAGCAATCGTGGTATTATGCAAACCAGCCTTGAGAATGATCAGGCAAAAGATGCTCTTTGGTGGGCAGCAATGACTTATGTGGTAGCTGCATTAGGCTCATTAGCAACATTGGTTTATTATGCCAGCATGTTGATGGGAAGAAGGGAATAGTAATTCATTTCAAATAGAAAAGCCCCTTTATGAATTCATAAAGGGGCTTTTTGTTTATCATCAAATCAGAAACTAGTTCATTTTATAAGGAGCAATCAGGTAAAATTCAGGAATGTTGACCCGGAATCTACGTCCGTCAACAATTCTTTTCATTTCATAAGATCCTTTCATGCTGCCCATATCGGTCTTTAAATTACATCCTGATACGTATTCATGATTGTCACCAGGTTCGATGATGGGCTGTAAGCCAACCACACCTTCTCCTTCCACCTCTCTTTTGGTACCGTTCGAATCAAAAATATGCCAATGACGGTTCAGAAGCTGAACACTATTTTCTGTCATATTTTCAATATTAACCCGGTAAGCGAACATAAAATGTTCATTCGCAGGATTTGAATATTCGGGCTGGTAAATGGTTTCTACCGATATTTTTACCCCATCAGTAATCTTGGTTACCATAATTATTAATTTTAATAGAAGGCAATATAAAAATAAACCTTATAATCAAGCCATTTCTGTCTGGAATCGTTCATTGATTTCCTCCAGAACTTCATGAATATGATCAATATTTTCCAGTGAGACTAGTTTCATGCGATATTCCTTAAAGTCAGGGATACCCTTAAAATAATTAGAATAATGCCTTCTCATTTCAAAAATACCCACTTTGGGCCCTTTCCAGGCGATAGATTTATCAAGATGGGTTTTACACACCTCTACTCTTTCGGTAATCGTTGGTTCAGGTAAATGTTCTCCGGTCTTAAAAAAGTGTTTTATTTCCCTGAATATCCAGGGATACCCAATAGCTGCCCTGCCAATCATAATTCCATCAACTTCATATTCCATCCGCCAGTTGGCAGCTTTTTCTATGGAATTGACATCCCCATTCCCAAAGATCGGTATTTTAATTCTCGGGTTTCTTTTGATCTCCCGGATCAGTGACCAATCGGCTTCACCTTTATACATTTGTGCTCGCGTACGACCGTGAATTGTAAGCGCCTGGATACCGATATCCTGAAGACGCTCAGCAACTTCATAAACATTTTTGGTATTATCATCCCAGCCAAGACGTGTTTTAACAGTAACAGGAAGATGGGTGGCATTGACAACAGCTTTTGTCATTTCAACCATCCTGTCTATATCCTGCAATAAACTTGCTCCGGCACCACGGCAAGCTACGTTTTTTACAGGGCAGCCATAATTTATATCGATCAGATCGGGATTTGCCAGTGTTGCAATCCGGGTTGCCTCGGCCATACTTTCTATTTCACTCCCAAAAATCTGAATTCCAATTGGGCGCTCATATTCAAATATATCGAGTTTTGCTCTGCTTTTGGCCGCATCTCGTATCAGTCCCTCTGAAGAAATAAACTCAGTATACATCATATCCACCCCATTTTGCTTACAAACGAAACGGAATGGAGGATCGCTAACATCTTCCATTGGTGCCAGCAAAAGCGGGAATTCGCCTAAATCTATATTTCCTATCTTAACAGACATTAGCTATCTTTCAACCTTGTATTTTTCAATTCTAAAATGCAAAATTACGAATAATATATAAGCATGTTCAAATCCGCGTCAGTAGAACGTAATCCTTTCAGCTCATTGGTCCTTTTACTCCTGCTTATTTTTGCGGGGGCTATGGTTTTTACCGGTATTGCTTTCGCAATAGGAATCTCAATTTATGGCGCTGAAACCATGCTTCAGCTTTCTACAGGGGATCCGCGAAACCTTGACCTTATCAAGCTGGTTCAGATTATTTCGTCGATAGGAATGTTTGTTATACCAGCCCTGATTTATGCGAAACTCCAAAACCAGGACTGGCTTGGATACCTTAAAATTATACCAGTTCCGGCCTATCTGGCTTTGCTGACCATTGTGATTATGTTTTCTGCAAGTCCAGCACTTGAATATACCATGCAGCTGAATAAAGGAATGAAACTTCCGTATTTTCTGAAAGAAGTGGAGGCCTGGATGTTGCAACAGGAATTGAAGATGGAGCTGATGACCAAACAGCTTATAGTAATGAACTCTATTCCGGCACTACTAGTGAATTTAGTCATGCTTGCGATTATCCCTGCCTTTGGGGAGGAACTGATCTTCAGAGGCGGATTTCAGCAGATTTTCGCCCGATGGTTTGGGAATTATCATGTCGCTATCTGGCTGACTGCAATTATTTTTAGTTCGATACATTTCCAGTTCTATGGATTTTTCCCAAGAATGTTTCTGGGTGCATTGTTTGGTTACCTTCTGGTTTGGAGCGGAAGTCTATGGCTTCCAATTCTTGGACATTTTCTGAATAATGCTCTGGCGGTTTTTACTGCATACTGGTATCAGCAGCAGGGAATATCAATTGATAAAATGTTTGAAGCTGAACCCTCAAGTCCGGTTCAGATCAGCATCAGTTTTGTTTTATTTATTATATCAATCCGATATTTTTATCGGTATACACGAAAATTAAACGAAATTAACAGGGAAAGTCTGGATGGAAGCGGGATGGGTTAAAATTTATACCTCAGCTGATTTTTTTAAATCAGAACTTGTTAGGCAGGTCTTAATTGACCACGAGATTGAGGCAATAATAATTAATAAACAGGGCTTCCCTTACCGTATTGGGGAGGTTGAAGTTTATATACATGAGGATGATTTTCAGAAAGCGCTCGAAATCATAGTAAAAAATGAGTTATAAATGAAAACAAGAGCAATAACAGCATTTTTCTTTGTGGCAGTGATGCTTGCTTCACTTCTTTTGGGTGCTTATGCCTTTACTGTGTTTTTCCTGCTGCTTAGCTTGCTCAGTACCGAAGAGTTTTACAAACTTGTGCGTGCTGATGGTTTGAAACCTCAGAGTTTATGGGGCTGGATTCTGGTTATTAGTATTTATGTACCAGTCAGTTTATATTTTCTGGAAGATGCACCACCAGAAGTGCTTCTCATTTGTGTTCCATTTTTTGTATTAGTAATAATCGCCGAGCTTTACCGGGATCTGAAGAATCCTTTCCACAATATTGCGTATACCATATTCGGAGTAATATTTGCGGCAATCCCTTTTTGTTTTTTCTATGCCCTGGGTTTTATGGAAGGCGATTATTCCTGGCATTTACCCCTTGCTTTTCTGATCATGCTCTGGGCGAGTGATACCGGAGCTTATCTTTTTGGCATAACATTAGGCAAGAACAGATTGTTTGAAAGACATTCTCCCAAAAAGAGCTGGGAAGGCTTTGCAGGAGGTCTTTTGTGTAGTTTGCTTTCAGGTTTTGTTTTAAGTATTTATTTCACCGAGCTACCATTATTCCATTGGCTAATTGTTTCTGTAATCATTGTAAGTTCAGGTACCCTGGGTGATCTTTCTGAATCAATGCTCAAAAGAAGTTTATCAACAAAGGATTCCGGATCCTTTTTACCCGGACATGGCGGTCTGCTGGATCGTTTTGACGGATTATTACTTGCCGCGCCTCTCGTATTTGTATATTTGTCTTTCGTAAAGATTTTCTGATCCTGTTTAGAAAGCCTTGCTCTGGTCAGGAGCTATGGTAAATTATTGGAACGATTTTTATTATTATAGAGTATAAATAGTATTAATTGGAAAGAGAGAATAAAACACAGCATGATTCCATGTCAGAGAATGAGGTAATAAAAGACCCTTCGTTGAGGTACATGGCCATTGGGCTTGGTATAATTATCCTGGTCATGGGTTATCTTACACTTTATGTAGATGACGCAAGTTCCTTTTTTTCAAATAAAAAGGAGGAGGTCGTGACTGTTATTGACGACAATAATTCGGATGTTCTGGTCGAGAACTCAAGCATGAGTGATGAGCAGGTCCGCAGTTCATTGATTAAGTTTATTGAAGCTTTTTATAATGACCAAAGGAAGGGATATTTTGATCCTCCCAGTTATTTTTCACCAATAACCAAAACCTATTATAACTATCATAATCTTACTTACAAGCGCCTGAAAGAAGTTCATGCAAAGCGAATGTCTGATCTCCGGAATTACAATCTTACCTGGATTGTTTCCAGTCTTGATTACGATCGCAATAATAATGAACTGATTGCAAGCTACTGGGCAAAAGTAAGCTATCTGCAGCCTTCCCGGAATGCTGAGGTATCGGGCGATATAAAATTTGAATTGGCTGTTAATGAGGAAGGGAAAATCGTGTCGCTGAGGGAAGCTGAAATCAAGAATCTTGTTGTGACGTCCCTTAATTCTTATCCCGACAGTATAATCAATAATGAAATTGACTATAGTCAGGCATCAACTGTTCCCGAAAAAGTTGCAGAACCCTTACCCGAGCCACTTGAAAGCCCTAACACTGAAGCGCGCTATGAAGGAAAACTATATGATCTTGCCAGTGTTGAACTCGCACCTGAATTTCAGGGAGGGCAGTCGGCATTGGGCAGG
>CAZTRY010000173.1:0-4872 GCA_964616525.1 uncultured Sphingobacterium sp. | reverse complement strand
AAGTCAGTGCGATGGCAATTTTGTATTTACCGCCCTGTCCAATGCCGCAAAAAAGAGTATATTAATGTTCCTACAATGGCGACACCCTAGGATGTTTCTAGTGATCCAGAGATATTTTTATTATACGCCACGCTAGTGCTGTTTAAGACAGGCTCTTATTGTTTTTTATTCGTAAGAAGACTTGATCACATCCTCGGCAGTTTTTGGATTTATTGCTCTTTTATATGCCTCCTGATCAAATTCCTTTTCACTTTTTGCAATCACCACCGAAGCAACCCCATTACCGATCAGATTGGTAATAGCCCGGGCTTCAGACATAAAGCGATCAACTCCCAATAAAATGGCAATACTCTCAATAGGCACAACTTTTAAGGCCGTAAGTGTGGAGGCCAGTACAATGAACCCACTGCCGGTTACTCCTGCCGCACCTTTGGATGTGACCATTAATACTCCAATGATGGTTATCTGCTGACCAATACTCAGGTCGATATTAAAAACCTGTGATAAAAAGATGACTGACATTGACAGGTAAATTGATGTCCCATCCAGATTAAATGAATATCCTGTAGGAACTACAAGTCCCACAACAGATTTAGAACAACCAAATTTCTCGAGTTTTAGCATCATACTGGGCAGCACCGACTCGGAGGAAGAGGTTCCCAGAACGATCACTATTTCCTGTCTGATGAATTTTAAAAACTGCCACAGACTAAATTTATACAAATAGCAGATCAGGTTGAGCACCACAAAAATGAACAGAGCCATGGTCATGTAAACAGCGATCATCAGCTTTCCGAGCGGGTAAAGTGTTGATAATCCATAAGTTCCGATCGTAAAGGCCATACCACCAAACGCACCGAAAGGAGCCAGCTTCATGATCATTTTCATGATATTGAATATCACCTGCGATAATTTTTCGAATGTGACAATCAGTGAGCTGCCGGTTGATCCCATACGGCTCAGCGCAAAACCAAAAAGTACTGCAAAGAACAGAATCTGAAGAATATCACCTTTGGCAAATGATTCAAATATATTCTTGGGTACGATGTGGGCGAAAAACTCGAGCCAGTTCATCTCAGAAGCTGATTCCTGGTAGGTCTGTATTTTTGAAGGGTCGGCATGAGTGGCAGCCACATCAACACCTTTGCCGGGTTTAAATATATTGGCAACCAGCAATCCTATGATGATTGCCAGAGTAGTTATCAGTTCAAAATAAAGTAAAGCCTTACCTCCTACTCTCCCAACTTTTTTCATATCTCCCATTTGGGCAATACCAAGTACAATGGTAAAAAATATGATTGGGGCGATCAGCATGCTGATCATATTGATGAATGTCTGACTGATCAGTTTGGCCGTAGGTGCAAATGCCGGAAAATTCATACCAACTAAAACGCCGATTACGATTGCAACAAGCACCTGAAAAGTAAGATGGGAAACGACTCGCTTCATAAAATCGGGAACAAAATCATAAATACCGAAGTTAATTTAATTTTCAGGATCAGAAACCAAAAAATTAAGGTTTTGCTATGCCTTCTGAATTAAACTGAAGATCGTACAACTTCCTGTAAAAGCCATTTAATTTTAAAAGCTGCTGATGGGAACCCATTTCCTTAATTTCACCATGATCCAAAACGATGATCCGATCTGCATTTTGGATGGTTGAAAGGCGGTGGGCAATTACAATCGAAGTTCGGCCCTGCATTAATTTATTGATGGCATGCTGAATAAGTTCCTCAGTTTCGGTATCTACAGATGCAGTTGCTTCATCCAGCACCAAAATCTGAGGATCATATACCATTGCCCGGATAAAAGAAATCAACTGTGCCTGACCAGCGGATAAGGTTGCTCCCCGCTCCATCACATCATAATCGAATCCTCCGGGGAGTTTCATGATGAATTCATAAGCACCCACCTCTTTTGCGGCCTGAATGAGCTTCTCTCTGCCAATCTCTTCATTACTCAGATTAATATTATTGGCAATGGAATCTGAGAAAAGAAATACATCCTGCAAAACAGTCGCAATATGTGACCTCAGATAACTTAATTTGTACTCCCTGATATCATTTCCATCTACCAGAATACTTCCCTTGTTAATCTCGTAAAAACGGTTCAGAATATTGATTATGGAAGATTTCCCTGCACCTGTTGCTCCTACCAATGCAAGCGTTTCTCCCGGTTTAACATGGAAAGAAATATCTTTTAAGACCCAGTTTTCATCGTTATAGGCAAACCAAACGTTTTTAAATTCAATATCGCCTTTCAATTTTTGAGGTTGCAATATTCCTTTATCTTCAGTCTGCTCATCCGTATCAAGCACATTAAAAATCCGCTCAGCACCTACCATACCCATTTGCAGGGTATTGAACTTATCAGCAAGTTCACGGATGGGCCTGAACAGCATATTGATATACATGATAAAAGAAACAACTACCCCTGGACTGATGTCATCCGAAAGGATCGATTTTGATCCATACCATACCAGAAGTCCGATAGATACGGCAGAAATGATCTCGACTACAGGAAAGAAAATGGAATAGTACCAGTTAGAGCGGATATGGGCATCACGGTGTTTTGAGTTGATATCTTTGAATTTCTTCATCTCCTGATCTTCCCGGGCGAAATATTGAATGATCCTTATTCCGGTGATATGTTCCTGTAAAAAGGTATTCAGGTTGGCCACCTGAGTCCGCACATCCTGAAATGCCGATTTAATAGCTTCCTTAAAAACAAGGGAAGCCATAATTAACAAAGGCATTGGAATCAATACCACAAGAGTCAGTTCCCAGTCAACATAAAGCATCACGGCAATGATTGCAATTACCTGCAGAATATCGCCAACAATTACAATAAGTCCCTCAGAAAATATATCTGCAATAGTTTCAAGATCTGAAACCGTCCGGGTAATCAACTGACCAATGGGTGTACGGTCAAAATATTTAAGTCTCAGGTTACTGATATGATTGAATACTTTAACCCGCAGGTCTTTAATTACCGATTGCCCTAAAATATTTGTGTAGAAGGTATGAAAATATTGAACAATGGTCTGAACCAGCAACAGCCCGACCATCAGGAGGCTCATATCAATTAAACCGGTGTGGTCATTTAAAAGAATATATCGGTCGAGTGTAAATTGAATCAGCCATGGACGAAGCGGAGCCAGAATGGCAAGTAATATTGTTAAAACGATTGACCAGATAAATATTCCACGATAAGGAGAAACGTACCGGAATACCCTTCTCAACAGGTTGATATCTACTGCATTACCGCTAACCTTAGCCATTTGTATTTTCGATCATTTATTTTCTAAACTAAACCCGGCATTTAAATTTCATCCGAAATATATGGGTACTTAACTTCTGTCAGGAATAAGCCGCAAGCAGGTACTGATTCGCCGGCATTTGAGCGATCCTTGCTTTCAATAATCCCATGAATATCCTCCACATTCATTTCCCCTTTACCTATTCTGACCAGCGTGCCGACAATTGCCCGAACCATATTCCGGAGGAAGCGATCGGCAGAAATATGAAAGGCTATGCCCTTATCCGTAAGAAGCCATTCTGCCCTGCTAATCACACAATTATTGGTAAATGTTTGGGTATTCGACTTGCTGAAGGAACTGAAATCACGATACTCCATCATCAATTTTGCAGCCTTATTCATCAGCCCTAAATCGGGTTCATCACGCAAAAGCCAGGATAAATTATGAAGAAATGGGTCTTTTGAAAAATGAATATGATATTCATAAGAACGTAAACTTGCATCAAAACGGGCATGTGCATCCGGTGCAACTTTTATGAATCTTTTAAGCGCAATATCATAGGGAAGCATCGCATTAATACTGAGCAGAAATCTTGGATTCATCACATCGATATCCACAGGAATATCCGCATGTGCAAAAAGCTGCCTGGCATGTACTCCGGTATCGGTACGACCGCATCCAAGAGTTTCAATTTCCTGTCTGCAAATGGTTGACAATGCTTTATTGATCAACTCCTGCACTGAAAGGGCATTCTGTTGAATCTGCCACCCATGATAGGCCGTTCCATTGTATGCCAGTTCCAGAAAATATCTCTGTGTTGTATCCAATCTCTAAACTAATATTGAAATGCCAAAGATACTCAACCGCAGCTTCAATACATTGCATGAATGAATAATCACAAGGCTAAAATATTTATATTTGTTTCAAATTATCAACCCATGCTTCAACGAGTACAAACCATCTGGCTTTTTTTTGCTACCGCTGCAATTTTCAGTCTGTTTCTATTTCCTTATCTGCAGGTTATCAATCCTGATGGCACTTCAAAGGCTGTAAAAGTAACCGGTGTCTATGAAAGTATTGGAGGAAATATCGTTCAGACTGAACCTTTTCTGGCCTTAACCATAGTAACGGTCATACTCGGATTAATTCCCTTTCTGGCTATTTTTCTATTTAAAAACAGGAAAAGGCAAATGATGCTTTGCTATATCTGCATTGCAGGAATTCTGGGTTTTAGTTTCTGGATGGTTCAAACCGCAAAGCAGGTACTTGGGAATATCACATTGCAAACAGAAAATTACGGACTTGGAGTCATACTTCCATCATTGAGTGTATTGTTTGTTATTCTGGCACTCAGGGGAATCAGAAGTGATGAGAAACTGATCAAATCGGCGGAGAGGTTGAGGTAATGCGGATTAGGGTCAATCTCCCATTACCATTTTCTAACAATTGCCTCATTTCTTTCAAGGATCAATTAAATAAGTTTATTCATCGGGCTAAAGCCCAATCTAACTTTCCACACCTATTATCGAATTTTAGGCTGAAGCCCTAAAACGATCTAAACGTTAACCCCAGCTAAAGCTGGGGCCTATTGAGAACCGTAATGATCCATGATT
>CAZTRY010000172.1:2985-4941 GCA_964616525.1 uncultured Sphingobacterium sp. | reverse complement strand
GCATCTACAGCAAATCTAATCAATTTGTGTCCACACGATAGGATAGCTATCGGGAGTCAACTCTCAATTGATTAGCCAAGTTTCCTCCTGCATCGTGATGACATCCTGCTCTGTAAAACGCACCATTGTCAACTATCAATTGTCAATTGTCAATTAATTTCTTACCTTTGCCCCGCAAGTAATCACCCTCAATTATTTGCCATGCAACTCGATCCAGAAAAATTCGTTTCAGAAGGTCTTACCTACGACGATGTACTTTTAATCCCTGCTTACTCAGAAGTTTTACCCCGTGATGTAGACACCAGTTCTTATTTCACCCGGAAAATCAAACTCAATGTTCCTATTGTTTCGGCGGCTATGGACACGGTAACCGAATCGGTTCTGGCTATTGCAATTGCTCAAGCCGGTGGTATTGGTATGCTGCATAAGAACATGACTATTTCTCAGCAGGCTGATGAGGTAAGGAAGGTGAAACGTTCAGAAAGCGGGATTATTCAGGACCCTGTTACTCTGGATGAAGGAGCTTTGATTGCAGATGCCTTTCTGATCATGAAAGATTACAAGATCGGGGGGATTCCGGTAATCAATGCCGAAAGAAAACTGGTTGGGATTATTACAAACCGTGATCTTCGTTTTCAAAAGGATATGAAGAAGCCGGTGCGGGAGGTGATGACCAGTTCAAACCTGATTACTGCACCCGAAGGTACCACCCTTCATCAGGCAGAAGAAATTCTTCAGGATTATAAAATAGAAAAGCTTCCGGTTGTAGATAAAGAGGGTCGCCTGAGCGGACTCATCACTTTTAAGGATATTCAGAAATTTAAAAACTTTCCCAATGCCTGTAAGGATGAGCATGGCCGTTTAAGGGTGGGTGCTGCAGTAGGTGTTACCCCTGATACCATTGAGCGTGTTGATGCTTTGGTAAAGGCGGGGGTTGATGTGATTACGATTGATACTGCACATGGCCATTCCCGTGGTGTTATTGAAAAATTGAAAGAGGTTAAAGCGAAATATCCTGATCTTCAGGTTGTTGTAGGTAATATTGCGACCGGCGAGGCTGCCAAAGCCCTTGCTGATGCAGGAGCCGATGCGGTTAAGGTGGGAATTGGTCCGGGTTCGATTTGTACCACCCGTATCATTGCAGGTGTGGGTGTTCCTCAGTTATATGCAGTTTATGAGTGTGCCAAAGCTTTAAAGGGCCGGGGTATTCCGGTGATTGCTGATGGTGGAATCAAACAGACAGGTGATATTGCAAAAGCTATTGCTGCCGGAGCAAGTTCAATCATGGCGGGATCCTTATTCGCAGGGGTTGAAGAATCACCTGGTGAAACGATCATTTATGAGGGTAGAAAGTTCAAATCCTATCGTGGTATGGGCTCAATTGAAGCGATGGAAAAGGGATCGAAAGACCGCTATTTTCAGGATGTGGAAGATGATATCAAAAAGCTGGTCCCGGAGGGTATTGTTGGCAGGGTAGCCTTTAAAGGTTCCCTTTCTGAGGTTATGTACCAGTTGATCGGTGGTTTAAGAGCCAGTATGGGTTATTGCGGTGCAGCAACCATTGATGACCTGCAAAATGCACGATTTGTGAAGATTACTGCCGCTGGCATGCGGGAAAGCCATCCTCATGATATAACGATAACTAAGGAGGCACCGAATTACAGCAGGTAGGAATTGACAGTTGACAGTTGACAGTTGACAATTGACAGTTGACAATTGAGATGTTGCATTGACTCAGAAGGATGTCATCCCGACGTAGGAGGGAACTTAGCCAACAAATGATAAAGTTTGACTTTTACTCCCAAATCCGATGTACTCAAAAGTAATCATTAAATCAAAATAGAGTATTGAGTACAAATTACCCTGTACTCAATACTCAATACTAACTACTCAATACTAATGAAAGCTATTTCCGTCTTCTGTGGTTCCAATTTTGATGGTAATCCGGTCTTATTA
>CAZTRY010000172.1:0-2885 GCA_964616525.1 uncultured Sphingobacterium sp. | reverse complement strand
TTGCCCGGTGGCTTTGGAACTATGGAGGAGTTTTTCGAAGTTTTGACCTGGTTGCAACTGGGTTTGCATGGAAATCCGATCGGTTTGCTCAATGTAGATGGGTTTTATGACCCCTTATTGATGCAAATTGACCTCATGGTGGAGAAAAAATTCCTCAAACCTTTAAACCGTGAACTGGTTCTCTCTGATCATGATCCAAAAACCCTGATCGAAGGGATGGAGAAATTTGATACAAAACCTGATGATGTTTGGTTCAGGGACAGAAATTTAACCTGAGCTATACTTTCCTGTATTTTTTCGAGTTTATATTAGAGTAAAAACGAAGAAATGGAATGATTTTTGTAGTACATATTTCATTAAATTATTTTCGTTAAATCCTTAAAAATCAGCTAAATTTTGCTTATAATTAACAATTAGCTGGCAGATTTTGTTTAAATTTGCAAACTTTTATACAGGAGTATTTATTCATAAATGAGACAACTCAAGATAACCCAATCCATTACCAACCGTGAATCACAGTCCCTGGACAAGTATTTACATGAGATTGGTAAAGTAGACTTAATAACCGCAGAAGAAGAGGTAATATTAGCACAAAAGATCAGAGAGGGCGATCAGGCTGCTCTTGAGCGTTTGACAAAAACCAATTTACGTTTCGTAGTTTCTGTAGCCAAACAATATCAAAATCAGGGTCTGACTCTGGGAGATTTGATCAATGAAGGAAATCTTGGTTTGATTAAAGCTGCCAAACGTTTTGATGAGACCAAAGGTTTTAAATTTATTTCCTATGCTGTGTGGTGGATTCGTCAGTCCATCTTACAGGCCATTGCTGAGCAGTCCAGAATTGTTCGTTTACCTTTAAATCAGGTAGGATCTTTAAGCAAGATCAGTAAAGCATTTTCGAGGTTAGAACAGGAATATGAGCGTGAGCCATCTCCTGAAGAATTGGCAGATAATCTGGAAACCACAGTAGAAAAAATTTCTGATACTTTGAGTAATTCAGGTCGCCATGTTTCTATGGACGCTCCATTTGTTCAGGGTGAGGAAAATACCCTGCTGGATGTACTTGAGAACAGCGATCCGAATACAGACAGTAATCTGATTAATGAATCTTTATCTGAAGAGATCAAACGTTCATTATCGACCCTGACTGAACGTGAGCGTGAAATTATTGTGCTTTTCTTCGGACTTAGCACCAATCATCCCTTATCACTGGAAGAAATTGGTGAAAAATTCAACCTTACCCGCGA
Organism: uncultured Sphingobacterium sp.; assembly: GCA_964616525.1. Taxonomy (GTDB): domain Bacteria; phylum Bacteroidota; class Bacteroidia; order Sphingobacteriales; family Sphingobacteriaceae; genus Daejeonella. The sequence goes on along the minus strand of CAZTRY010000172.1, from coordinate 1,638 downwards.
GCGTGTAAGACAGATTAAAGACAAAGCTTTACAGCGTCTGCGTCATACTTCCAGAAGTAAAATATTGAAATCATATCTGGGATAAAAAATTCCTGAATTATGTAAATGAAAAGATTGGGTCAATGATCCGATCTTTTTTATTTTTGAAGCAAATTATTCTAAAAACATGCTAAACGTATACGAGAACGAGTTCAATAGCTGGATTGATAAAGAGAAAAAAGCAATAGAACTGATCAATGTAGTAGGTAAGCTTTGGTTTGACCGTTCAATTGAACTCCTGCTCTTCCGCAAACCGCTTTTTGATATCGGAAGCAGTGAAATTCTAGCACATCATCAGTATGCAAGGACCATTGTCAATAAGAATATTTCAATTTATGAAACCCTAGCAATTGCACAGGCAATAGCGAAATCCAATCTTGCGCCTTCCCGTATTGACATTGGTCGTTTAGCTGCCGAATGGATTGATGCAGACGGCAAGTTTTCGAACATTGAAGATTTTGTCATCAAAAATCTGGGTCATCACATCGGCAAGGATAAAATCAAAATGCAGTCGAGGGATGTTGTACTCTACGGCTTTGGCCGGATTGGCCGGATAGCCGCCAGAGAATTGGTGATGCAGGCAGGTAAAGGTGAACAGTTGCGTCTAAGGGCTATTGTTACCCGCTCATACAGCGATGAGGATCTGACCAAACGCGCTGATCTTTTAAGGAATGATTCGGTTCATGGTCCGTTTTTAGGAACTATCACCGAGGATTTTGAAAAAAGAGCGCTGGTAATTAATGGGCAGCTTATATTTATGATTGCTGCTAAAGATCCATCCGAAGTGGATTATACAAGTTATGGGATCAGTAATGCACTATTGATTGATAATACCGGAGTATTACGCGACCGGGAAGGACTTGGAAAGCATCTGGCATCCAAGGGCATAGAACGTGTACTTTTAACAGCTCCGGGTAAGGGAGATGTTCCGAATATTGTATTTGGGGTAAATCAGTACGACTTTAATAAAGAGGAAACTATTTTTTCTGCAGCTTCCTGTACCACCAATGCCATTGTGCCGGTATTGAAGATCATTCAGGATTCTTTTGGGATAGAAAAGGGGCATATTGAAACAGTACACAGTTATACCAATGATCAGAACCTGCTGGATAATTATCATAAAAAATACCGCAGGGGCCGTTCGGCAGCCTTGAATATGGTGATTACCGAAACGGGGGCTGATAAAGCGGTTTCGAAGGTATTCCCCGCGCTGGAGGGTAAATTAACCGGGAATGCCGTAAGGGTCCCAACCCCTGATGTATCGCTTGCAATTCTCAACCTGACCCTGAATACTGTGGTCACAAAATCTGCAATTGAAAAGGTGTTGAAAGAAGCTTCACTTTTTGGGGATATGGTGGAACAGGTTGAATATTCAATTTCTAATGAACTGGTTTCGAGTGATGTAATTGGGAATAGTCATGCTTCCATAGTCGATGGGCCGGCAACTATCCTATCTAAAGATGGCAAATCTGCAGTGATCTATGTATGGTATGATAATGAATATGGCTATACCCGTCAGGTTGTGAGATTGGCAAAATCGCTTGCGGGGGTGATACGGTTGACGTATTATTAATTGAGAGTTGAGACCCGATAGCTATC
>CAZTRY010000171.1:0-5171 GCA_964616525.1 uncultured Sphingobacterium sp. | reverse complement strand
TAACACCTTTTCCTCCCCTATTGGTTACACGATAATCATCGATATCTGTACGTTTACCATATCCCTTTTCAGAAACAACCAGAACAGTTACCTCCGGATTGTTCACACTAATCATACCAACAACTTCATCATTAATGTTTGCCAATGTAATTCCACGAACTCCAGTAGCGGTTCGACCCATCGGACGAACAGTAGATTCATTGAACCTGATTGCACGGCCAGAACGCAAAGCCATCACAATTTCACTCGTTCCGGTTGTTAAACAAGCTTCAAGCAACTGATCACCCTCATTAATATTAATCGCATTAATTCCATTTGCCCTTGGACGGGAATAAGCTTCAAGGGAGGTCTTCTTAATGGTACCCTTCTTAGTACACATGATTATAAAGTTGTTCTCTAAATAATCCTGATCTTTCAGGTTAACAACTTTGATATAAGCCTTTATATTCTCCTCTTTTGGAATATTGATTACATTCTGTATTGCCCTACCCTTACTGGTTCGTGTTCCTTCAGGTATTTCAAAGACCCTTAACCAGAAACATTTACCTGTTTCTGTGAAGAAGAGCATATAGTTATGATTTGTGGCGATAAGTATATGTTCAATAAAATCCTTATCTCTTGATTGAGAACCCATCGAACCCTTTCCGCCTCTGCCCTGCTTACGATATTCTGTTAAAGGTGTTCTTTTAATATATCCTTCGTGGGATATGGTAATAACAACCTCCTCATCCACAATAAAGTCTTCCATCCGCATATCTTCAGCAGAATGTGTAATTGAAGTACGTCGCTCATCACCGAATTTATCGCGTATTTCGGTTAATTCATCAGTAATAATCTGCATACGTAAACCTTCATCTGCCAAAACTGACTTCAAATACTCAATGGTATTCATTAATTCAGCATACTCTTCCTTGATTTTATCTCGTTCCAGACCTGTTAAACGACGAAGAGTCATGTCCAGAATCGCCCTTGCCTGAATATCAGAAAGATTAAAGCTTTCCATTAAGCTGACACGGGCATCGTCAGGACTATTTGATGCGCGGATTAATTTAATAACCTCATCCAGATGATCTAGTGCTATTAATAATCCCTCCAGAATATGAGCTCTTTTTTCGGCTTCGGCAAGATCGAATTTAGTTCTTCGAATTACCACCTCATGGCGATGATCAACAAAGTGCCTGATCAGATCTTTGAGATTTAGCATCATCGGCCGGCCATTCACCAGGGCGATATTATTAACACTAAATGATGTTTGAAGCGCGGTATATTTGAAAAGGTTATTCAGTACTACTGAAGCATTAGCATCACGTTTAATTTCATAAACGATGCGCATTCCATCTCTGTCAGACTCATCCCTGATCTCAGAAATTCCCTCTATTTTTTTATCATTAACAAGACCGGCAGTTTGCTCGATCATGTTTGCCTTATTAACCTGATATGGAATCTCGTTCACAATTATTCGTTCACGATCGCCTTTATAAACTTCAATTTCGGCTTTAGCACGCATAACAATTCTGCCTCTGCCTGTCTCAAATGCTTCCTGAACTCCTGAATAACCATAGATAATTCCTCCGGTTGGAAAATCCGGAGCTTTAACATGTTGCATGAGATCAGCCACAGTAACATCTCTATTTTCGATGTAGGCTATTGTTGCATTAACAACCTCGGTTAGATTGTGTGGAGGTATATTAGTAGCCATACCAACTGCAATACCCGAAGCACCATTAACCAGTAAGTTTGGTATACGTGAAGGAAGAACTGTCGGCTCTTCAAGTGTATCATCAAAATTTAGTTGAAAATCAACGGTATCCTTATTGATATCAGCAAGCATCTCTTCTGCGAGCTTTTTTAACCTTGCTTCAGTGTAACGCATTGCTGCAGGAGAATCACCGTCTATTGATCCGAAGTTACCCTGGCCATCAACCATTGGATAACGTAAACTCCAGTCTTGGGCCATACGGACCATTGCAAAATAAACTGAAGAATCACCGTGCGGATGGTATTTACCTAAAACATCACCGACAATACGTGCTGATTTCTTATGGGGCTTGGTACTTGTAACGCCAAGATCAAGCATTCCATAAAGCACACGGCGGTGTACAGGCTTGAGTCCATCACGAACATCCGGTAATGCGCGGGAAACAATAACAGACATCGAATAATCGATGTATGCAGACTTCATTTCCTCTTCTATATTAATTGGAATTATTCTATCGTTCTGGGGTACCAAATTGTCGTTTTCTGTATCTTCAGCCATGTTCTACCTAAGTTCTGATTAATAAATTTTAGTATTAAAACAGGAATAATTATCTGTTAAAATAAAACCGCTTTTCAGCCTTGCGAAGTTAATAAATTTCATGGTTTAAAGAGGCAGTTTCGAAAAATATTCCATTGAGATCTGCACCTCTGGCAGCGCCCGAGGATGAGTTAAAATTTAGAGGCTGATGTAGTAAGAAATTAAATAATTTATTTCAAATTAGATCAAAATGGACATGAAACTAATTTTTAAAAGTCTCATTTAATGCCTTTTTATAGGTCTCCAGAGCACGTTTTCTGGCAAATTCATGCTGAACAATTGGCATCAGGTAATCTATTTTGAAATCTCTTATCCAGGTTTTTATATAAATTAATTTGGGATCAAATTTGATGGTTTGAGCTGTAGGGTTGAATATCCTGAAATATGGGGCTGAATCACAACCACTACCTGATGCCCATTGCCAGTTACCATTATTTGAAGAAAGTTCAAAATCTAGGAGCTTCCTTGCAAAATAGGCCTCTCCCCATCTCCAGTCTATCAATAAATGCTTACATAGAAAACTGGCAACAATCATTCTAACCCTATTATGCATCAGGCCTGTTTCATTTAACTGTCGCATACCGGCATCCACAATTGGATAACCGGTTTCTCCCCTGCACCAGGCTTCAAATTCCCGCTCATCATTCCTCCATTGGATCTGATCATACTTTTTCTTGAAACTACTTTGAACAACATAAGGATAGTGATAAAGGATCATCATAAAAAACTCACGCCATATCAATTCATTTAGCCATTGCTCATTCCACTGAAAAGCCAGTTTTACCAGATAACGAATACTTATGGTTCCAAAACGCAAGTGTACACTGATCTGACTTGTACCATTTAAAGATGGAAGATTTCTCGTTAAATGATAGTTCCGTATAAGATCTTCTGAAATATTATATGTTGGTAAATTAAACTCAGGAAAGTCAAAACCAATATCTTCAAGATCAGGTACTGATAAATGCTTTATCTGAAGGCATTTTGATAAATACTTTTCAGACGGATACTCCGGAAGATTTAATTTGGAAAAAGCCTCCTTCCAGCGTCTGGAAAATGGGGTGAAAACAGTATAAGGAGTCCCATCAGACTTCATGATATCCGACTTCTCGAAAATTACCTGATCCTTGAAAGTATGGAATTTAATACCTGCTCCTGACAGATATTCAGAAACTTTTGAATCACGATCTAATGCATAAGGCTCATAATCATGATTGGCATAAACCTCTTTTAAGTCATATTGCTCATTCAGCTTCTCAAAAGCAGGTATTACCTGATCATGAATTACCAATAATGATGAACCATAAACTTTCAGTTCATCATTTAGATGCTTAAGCTGATTATGGATAAAAAGTATTCTTTTGTCATCCCTGTCTGTAAGTTTATTCAGAATTTCAGGATCAAAAATAAAGACCGGTAAGACCGGATAATTACCAACCAATGCATGATATAGTGCAGCCTGATCATTTAGTCGTAAATCCCTCCTTAACCAACAAATACTTATCTCTTTCTTCATCTATGAAATAGAATTCGCTGGAAATTAATGAGAGTAGATTTCTGATAAAGCGGCATCAAGACCCTGATAACGAAAACGGAAGCCCATATCCAACAGTTTCTGAGGTGAAGTCCTTGTGCTATTGAGAATTACTGTACTCATTTCACCGAGCATGGTCTTCAGCACGAACTCAGGAACATTTACAGGCCATACCGGTCTGAAGAGCTTCTTTGCCAATATTTTGGTAAACTCATAATTAGTTACCGGATATGGAGTACAGGCATTAAAAGTCCCTGTATAATCAGAATTTTCTATTGCCTTTTCAAAAATTGACACTAAATCCGTGAGATGTATCCAGGGCATCCACTGTTTTCCCGATCCCAAAGGAGCACCGACAAAAAAACTTACGGGTCTTGCAAGTTCTGAAAGCGCCCCACCCTGTTTTGAAAGTACGATTCCGATTCTCAGTTTAACTACCCTCATGCCTGATTTCAATCCTTCGTCTACAGCGGCTTCCCATTGCTTGCAGCAATCTGCCAAAAATCCCGTTCCACTTTCAGTGTTCTCATAAAGTATTTCATCATTTCTATCACCATAATAACCTACTGCTGAAGCAGATATAAATGTTTTAATAGGAGCTTTAATGGCCTCTATTGTATTATATAGTAACTGGGTAGACCTGATTCTGCTATCAACAATTTCCTGCTTTCGTTGTTTGGTCCAACGCTTATCGGCAATACCCGCGCCGGCAAGATGAATGATGGTATCTATTCCCTCAAAGGCTTTCAGATCAACTAATTGCTTATCTATATCCCAGTTATAGGTGCTTACACCTTTGAAATTTGATGTTTGTCTCGAAAGCACAGAGACTCTATGACCTTTTTCCAGCAGGTTTTTAATAAGTCTGGTACCTATCAGGCCACTTGCCCCTGTTATTAGGATACTTCTGCTTGAATTAATATCAGCGTTCATAGTGCAATTATAAAAGTCAATTATTTATTAATACAACAGATTAAAATTATTCATTAATCCAAAAAAACTGAACTCAGATCAATTCGCGAAAATTTTGTTTAGTGCCATTTCGCGGAAACGAAAGATATCTTTTACCTTTTCCCTGACGAATAAACTATGTGCTAATTGCCCGATTATGCCGAATGGAATCTGATATTTTATTTCATCTTTCATTAGAGTTCCATTTTCTTGTTCAATAAAGGTATGGGTATGCTCCCATATTTTGTAAGGTCCTTTCAATTGCCTGTCTGCGAAGCTATGCGGCTTATTAACTTTAATAATCTCAGTTTGCCATTTCAATGGAATTCCAAATGCAGGTTTTACAATATAATCTATGATCATACCTTCATAAATCTCCTTTTCATCAAG
>CAZTRY010000170.1:0-5194 GCA_964616525.1 uncultured Sphingobacterium sp. | reverse complement strand
AGTTGACAGTTGACAGTTGACAGTTGACAGTTGAAAAATGCAGGTACAAAATAATATAATTTACTCAAATAGATCTGTACTAAATACTATGTACTCAATACTGAATACTAAATAATGCAAAACTTTGCCCCTATAGCTTTATTCGTTTACAACCGTCCGGAGCATACCAGGCGGACAATAAAGTTTTTGCGGCAAAATTTGCTGGCAGATGAATCCCGGCTGTTTATTTTTTCTGATGCAGCTAAAGATCCCTCTCAGCAAGTATTCGTAGATGAAGTGAGGAATATTATCAGGCTGGTAGATGGTTTTAAGTCTGTAGAGCTGATTGAAAGGAAAATAAATTTAGGTCTGGCAGAGTCTATTATTGATGGAGTGAGCATGCTCGTTTCTGAATATGGTAAAGTGATAGTGTTTGAGGATGACCTGATCAGCTCATCATATACCCTTCAATATTTTAATGATGCCCTGATCCGGTATCAGAATGAGAAGAAGGTGATGCATATTGGTGCTTATATGTATCCGCTGAAGGCTGAAAATTTACCCGAAACCTTTTTCTACCGTGCCGCGACAAGCTGGGGCTGGGCAACTTGGGAAAGAGCCTGGAAGGATTTTGAACCTGATATTAATAAAATAATTGCCCGCTTCGACAGTAAGAAGAAACATGAATTCTCTATTGAAGGTACAATGAACTTCTGGAAACAGATTATTGAATTTAAGCGGGGCCGGAACAATTCATGGGCTATACGCTGGTATGCTTCTATATTTCTCAATGGTGGCTTAACATTAAATCCTTCAAAATCCCTGATTAATAATATTGGACATGATGGCTCAGGAATTCATTCGGGCCTGAGTGATATTTATCATGTAATTATCAATCCTCTTCCGGTAAGTTCCTTCCCTGAAAAAATTGAAGAGAACAGGGAAACCTATCTGGCAATCAAAAACTTTCTGAGAACACGTAAAGGAAGTCTATGGCAGAGAATATTGAGATATGCTAAGCAGAAATTTAAGGGGATCTGATATTTTTTACTAATATCTGAACCAATGTAGTTTATCCCGCTCATGGCCGAGTGGGTCTGGTGCTATTGACAGATAAAGTATCCACAATAATTTCACCTCTCATCCTTACAGGTTAATTGCTATTGTTTTCACCTCTTTTTATTCTGATGGATTTGTCAAATCAATTATGAAAAAACACAGCTAGGACCGCTCAATAGGCTCCAGCTTTAGCTGGAGCTAAGTAATTTGTTCATTTTCGGGCTTCAGCCCAATATTTTTCAATCATTAAGGAACCAGTACATTAGGCTTTAGCCCGATTAATTGAACATTAAACACCTCTAATTTGATTGAAGCCCTGTTCCTCAATAAATGCCTTATATTCTTCTTCAAATGATTTTTTCTGATGATGCCTTTCCTGATTTTTAATGTATTCTCTTACAATTGCTAAATTGGATTCAGAAACAGAAATTGCCAGGTATTCATCTTGCCATTCAAATTTTGTTGCAAGCGATTTGATATATCCTCCTCTCAGGTTTATCCATCTCGAAGATTCTCCTTTGATTAACTGTAAAACATCTTTAATACATTGATCATTTTTTAAAGAAATGAGACAATGACAATGTTCATCATATCCGTTTATGGTATCTATATGGATATTCTTTTTTTTAGAATTTTGGCGAATGTGATCCCATAGTTCATTCCTAAATTCCGATGATTTTAAAAATGGAATTCTATTTTTTGTGCTCCAAACACAATGGACAATTATTTTTATATATGACATTGCCAGTATTTAGACTACAATATTTGAAAGTTTTGGAATATTAATAAATCGGATTAGGGAATGGTGAATATGGATTATTCATCGGTATTTCGGCGCTGAAGCACCGGTATTTGTTCCGATCTAGCAGCTAAGGTTTTGGGCTGAAGCCCGATCTGAAAACCCCGATTTTACCCGGAGCTAAAGCTCCGGGCTATTTAGCGATACGGCTATCCCGATGCTCAGCATTTTAATTCAATCGTTTCAATTGCCCATGGTGCAGTGTCAAATCATGAATAAATTGAACAATAGAGTTTTAATGGTTTTACCCGGGTATCCTCACGTGTAACCCTCCATTATTTTAGCCTCTTCAATATTCCGATGGGCTCCTCAAAATAGATATGACATGACACTGGTATGCTCGCTCAATAGGCTCCAGCTTTAGCTGGGGCTAATGTTTTGTTCGTTTTCGGGCTTTAGCTCAATATTCAGCAATATTTAAGAAATTGCCAATGTAGAGAGGCAAGGTTACAGCCAGGACTGCCATTTTTAATTTAGCAAAAACAATCAATGGAAAACTGAAATTAAAATTCTCGCGTTTATTTCTTTGCTTCCAGAACGATGTAGGGCGATAAGAATTTTGATTCAAAGGGGATCAGCGTAGTAGCTACCTTCCCGATGAACCAGATACTTTTAATAAATGCTTTGGTGATTCCAGATTTTTGATCCTTGTTTTCAAGCCAGACACTGTATCTGCCAAAGTAGGAGGATTTTATAGATTTCAAGCCTAGCTCCTTTAATATACCTGCAAGATATTCAGTATCCATACATTCGATATAGTGTTTATCGTAATTATCCCTGTCAAAAGTCTTTTGAACCCAGCCATTTACACTTCTGAAATTAGGTAGGGTAATAAACAAGGTGCCCCCCGGCTTTAAAAATTCAAGGTGCCGATCAATAATATCTCTGGTATCTTTAAAATGCTCAATCAAACCACAGGAAAGCACCAGATCATATTGTTGTTCTGGCTTATATTGAAATAGATCATTCTCAACTACCTGAATATCATGTTCATTCAGACCGTTTTTGTTCAGGACCTTTCTTAAAATATCCGGATGAATAAAATAATCGAATAGAGTGGTTTTAACTCCAAGATACTTGTGGAGGAAGATGGAATAATAGCCCGGGAATCCGCCTAGTTCTATAGCCGTTTGTACATTTTTTGTTTTGACTATAGCTTCCAGTTGCTGATGAAACAGGTAATCCTTGTTGATCTGAATAGCCAAATCAGGTTTAGATTCCCAATAGTTTGTCCAAAACTGCCTGTCGGTTAATTGATTTCCCATACAGCAACAAAGAAAACAAAATTTTGCATATGCAGGTGAAAATAGCATAGAAAGCAATTTGTTTTTCTGAAAATCATCCGGTTTATGATATGAATTGTATTTTTGGGATCGTGAGAATTATACATCTGAATACATATGCTGGTAACGGGGGAGCTGGAAGGGCCTGTGCACGCCTGAATAAAGCTCTGAAAGCTGAAGGGCTTGATTCTGAGCTGGCAGTAAATTTTCTGTTCAGGGATAATCCGGAGTTTGTTAATCTCTCGAGGGGCTTTTTCAATAAATGGCTTACAGCATTTGGAATCATCCTTGAGCGGTATTATTCGAAGTTAATCACAAAGCCGATAGCCATACCATTTTCTTTTCCACTTAGGGGAAGGAATGTGTCAAAACTTAAATTACTTCAATCAGCTGATATCATTCATCTGCATTGGATTAACCATGCTTTCTTAAGACCTGCAGACCTTGAAAAATTGTCTGTTTTAAATAAACCTATTGTTTGGACATTTCATGATAGCAACGCCTTTACCGGCGGATGCCATGTGCGTTATGAATGTGATCATTTTCTGAAGGAATGTGGTAATTGTCCGGTACTAAAAAATTCTGGTCCGGATGATCATTCTCACAAAATCTGGCTTAAAAAGAAGAATGCCTACTCTGGTCTGAATTTTACTGTCATTGCACCAGGCAGATGGATGGCTGATTCAGTTCGTATGAGTAGTTTGCTCAGGTCGGCGAAAGTTGTGAACATTCCGAATACCCTGGATACCCAGGTTTTTAAGCCAACCGATAAAGCTTCGGCCAGACAAATACTCGGTTTGTCATCTGAAAAATTCATAATGATGAGTGGTTTTATGCCATCCCGGATGGATTTGCATAAGGGGACAAGCTATTTGCTTGATGCAATAGAATTATTTGCTGCAAATTATGATCTTGATCCGGATCAGATGGAACTTGTAATTTTTGGAAACAGAGATGAAAAGAATGTTCCTGATTTCCCAATCAGAACTACTTTTCTTGGGACTATTTCTGATGATGAAAAACTGGCTTTATGTTATAGCGCTGCCGATGTTTTTCTGGCCCCTTCACTTGAAGATAATCTCCCGAATACGGTGATGGAGAGTCTTGCCTGCGGTACCCCGGTAGTTGCATTCAGGACCGGCGGAATTCCGGATATGGTTCAGCATCAGCAAAACGGTTATTTGGCTGAATTTCGCTCTTCAGCAGACCTTGCCCGCGGAATAGCATGGGTTTATTCGGCAAACCGCCAGGTATTAAGCCTAAATTCCCGCAGAACAATTGAAGATTCATTTTCTGAACATATTATTGCACGCCGGCATATCGACTTATACGAATCATTGTTAAAAAACCATGTTCCAGCCTAAATTAAGTATAATAACCATTGTCTATAACAATGTGCGGGATATTGAACGTACAGTTCTGTCGGTTTTAAACCAAACCTACCCCAACATTGAATACCTGGTTATTGATGGTGCCTCGAATGATGGGACTCTGGAACTCTTAAAAAAATATGAAGGACGACTTGCCAAATTGATATCTGAAAGGGATAAGGGCATTTATGATGCTATGAACAAAGGACTGGCATTGGCTTCCGGTGATTATGTTTTGTTTATGAATTCTGGTGATGAAATCTATGCCGCTGATACCGTAGAGAATGTATTTTCCTCTGCTAAGGATGCTGACATCTATTATGGGGAGACTGAGATGTACAATGAAGACTGGAAAAGTCTGGGACAAAGGAGGCATAAGGCTCCCGAAACTTTCACCTGGAAAGATTTTAAATATGGGATGAGCATCAGTCACCAGGCTATTTATATCCGGAAATCCCTGACTGAGTCATACGATCCACAATATAAATTAAGTGCTGATATCGATTGGATTATCAGGGCGGCTAAGAAGGCTGTAAAGATCGTGAATACCAGGATGTATGTGGCAAAGTACCTGGTGGGTGGAATGTCAAAGAAGAAGCATCGGCAGAGTTTGATGGAGCGTTTTCATATTTTTTCGAAGCACTACGGACTTATTCCAAATCTTTTTAATCATGCTGTAATTGCAGGAAATTTGGCTTTTTATT
>CAZTRY010000169.1:0-5250 GCA_964616525.1 uncultured Sphingobacterium sp. | reverse complement strand
CTAAGATAGCCTTTTTACAAATAAATCATCAGACAATTCAAGCAGCAATTCCTGAATACTTTTTTTCAGAAGCGGATGAGGGAGTTCAGGAGCGATTTCACATAATGGCATCAGGCAAAATCTTCTTAAAGCCAGATAAGGATGTGGGATGTTTAATTCAGGTTCATTCACTATCTGATCTTCGTAAAGTAAAATATCGATATCAATAGTCCTGGAGCCCCATTTCTCTATCCGCTTACGGCCCAAACCAGTCTCAATACTTAGTATTCCGGACAATAATTCTTTTGGCTTAAGACTGGTTTTAAGTTCAATAACCTGATTTAAAAAATCGGGTTGATTGTGCTTACCCCAGGAGGCCGTCTGATAAAGAGATGAGCGCTGACTGACACTTCCAAGCTTTGCTTCAATCTCAGAAATAGCCGATGCAATGTATTTCTTCCTGTTACCAAGATTACTGCCAAGTAATAAATAAGTGATATACATCTAATTAAGTAATTCCATGTAACAAATAGCGAAATACTGAATCTGTAAATTAGTATACTTGCATAGATAATATATTTGTTTCTGAATATGAAAGAGTTTTTCAAATTTGTTTTCGCTTCGATGATAGGCTTCATTTTATCATTTTTCCTTGTTTTCATACTTCTCATTGCTCTCGTTGTCGCAATGGTTTCAACTGCAGGGAGTGATGGAAAAGTTAGTCCGACATCCAATAGTATCATGCATGTCAGTCTGGATTACCCAATAAAGGAACGAACAGATAAGAATCCATTTTCTGAAATCAGTTTCATGGGTTTTGACAATAAAAAAACTCTCGGACTTAACGAGATTCTTTCAAATCTTGAAGAGGCCAAAAATGATGACCATATTGACGGCATATACCTTGATGTTTCATCTTTAGCTTCGGGATTTGCAACAATTGAAGAGATCAGAAATGCACTTATTGATTTCAAAAAGAGCGGAAAATTCATTCTTGCCTACAGCGAAGTTTATACACAGGGTGCTTATTATCTTGCTTCAGTAGCAGATAAAGTATACTTAAATCCTGAAGGCATGATTGATTTCAGGGGATTGAGCTCAGAAATGATGTTCTTTAAGGGCTCGCTCGACAAGCTTGAAATTGAAGCACAGATCATTAAAGTTGGAACCTATAAAAGCGCAGTTGAGCCATTCATTCTTGATAAAATGAGTGAACCAAACCGTCTTCAGGTAAATTCTTTCCTTGGCTCTCTGTATGACCATTTCCTTACCGAAATATCAAAAAGCAGGAAAATTCCCAAAAGCACACTTTTCTCCCTCGCAGATAGTGCCAAAGTCAGAAATCCAAAAGACGCTTTAGTTTATAAGATGGTTGATGGCTTGAAATATAAAGATGAGGTACTTGAAGAATTAAAATCCCGTACCGGAACAGACAAGAAAAAGGATCTCAAATCAGTTAGTATTGAAGAGTATTCTCCGGCTCCGGATGAAAATAAAACGTCATCATCAGACCGTATTGCCATAATTTATGCTAACGGCAACATCATTAGTGGTGAAGGCAATGATGAATCAATTGGCTCAGAAAGAATTTCAAGGGCAATCCGAAAAGCAAGAAGAGATAATAAAGTTAAGGCTATTGTGCTTAGGGTGAACTCTCCTGGCGGCAGTGCCCTGGCATCGGATGTGATCTGGCGTGAAATGGTTCTGACGAAAAAATCAAAACCTGTGATCGTGTCTATGGGAGATGTAGCTGCCTCAGGTGGTTATTATATTGCCTGTGCAGCAGATTCAATTTTTGCGCAGCCAAATACGATTACGGGCTCCATAGGAGTTTTTGGAATCATTCCCAACATGCAGAATTTCTTTAAAAATAAGCTCGGAATTACTTTTGACGGAGTTAAAACCGGCAAATTTGCAGATTTAGGTACAGTGAGCCGGCCCATGACGGATGCCGAAAGAATGATCTTTCAGCAGGAAGTAAATCAGACCTACAGTACCTTTACCCAAAAAGTAGCTGATGGTCGTAAAAAATCGCAGGCATATATTGACAGTATTGGCCAGGGAAGAGTTTGGAGCGGGACTGAAGCCCTGAAGAATGGACTGGTTGACAGACTGGGAGATATTAATGATGCAATAGCTTCGGCAGCAAAAAAAGCCAAAATAACTGACTATAAACTTGTGAGCTATCCCGATCAGGTTGATCCTCTTAAATCCCTGTTTGAGCATAGCGGCGATAAGGTAAAAACTTATTTTCTGAAACAGGAAATGGGTGATCAGTTTATTTATTATGAGCAAATGAAGTCAGCTATTAACCTTTCCGGTATCCAGGCTCGTATGCCATATACTATCCAGGTGAAATAATTCTTAATAAAACAAATTCTCCTTAATATTACTCAAACCCTTCCCATTTCAGGGAAGGGTTGTTTACTTTTGAGCCAATAGCTTTATGGAAAATAAAACAATCGCCCGGACTTTAAGACTTTTAAGTCAGTTGATGGAACTTCATGATGAAAATCCATTCAAAGTAAAATCTGTTGCGAATGCTGCCTTTAAAGTTGATAAACTTCCTTTTCCCATTGCGAGCAAATCATTGGATGAAATGGAACAGCTTGATGGTCTCGGTAAGAGTATTGCATCCAAAATTTGGGAACTTGTGCATACAAATACCATATCCGATCTCGGTGATCTGCTCAGTCAAACTCCCCCGGGAATAGTTGAAATGTTGAAAATAAAAGGCCTGGGTCCTAAAAAAATCCTGATTATCTGGAAGGAGCTCGGCATTGAAAATGTGGGGGAATTGTATTATGCCTGCAATGAAAATCGTCTGATTGAGGCCAAAGGTTTCGGACTCAAAACTCAGGAAGAAATAAAGAAGACTATCGAGTTTAATATGGCGAGCAATGGCCGCTTCCTCTATGCGCAGGTTGAAAACTTTGCCGAATCCTTACTGGAACAGCTTAAAGCAGAAATTCAGCCTGAATTCGTTTGTCTCACTGGACAATACCGCAGAAGAGCAGAGATCATTGATAGCATTGACTTCATTTTGGTCATAGAGCTTGATACCAGCATACTTCAAAAACTTGAAAATCTGGGACTGAAAGACCCGGAAGTCATTGAAAACCAAATAAATTGCCAAACTGAATCGGGCATAAAAATTGTTTTAAGCTTTGTAAAAAAAGCTGAGCTGGGATGGGAAATGATCTCCCGAACAGGAAACCCGGAACATGCAGAAAAACTTCAGGCTATGCTCAAGGGTGCTGATGTGCTAGGAATGTCAGAGGCAGAGATCTATAAACTGGCAGGCCTACCCTTCATCGAGCCTGAATTAAGGGAGGATAATGGTGAATTTAAACTTGCGGTATCAGATTCCTTACCCGAGCTTATTCAATACTCTGACCTTAAGGGAAGTCTGCATAACCATAGTACATGGAGTGATGGAATCCATACTCTGGAAGAAATGGCACTTTTCTGTAAAAATGACTTAAAACTGGAGTATTTTGGGATCTGTGATCACTCAAAATCAGCATTTTATGCAAATGGACTCAATGAGACTAGAATAGCAGCCCAACAGCGTGAAATTGATGATCTGAATAAAAGCTTAGCCCCATTCCGGATCTTTAAAGGAATTGAATCTGATATCCTATATGATGGTTCTCTAGACTATTCCAATGAAGTACTTGCCAGCTTCGACTTTGTTGTTGCATCAGTACATTCCATATTGAATATGAATGAGGAAAAAGCGACCGAACGTTTGATAAAAGCAATTGAAAACCCCTACACTACGATTCTTGGGCATCCAACCGGCAGATTACTGCTGAGCAGAAGCGGATATCCAATTGATCATAAAAAGGTTATTGATGCCTGCGCAGAAAATCAGGTAATCATAGAAATCAATGCAAATCCACTCAGGCTAGATCTGGACTGGAGATGGCATCAATACGCGATTTCAAAGGGCGTCCTTTTGTCAATAAATCCTGATGCCCATCGCAAAGAGGGATTTAATGATATGAAATACGGAATCCTTGTGGCAAGAAAAGGAGGGCTTAGCAAAGCAAATTGCCTCAATGCAATGAATCTGGATCAAATAAGTTTCCTTTTTGAACAGAAAAAAAAGAAAGAGCAACTTTGAAACACAAAAAACTGAAAATACTGATCATCCGCTTTAGTTCAATTGGTGATATTGTACTCACCAGTCCGGTAATCAGATGCCTGAAAGAGCAGCTTGAAGGTCTTGATCTCCACTATTTAACTAAGAAGTCCTATGAAACTGTATTGGCCGGAAATCCTAATATTGATAAAATCCATTACCTTGAAAATTCACTAACAGATTGTATATCAGAACTTAAAAAAGAACAGTTTGACTATGTAATTGATCTGCATCATAATTTGAGAACATTATGGATCAAGACGAAATTGGGTGTTAGATCAAGTTCCTTCGACAAATTAAATCGACAAAAATGGCTTTTGGTCAATTTTAAAATGAATGTCCTCCCTCCTGTTCATATTGTTGAGCGGTATCTTCAGACTGTAGAATTTCTTGGTGTAAAAAACGACTCGAAAGGACTTGATTACTTTTTATTGAAACAATATAATCTTACTGAATTGCTGCCGGCATCCCACCAAACCTTTATTGCAGTGGTTATAGGTGCCCAGCATGGAACAAAACGGTTACCAGTAGATAAGTTAACCGAACTATGCAGCAAGATTAAAAATCCTGTAGTATTACTTGGCGGGCCTGAGGATAAGGAACGCGCGGCTGAAATTGCTCATGCAGCAGGCATTCACGTATTTAATGGCTGTGGTCGATTTAAACTTGATGAATCTGCATTTCTTATCAGCAAAGCGAGAAAAGTAGTAACACATGATACCGGACTCATGCATATTGCCGCGGCTTTCAATAAGCCTATTGTATCTATTTGGGGGAATACCGTACCAGAACTTGGGATGTACCCCTATAAAACAGATTATTCGAAAATCATTGAGGTTAAGGATTTAAGTTGCCGCCCCTGTTCAAAAATTGGATTTAACAGCTGCCCGAAGGGTCATTTTAAGTGTATGAATCTTATCGATCTGAATGAAATTATCATAGAAAGCAATGCCTAAACGTTTACTGATTATTCGCCATGCAAAAGCAGAAGAAGCCGATTTCAAAAAACCGGATTTCAAAAGAGCATTGAGTCAGCGGGGTGAAAAAAATGCTCAGGAAATGGCCAAAAGATTAAAATCAAAAAATTTACACGCTCAAATACTATATAGTAGACCGGCATTGCG
>CAZTRY010000168.1:0-5259 GCA_964616525.1 uncultured Sphingobacterium sp. | reverse complement strand
GTTCTTCCATAATTCAAAGTTATAAATTAAACATTCAAATTTTATCAATAAAAAAAGTCCTCTCAGTTGAGAGGACTTCTAATTGTATCAGGCTTTCGCCTTCAAGCTTTATGCTTTCAGCTTTTTTAAGCTTCTGCTTCTTCAAATTTCGAAGCCATTAGTTTATCGTACTCTTCCTGAGAACCAACAATGATACGCTCGTACTGTCTCAATCCGGTTCCTGAAGGTATCAGGTGACCTACGATTACGTTTTCCTTCAGACCCAACAAGCTGTCACGTTTACCGCTGATAGCAGCCTCATTCAACACTTTTGTGGTTTCCTGGAAGGAAGCAGCAGAAATAAATGACTTGGTACCTAATGAAGCACGGGTAATACCCTGTAGCATCTGACTTGATGTTGCTGCGATTGCATCGCGGGTTTCAACAAGTTTCATGTCCTTACGCTTCAATACTGAATTTTCATCTCTCAGTTTACGTACAGAGATGATCTGTCCAGCTTTAAGGTTCGGAGAATCTCCCGGGTCTGTAACTACTTTCTTATCATAGATTTCATCATTCTCCAATTGGAAATCCCAACGGTCAACCAGCTCCTTCTCAAGGAAGCGGGTATCACCGGCATCCTCGATCATTACTTTCTGCATCATCTGGTGAACGATGGTTTCAAAGTGCTTATCGTTGATCTTCACACCCTGTAAACGGTAAACTTCCTGTATACCATTAACAAGATATTCCTGAACTGCGGCAGGGCCTTTGATAGCAAGAATATCAGCAGGTGAAATAGAACCATCAGACAATGGCATACCGGCCTTCACAAAGTCATTATCCTGTACAAGGATATGTTTTGACAATGGAACCAGATATTTCTTAATCTGTCCGTCTTTTGATTCGATAGACATCTCACGATTACCACGCTTAACACCACCTAAGGTTACAACACCATCGATCTCAGTAACAACAGCAGGATTTGATGGGTTACGGGCCTCAAATAACTCTGTTACCCTTGGCAAACCACCTGTAATATCCCTTGTTTTTCCGGTAGAGCGTGGAATTTTTGCAATAATTTGTCCGATTTTAACTTTCTCGTTCTCTTCAACTGCAATGTGTGCTCCTACAGGAATGTTATAGCCTTTTAAACCATTGCCCTTTTTATCTGCAACACGGATAACCGGGTTCTTAGTCTTATCACGGGTATCAATAATAACCTTTTCTCTGTGACCTGTTTGCTCATCAGATTCTTCACGGAAGGTAACACCTTCAATGATTGCCTCAAATTCAGCTTTACCTTCAAATTCAGAGATAATAACTGCATTATATGGATCCCAACTACAAATCTTGTCGCCTTTGGATATCTTGGCTCCATCCTTCACATACAAAAATGCACCGTAAGGGATGTTATTTGACATAATCATTTTCCTGGTTCCCGGCTCAACAATCCGGAATTCACCAGAACGGCCCAATACTACTTCCAGAGCTCCTTCAGGAGTATCATGACTAACTGTTCTTACGTTTTCGAACTCAATAACCCCATCAAATTTTGCGTTAATCTGTGATTCTGCAGCAATGTTAGATGCTGTACCACCCACGTGGAAGGTACGTAAGGTTAACTGTGTTCCCGGCTCACCGATTGATTGTGCTGCAATTACACCCACAGCCTCACCCATTTGCACACGCTTACCGGTTGCAAGGTTACGTCCGTAACATAGTGCACAAACACCACGCTTGCTTTCGCAGGTCAGTACCGAACGAATTTCAATTCCTTCAAGTGGTGAACTTTCAATTTTTACTGCTACATCCTCTTCAATATCCTCACCTGCAGAAACTAATAGTTCTCCTGTTAAAGGATCATAAACATCGTGCAAGCTGGTTCTGCCTAAGATTCTGTCGTACAATGGTTCAACGATATCCTCATTATCTTTCAGAGCAGTTGTATAAATACCTCTTAAAGTTCCACAGTCAGTTTCTCCAACAATCATATCCTGAGCCACGTCATGTAAACGACGGGTTAAGTAACCCGCATCCGCAGTCTTCAATGCTGTATCGGCCAAACCTTTACGTGCACCGTGAGTAGAAATAAAGTACTCCAATACCGACAATCCTTCTTTAAAGTTGGATAAGATCGGATTTTCAATGATCTCACCACCTGATCCAGATTTCTGAGGCTTAGCCATCAGACCACGCATACCACAAAGCTGACGAATCTGCTCTTTGGAACCACGGGCACCGGAATCAAGCATCATGTACACCGAGTTAAAGCCCTGATTATCACTCGAAAGCTGATTCATCACATTGGCTGTTAAACGGTTGTTGATACGGGTCCAGATATCGATAATCTGGTTATAACGTTCGTTATTGGTAATGAATCCCATATTATAGTTATTCATTACTTCCTCTACCTCTTTACTTGCCTGGTCAATTAAATGAGCCTTCTCAGCAGGAATATTTAAATCCTGAAGGTTGAACGAAAGTCCGCCCTGGAATGCCATCTGGAAACCTAATTCCTTAATATCATCAAGGAATTGTGCTGCGCGTGCCATACCAGTCACTTTAACTACCTCACCAATGATATCACGAAGTGATTTTTTGGTTAGCAATTCATTAATATATCCTACTTCAACCGGCACTCTCTGGTTAAATAACACACGGCCAACAGTAGTATCAATTAGCTTATTAACAATAGAACCATCCTTCTCTTTCACATTGGCTTTAACCTTAATGAAAGCATGAAGATCTAATTTACGCTCATTATAGGCGATAATTACTTCTTCAGGTGAATAGAAGATCTGATCCTGCCCTAAAACAACACGTCCTTCGTCAGTTCTGCGGCCTTTAGTAATGTAATAAAGACCCAAAACCATATCCTGTGAAGGTACTGTGATTGGAGTACCATTAGCAGGGTTCAGAATATTGTGTGAAGCAAGCATTAGCATCTGGGCTTCCAAAATCGCTGCATTACCCAAAGGTAAATGCACAGCCATCTGGTCACCGTCAAAATCCGCGTTGAATGCAGTACATACCAACGGGTGTAACTGAATAGCTTTTCCTTCAACCAGTTTTGGCTGGAATGACTGGATACCCAAACGGTGTAATGTAGGAGCACGGTTTAATAATACCGGGTGACCTTTTAATACATTTTCAAGGATATCCCAAACGATAGGATCTTTTTTGTCTACAATTTTCTTTGCAGATTTAACTGTCTTCACCACTCCTCTTTCGATCATCTTACGAATGATAAATGGTTTGAACAGCTCAGCAGCCATATCTTTTGGCAAACCGCATTCATGAAGCTTCAGGTTTGGTCCGACAACAATTACCGAACGTGCTGAATAATCCACACGTTTACCCAATAAGTTTTGACGGAATCGTCCCTGCTTACCTTTTAGAATATCTGATAATGATTTTAACGCCCGGTTTCCTTCTGTTTTAACCGCATTTACTTTACGTGAGTTGTCGAATAATGAATCGACAGACTCCTGAAGCATACGCTTCTCATTACGTAATATTACTTCTGGAGCCTTGATCTCGATCAAACGCTTCAAACGGTTGTTACGGATAATTACGCGACGGTAAAGATCATTCAAATCGGAAGTAGCAAAACGTCCACCCTCGAGTGGAACAAGAGGCCTCAATTCTGGCGGAATAACGGGAACGATCTTAACGATCATCCACTCAGGATTATTCTCAATACGGGTATTTGCACCACGGAATGCTTCAACAACCTGAAGGCGTTTTAAGGCCTCAGTTTTACGCTGCTGTGAAGTTTCAGTGGCTGCCTGATGACGAAGGTCATAAGACTGCTGATCAAGGTCTAAGCGGCCTAAAAGATCCTGAAGAGCCTCAGCACCCATCTTAGCGATGAATTTCTCAGGGTCTTTATCATCCAGATATTGATTTTCTTTTGGAAGTGAATCCAGGATATCCAGGTATTCTTCTTCAGTAAGGAAATCCATTTTCTGGATACCATCTGCTTCTTTAAGACCGGCCTGTATTACTACATATCGCTCATAATAAATGATCAGATCAAGCTTTTTGGTTGGTAAACCTAAAAGGTAACCAATTTTGTTTGGCAATGAACGGAAGTACCAGATGTGGGCAACAGGAACCACAAGATTAATGTGTCCCATACGCTCACGACGTACTTTCTTTTCAGTTACCTCAACCCCGCAACGGTCGCAGACAATACCTTTATAGCGGATACGCTTATATTTACCGCAATGGCATTCGTAATCCTTCACAGGACCAAAAATACGCTCGCAGAATAAGCCATCACGCTCTGGTTTGTAAGTCCGGTAGTTGATAGTTTCCGGTTTTAACACCTCACCGCTTGAACGCTCCAGAATAGATTCAGGAGATGCCAGGCTAATGGTTATCGAGGTGAAATTACTTTTGATTTTATTATCTTTCTTGTAAGACATATCTCTTTATAAGTTTAAAGCTGAAAGCAGAAAGTTGAAGGCTTTGGCGATTGGTTTCGCTTTCTGCTTTTTACTTTCGGCTTTCTGCTTAATTAGTCTAATGTGATATCTAAACCTAAACCTCTTAATTCATGAACCAATACATTGAATGATTCAGGAACTGATGGAGTTGGAAGGTTTTCACCTTTAACAATCGCTTCGTAGGTTTTTGCACGGCCCACAACATCATCAGATTTAACTGTAAGTATTTCCTGAAGAATGTTAGCAGCACCGAATGCTTCAAGTGCCCAAACCTCCATCTCACCGAAACGCTGACCTCCGAATTGGGCTTTACCACCCAATGGCTGCTGTGTAATCAATGAATATGGTCCGATTGAACGGGCGTGCATCTTATCATCAACCATGTGACCCAGTTTCAGCATATAAATAATACCAACTGTTGTCTGCTGATCGAAACGATCTCCGGTTAATCCATTATATAGATAGGTTCTTCCTGATTTAGGAATTCCTGCCTTATCAACCCATTCTTCAACTTCATCATGTGATGCACCATCGAAGATTGGAGTAGCGAACTTCATTCCAAGTTCTTTACCGGCCCATCCTAATACTGTCTCATAGATCTGTCCAAGGTTCATACGAGATGGTACACCCAATGGATTCAAAACGATATCCACAGGAGTTCCGTCTTCAAGGAAAGGCATATCCTCGTCACGAACGATTCTCGCAACGATACCTTTATTTCCGTGACGACCTGCCATCTTATCACCTACTTTCAGCTTACGTTTCTTAGCAACATAAACTTTAGCCATCTGAACAATTCCTGAAGGAAGCTCATCTCCAACACTGA
>CAZTRY010000167.1:0-5299 GCA_964616525.1 uncultured Sphingobacterium sp. | reverse complement strand
TGCTGATTGCAGCTAAAGGATACCGAATTGCCTATGAGCCCGAAGCTTTTGCCATTGAGACTGCATCAGAAAATATTTCAGAAGAATTAAAGCGGAAGGTTCGTATTGCTGCAGGTGGAATCCAATCAATTGTTAGGTTAAAAACTCTGCTAAATATTTTCAGACATGGTTTATTAAGCTTTCAATACCTCAGCCACCGCGTACTACGCTGGACAATTACTCCGCTTCTGTTAATTGTTGTTCTGATTCTAAACACATTGATTTGCATTCTTAACCCTGATATGATTTATAAATTCCTACTTCTAGGACAAGGACTTTTCTACATTCTCGCCTTAATGGGTATGGAATTTGAAAAGAAGGAATTGCGTTTTAAAATAGTTTTCATCCCCTATTATTTTTGCGTAATGAATTATGCGGCAATCGCTGGCTTAAAACGGTACCTGGGAAATGAACAGAGTGCGATATGGGAAAAAGCCAGTAGAAAAAAGTAAAGCCAAGAGATTAGTAAAAAAAATAATTTCAGACATAATTAGTTCAATTCACTCTGAATTTATCAAGTATGATATAAAAATTTTCAGTGATAATTCTAAGACATTCCCCTGAAATAACATTCTATTCATACAGTAGTTCTTTCAGATGAATATTTGTACAGGCTTCGAAAATCCATGAGTTTATATCCTCCTCTGATAGCTCAAGGGTCATTTTTACATAAATTCCATTCATGTTAGTTTATGTAAGGAACTAAGATAATTAAGGTATTTTTTTTACCTTATAAACTTTGTATGATGAACTATGCTAATTTAGCGGGCGTTTACAAATAATGGTGGAAGAAAAAGATTTATCCGACTTAAAAAATAGCCGGAGGCATCTAATTACAAATGGGTTATGTAAATAAACAAAATTTCCAATATCAAGCTGCAGGTATAAAAATGGCTATCAGAGCACAGAAAGAAATTAGGGAAAACCAATCAGGGAGGAAATCATCCGGCACGGAAAAATTTTCGGGCAAGGTTGAGTTGTTATTAGTTTCACTATACCTATGTGTTGAATTAATTCCACAATTGGGTTCAATCGAAGTTATGGGACCACAATGGCTCTATCTTTCTCTTCTTAATTTAATATCTGTCAGCTACATATCAATAAATCATTATACCATCCTAAATAAACTGATAACTCTATTATCAAAGAACATACTTACACTGCTCTATTTCGCAGTATTTATATTATGTGGAGTTTCGATTCTGTTTGCCCTGAATCCAACAGAATCCATTGTGGTTTATAGCAGATTAATAATTACTTTTCTTTCATTTTCAATCATTTGCACCCTGATTTATTGTTATCCCAAAAATATAAAGACAATTTTTCAGTTTGTTAGTATCATTACGTTATTCCAATGTTTATATCTCCTTAAATATTATCTGGACAACATTGGAAATATTTCGTTGAACTACCTTCTTTTAAGTATTACAGGAACTACGGGTAACAAAAATGTACTTGCAGCAAGTTTTGTGATAAAATCTCCAATTATCATTTATTGTGTATTTCAATACTATTCATGGTGGCGGAATACTATTAATATTATTTCATTGGTATTAATCGCTATCCTGATTTTTTTACTGAATGCCAGAGCTGCCTATTTAGGATTTTTTATTCAAATTTTGCTTTTTAGTATATTTCTGATATTCAATATCAAGCTGATTGGCCGAAAAAAAACTTTCCGTCACTTCTTTATTATACTAATACCAATATTAGTTGGATTATCCATTTCCCAATTTCTCCTGGTAAAAGGGAATAAAGATAAGCAGAAAGATGGTTATGGAACGATTGACAAACGATTAGCAACCTTGTCAGACCACAATGAATCATCATCAAGTACCAGATTATTTTTCTGGAATAATGCCTTGAAACAGATAAAAGAAAACCCTTTAACTGGATGCGGGTATGGCAATTGGAAAATTGAGTCGGTTAAGTATGAGTATGGATTTTACAATGATTTTAACTATTCCAAGCATGTACACAATGACTTTCTCCAAATCGCAGCTGAGGCCGGAATACCCGCAGGCATTCTCTTTCTTTCTATATTCCTTTTCGCACTTATTTTCACAGTTAGAGTACTTCTTTCTGAAGTAAACCAGGAAATCAAACTATTGAGTATTATTTCCTTTATGGCATTGGCCGGATATTTTACCGACGCAACATTTAATTTTCCCGCTGAGCGCCCCATAATGCAGGTGTATTTCGCATTCTTTCTGGGATTAAATGTAATATTATTCTTAATTGCAAAACCAGAAGAAACCCATATACAACAAGGGCTAAGGAATAGATTTATAACGTTAGCATTCAGTATTGTTCTGACAATCGCATCAATTTATGTTTCATGGCAGGTCTATCAATCCATGCGGGTTCAAACACTAACTCATTTTAATTTTGGAACTGCCCAACCGGGTGTTACCTGGATGGATGTTAATCCAAGATTTCCATCTATCCCCAATCTTGCCGAAAACAATATACCAATTAATGACATCAAAGCCTGGTATTTATTCCGCTCTCAGAAATTTGATGAAGCCCTTTACCTTTTGAATCAGGATAAAAATGCAAATCCGTATTCAATGTCCAAAGAATGGCTGAAAGCTTCAATTTATACTTCAAGAAGCATGATTGATAGCGCCCATTATTACTCAAAAAAGGGATTTTTTATCCGGCCGAGAAACCTATCCTTATTCAATATCGTAACCCGAACCAGTGTTCCTTTGAAAGACACCACAACTATTCAACAAGCATTTAAACTGTACAAGAAATACAGGAATGAACCTCATGCCTGGAGAATTTACATGAGGAGTTTATTCGCTGTGAATTATGACCGGGTAGAATTAATCTCACTTGCAGATAGTATTGCAAAAGTATACCCAAATGATCCTGAAATCTTGCATACCAGATTCTACATTCGTGGAGGTTTTGCAGCAATGAGGAAAAATTTTCCGGAAGCGCTGGAAAACCTTCAGGGAATTATGCGATTATACCCAAATGAGTATGAAAATTTAGAAAATATAGGACTCACCTATTATTTTATGGAAGATTATGCAAATTCAGCCGTATTTTTCAGAAGAGTTGTAAATTCTAAAGCGTACAACACTGGTAAGTCAGAATTTTATCTTGGCAACTGCCTCTTAAAACTAGGAAATAAAGCTGAGGCATGTAATTATTTAAGAATTGCAGCCAACAGAAACTATCCTAATGCGGCCATACTTTTTAACAGGAATAATTGTGATATTAACATTGCTGCCAAATAGTTTTAATTTACTAATTCTGGCATTTCATTTGTAATTCTTTAAATTAAAAATAACTATCACGAATTAAATTCTCTTATCCTTTAATTTGAGTTTCAAATTAGCATGAATAAAAAAGTACCTCTTTGGATTGTATTATTAATAATTTGGTCCTTTTTATTGGTCACATTAATATTTGGCTGGGCTGTTGGGTACATACATGAAGGTGGTCACCTGATTAAAGGCAATACTCGCACAGTTATCCTGGCAATTGCGAAGTTCCCTACGCTGGTTGATGTCAGTATCAAGCAAATCTTTTCAAAACCTCCATTGATTCTCAGAGATCGTTATCCGGATGTTTCGGGACTTAAATATGATATTAAAAATTACTCCGACAGTAACTATATCTTTCTTTCTGCCTATGATAAAGAAGCCGGTCATTCAGGGTTTAAGCTGATCCGGCTTAGTGACCGCAAAGTTTTGCACCGCTGGGTTCCCGACATCAATGAAATAATGAAGATCAGAGATAAAGGAAGACCCCTTTCTGAGCAAAGCAATAAGGGAAATATTGTTTTCTGGCATCCGCTGCCATCTGCTGATGGTTCTGTGGTATTTAATACTGAAGATCGCACCCTCATTAAAATTGATAAAAACTCCAAAATCCTCTGGAGTATGGATGGTATTTTCCATCACTCACAGGAGAAGGATGCAGACGGGAATATCTGGGCTTCTTCAGTAATGGAAAAAAATTCTGATTTCCTTTCCAGATTTTTTGATGATTATCGTGATGATGCCCTGGCACAGGTATCGCCCGAAGGAAAATTGCTGTACAAAAAATCCATCACTGACATTCTGCTTGAAAATGGTTATCGCGGACTACTTTTCGGTATTGGACCTATGGAAAGGGATCCCCTGCATTTAAATGATATTCAACCTGCTTTATACAGTACTGAATACTGGCAAAAAGGTGATTTACTGGTTAGCATCCGGAATAAAAGCACCGTATTCCTCTACAGGCCCTCTACCAATAAAATCTTATGGCTCAAAACAGGCCCATGGCTCAATCAGCATGATGCTAATTTTATTGACGAAAGCCGGATCAGCATTTTTGGGAATAATATTATTCGAAATAAAAATTATGATTTCATCGACGGACATAATGAGGTGTATGTTTTTGATTTCAAAACCAATGAAATCTCAACTCCTTATACCGCTTTTCTTAGTAAGGCAAAAGTGAAGACGATGACCGGTGGCCGTTCGGAGATACTTCCTAACGGAGATGTCTTTATTGAGGAAACAGATTTTGGAAGAATGCTGAGAGGTAACCGAAGTCAAACTATCTGGCAATATGTTGAACGAATAGATGAAAAATCAGCTGCGGTATTGGGCTGGAGCAGAATTATTTCACCAATAGAGTTTAATAGTTTTAATTTTATAAAGAAATAATTTCAATTATGGCATTTCTAAGTTTCACATTAGCCTATATAGGCCCCGGAATGGGAGGTGGTTTCATCGCTGCTGTTGTAGGTATTTTTATATCCATTTTCCTTGCATTATTTGCGATTCTGTGGTATCCATTCAAAAAGCTGATCGCAAAATTTAAAAAGAAAAAAGAGGAGTAATGGAGCTGGTCGCGATCATTTATCTGTTCGTAGTATTCATGCTGATCGCCTGGGCGGCTGATACTATTCCTTTTGTTAAAACCGCCAAACATATTTCAGACCTGAGTCAATCCTCACTGAAAACCATACAATCTGAAGATTTAGATGATTCTGCAAAACAAAGTGTTCTACTGGGTAATTCACTTGGAATAATGAAGCATTCGTTCCTGATCATTTTATTTACTGCAGTTCTCATCTTACTCTTGCTTCTCCTTTTAAAATTAAGTGTATTCATCAGCCCATTGAATTTTGACTATTTAAGCAATTACCTGATTAACCTGAGTGGCATTATACTATCCATTGCTGCGTTTCTATTCTATTTTTTACTAAAGAAATTATATGTCAGATTTAGGGTATAGTTTTTCATCAAGG
>CAZTRY010000166.1:0-5337 GCA_964616525.1 uncultured Sphingobacterium sp. | reverse complement strand
GGTAATACTTTTGTAGAAATTAAAACGCAACAAAGTGAAACACAACGTTATTGTTAAAATCTTAAGCATCGGTCTGTTATTAATTTTAGGTACACTTAGTACTTTTAGTCAGCAGGCCGGAAAAATTTCAGGTAAAGTAACCGATTCAAAAACCGGTGAAACATTAATTGGTTTGACAGTTAAAATTACAGGCGCCACCTTAGGGGCATCTACAGATATTGAAGGCAGATATACACTTGGGAATCTAAACCCGGGAAAATATAGTCTGAGCTTCTCATATATTGGATATCAGGCTAAAAATATTACTGATATAGAAGTGCAGGCGGGTAAAACCACAACGCTTGATGTAATTATGGAGGAGGCCAGTTCTCTTGCACTTCAGGAAGTGGTTATTACTGCAACGGTCAGGCAGGAAAGTATCAGTGCATTATATGCACAGCAAAAGAATAGTGTGAGTATTTCAAGTGGTATTACCTCAGAACTAATCAGAAGAACTCCTGACCGCAATACTTCAGAGGTTTTGAAACGTGTAAGTGGAGCAAGTATTCAGGATAATAAATTTGTGATTATCAGGGGGCTTGCTGACAGGTATAATTCATCTATTTTAAATAATGCTGTTTTACCATCATCTGAGCCCGACAGAAAGGCTTTTTCATTTGATATTATTCCTGCTAATTTAATTGACAGGGTTGTAGTGAATAAAACAGCATCTGCTGATCTTCCCGGAGATTTCGCCGGAGGGGTAATTCAGGTAATCACTCGTGATGTTCCTGAAGAGAACTTTTTAAATGCTTCAGTTAGTTTCGGCTATAATAATCAATCAACTTTTAAAGACTTTACCTCTAATGCAAGAAATAAGTTTGATTTTTTGGGTTTTGATGATGGCAGTCGTAAGCTTCCTGCAGGATTTCCTGGGTCATTCCAGGCTTATAATCCTCTATCAAACTCAGATAAGGCAAAATATTCAGCACAAGTAAAAAATTCATATGCTGAAATAAGTCCGATGGCTATACCATCTCAAAATCACCAGTTAACCTGGGGTAAGAGGAAAGATTATAAAAATGGTGCTTCTTTCGGTAATGTGGTTTCCCTTAGCTATCGGAATTCTCAAAACAGGGCTTTAGCAGAGAGAAAGGATTACGAGTTCTCAGGCACTCCTTTTTATGAGTACTCTGAAAATATTTCAAAATACAGCACTAATCTTGGTTTACTTGCCAATCTTGCCTACATCAAAGGCAGTAATAAGATTGCCTTTAAGAATATGTACAATCGATCTTTCGAAGATAATTATACTTCAAGAACCGGTTTTACAACGGATAATATTCAGGATGTTCGCCTTAATGTTTCGGATCTGACAACTAAAAGTCTTTTGAACTCTCAATTGGAAGGTGAGCATCAATTGGGTAAAAAGCAGCTTAAGCTAACCTGGAATTTGAATTATGCCCGGGTTGAGCGCGATCAGCCGGATCAGCGCTCTATGGATTTTCGTCGTTCAATGGGTTCTCAGGAGCCATTCCGTTTGATTGATAGAAATACCAGACGCTTATTTTCTGATTTGCAGGAAGATACTTATGGTGCTCAGGCTGCTGTTTCAATTCCTGTAAAATTATTTGAACAACAATCAACAGTTAAAGTTGGTCTATTAAAGCAATTCAAACAGCGTGATTTCGGGGCACGGATTTTCAATTACCAGTTCGTAGGACCTTCTGTTTTTGAAAAATCTTTTACAAGCCTTCCAAAGGATGAAATTTTTGCACCGGCCAATATTAGCGAAAACGGATTCGTTTTAAGTGAATTTTCGAATAATACAGATAGTTATGATGCCAATTCAGACCTCAATGCTGGTTTCCTGATGATGGACAATAAGTTTGGAAATAAGTTGAGGATCTCTTACGGTGCACGTTTTGAGCAGTTTGCCCAAACCTTAAATGCAATTGATTTTTCGGGACAGGCAATTGCGGCGAAACAGGATAACTTCGATGTACTTCCATCTGCAAATTTAACTTATACATTAAATGCAAAATCTAATATCCGCTTATCAGGATCTCAGACTGTTTCAAGACCTGAGTTCAGGGAGCTGGCATTATTTAATTATTATGATTTTATCAGCCAGACCTCAGTAACAGGAAATCCTTACCTGAAACGTGCAAAGATATTTAATGGTGATATCCGGTATGAATTATACCCTTCTGCCGGTGAAACCTTTACTATCTCAGCCTTTTACAAGAATTTCAATGACCCGATTGAGCAGCGTGTGAATTCAAATTCTACACCAGTGGTTAGAGGAATAAATTATCTGAATGCGGATCAGGCAACATCTCTGGGTATTGAGTTGGATGTTCGGAAGAAATTATCATTTCTAGGTGACAAAGCATGGTTAAATAATTTGACAGTGTTTGCAAATGCTTCTTACATCGATTCGAAAGTGAAAGGTGTTGGAATCGACCGTCCGCTTCAAGGACAGTCTCCTTATCTGATTAACGCAGGTTTACAGTATTTCTCACCTAAAACAGCAATTACTTTCACTTCGGTTTATAACCGAGTGGGTCAAAGAATTTTCCTGGTCGGTTATCAGGGCTATCCGGATATTTATGAAAATGCGAGAGATGTACTTGATTTTCAGGTTAGTAAAAAGGTTCTCAAATCTCAGGCAGAGATTAAACTGAACATAGGGGATATTCTGAATCAAAGCACTGTGTTTTACCAGAATAATACCGGCGATTCCAAAATGGCATATGAAGGAACCGGAGTCGACAGGATGATTAATTCATTCAGATTGGGATCAAATGTATCCCTGTCATTTTCATACAACATCGGACTTGGGAATAAGAATAAGTAAATATTGTCATACAACTTAATATTGACTTAAAACTGAGCTAACATCCCGATCCTAATTTTGTAATAAATAAAAGATATTAATATGAAATCAATGAAATTTAAGGCTTTAATTCTATCATTAGCGGTTTTAGCTGCTTCCTGCCAAAAGAGTTCTGATTCGGATCCAATAGTAGATCCAAATGCAAAGCAAACGCTGACATTGCAAAATGGAGCAGTTATTTCCGGCGTATACAAGAATACAATTCTGAATGTTCCTGAGGGTAATTTTACCCTGAAAGGATATGTTTATTTTGAGGATGGCAGTGAAATTAATATTGCTGCAGGTGCAACAATAAAGAGTGATGTTTCTGATAAGGGAGCTTTAATTATAGAAAGAGGTGCTAAGATCAATGCAATGGGTACTGCTGCAAAACCAATTGTGTTTACTTCTGGTAAGGCTGTTGGGCAGCGTAATCCCGGAGATTGGGGCGGAATTATTATCCTGGGTAAAGCAAAGACCAATCGTTCAACTGAACCTACCATAGAAGGTGGCGTTGGTAAGAACTTTGGTGGTACGGTTGATAATGACAATTCCGGAACTTTGAAATATGTGCGTATTGAGTTCGCAGGTATTGCTTCTCAGCCAAATTCTGAAATTAACGGTCTGACTTTAGGAGGTGTAGGTTCAGGTACTACGATTGAATATGTTCAGGTTGCCTATGGCAATGATGATGCTTTCGAGATCTTTGGAGGAACTGTAAATGCAAAGTATTTAGTTGCATATGCCACTGCTGATGATGATTTTGATTTTGATTTTGGATACTCCGGAAGAATTCAGTTTGGGGTTTCCTTAAGAGATCCTTCTGTAGTTGACCCTGGAGATGCCGGTAATGGTGTTGAATGTGATAATGACGGAACCGGTACCAATGCAACACCTGCAACGCGTCCGGTACTTTCAAATTTCACTTTTATAGGCCCGAATGTTGATAATACAGCTTCAAAGAACCATAATTTTGCCAATCGTTTCAGAAGAGCTACAAATTTTGTACTGAATAATTCTGTATTAATTGGCTGGATGAAAGGGGGCTTATCTTTGGAGTCGGATGCTACTTATAATAGCCTGGTTGGTACCACCACGACTTCAGAATTCAAAAATAATTTACTGCATGCAAATGCCTCAACTTACAGAATTGGATCGGTTACTGTTGCTGGTGCAAGCGATGCCGCTGTGAAAGCTAAAGCTGAAGGAAGTGCAACAATAACCCTCGCAGCAGCAGCAGATGCTAAAATTACAGATCCATTTAACTTAACATCACCTAACTTGCTTCCTGCTTCAGGTTCACCTGCATTAACAGGAGCTGCATTTGCAGGTGATCTTACAAATTCATTCTTTACAAGTACTACTTACCGTGGTGCATTCAGTACAACTAACTGGATGGCAGGATGGACAAATTTTAACTTTACAAAAGGCGCAAACGGATATTAAAATCCCTAAAAATAATAACAAGAGATACCTGCCATTGGCGGGTATTTTTTGTTTAAAGGATTCTTATTGAATTATTTACCTGAGGAAGGATTGTATTGATAGACAACTTCGTAGTTCAGACCTTCCAGATCAGCTGAAATTTGTCCGATTCTTAAATCCCTGTTCTGGGGAGTAGGCTCGCAAACCGAATATTTTTGACCTTTATAGATAATAGATTTTCCCTGTGCTTTGTCGAACTGCACCGCCATGCTGATATGAGTGGGATACAGCAAAGCAATCATTGGGAGGTTATAGATTTCCTTAACCAGATAGAAGAACAGGGCTGCACGATCATCACAATCGCTATATTTTGAGAACAAGGTTTGTTCAGGTGAAAGCCGTTTCTCTTTCCCAAAATTGTTCTCATCCGTCTGATATAAAAAAGCATACCTGGTAAAGCGAATCAGATAATCAACCCCTTTTTTCTGACTCATTCCATCAATATTTTTCTTCAAAATCGGAATCAGGGAGTGGTAGGTTTCATGACTTAATGGGATATTGAAATAGGACTCAAAATCCACTCCGGGATAGTTTTTAAAGATATTTTCAACTTCAGGATTTAATTTAACCTGGAAATGATATGGCCTGGAACGGTAACTGAATTGAATTTCCTTTTCATTATAAGATTCCGGCTTAAAGTCGGGCATTCGGGTTACTTTGTAGGAAAATGAGTTTCTGGCTTCCGGAATTGTCACATTTACAGGGTAGACCTTGTCTTTCTCGAAATCGATTTTGCCATAATCATGGTAATTCAGGCACATATATTTATTACCCTCAATGCTGAAAAATGGTATATCATTAATGTTCTCATCGTTTTTGACATAGAAAATAATACGGTTATTTCCGATGGACAGCCTGGCATCATAACCTGATTTGCTGAGTAAAAACCATTTATATAAGGTATACCGCTGATAATTTTCAGCCTTAGGACTTATCTGCTGTGCAGTTTTACGGATGAGCTGATAATAGATCCAATCATTTAACTGATGCTTTTC
>CAZTRY010000165.1:0-5343 GCA_964616525.1 uncultured Sphingobacterium sp. | reverse complement strand
AATGACAAACCAGATCGCAATCAAACGGTTTACCAATCCAATGGAAGAAGTGATTTGCGATGAAACCGCGCATGTTTACCGCTATGAGGGTGGTGGAATTGCCTATAATTCAATGGCTTCTGTACGATTGCTGTACGGAGACCGGGGCAGGCTTAGTGCCGAGCTGATTGAACCACATATTAATCCTGATAATGTTCATTATCCAAAAAGCAGCCTGGTTGTGCTTGAGAATACAGTGAACCGTGGTGGTGGAAGTTTCTATACTCTTGATCAGATTGAACCGATCTATCATTTATGCCGCTTAAAAAACATTTACCTTCATTTGGATGGGGCCAGAATATTTAATGCTTTAGCTGAATCAGGAGATGATCCGAAAGAATACGGAAGAATGTTTGATGGGATATCAGTGTGTTTATCAAAAGGTCTGGGTGCCCCTGTTGGATCTGTGCTTTTGGGTAGCAGAGAAACCATTTATCATGCCAGAAGGATACGAAAAGCATTAGGAGGTGGTTGGCGACAGGCAGGGTATCTGGCAGCTGCCGGAATCTATGCACTCGATCATCATGTTGATCGATTGAAAACGGATCATTTGAATGCTAAAATCCTGGCTGAAACATTAATCAGTTTACCATTTGTAAGCAGCATTATGCCCGCAGACACGAATATTGTCATCTTTGAGCTCGACAAAAAACATAATCCGGATGAATTTGTTGAAAAATTAAAACATCATGGAGTAAAGTGTAATACCTTCGGCAAGCAAATGATCAGATTCGTTACTCACCTGGATATTAATGATGATCAGATTGGATATACCCTTGATGTTTTAAAGAAAATACACTGAACCCTTTGAGACCGAATTAGCCCAATTAGCGTAGCGCCTAAAAACTTACATTTGTAAATGGAAAAAATCCTGATAGCCAACCGGGGAGAGATTGCGCTGCGCATCATGCGTTCAGCCAGGGAATTGGGAATCAAAACTGTGGCCGTTTTCTCTGAAGCCGACCGCAATGCACTGCATGTAAGATATGCTGATGAAGCCATTTGTATTGGCCCTGCACCCTCTTCACAATCCTACCTCTCGGGAGAAAAAATTATAGCAGCCTGTATAAAAACCGGCGCTCAGGGGATTCATCCCGGCTATGGTTTTCTTTCAGAAAATGCTGCTTTTGCCAGAATGGTCAAGGAAGCCGGCTTGATACTTATCGGACCATCGCCGGAAGCGATGGAAATCATGGGCAATAAATTGTCGGCAAAAGCTGCTGCAATGAAATACAATATTCCCATGGTTCCCGGGACTGAGGAAGCGGTTTCTGATATTCAGATCGCTCAAAAGAGAGCCCAGGAAATTGGCTTCCCTATCCTCATCAAAGCTGCAGCCGGTGGCGGTGGTAAAGGTATGCGGATTGTAGATAAGCCTGCTGATTTCGTTGAACAGATGGATCTCGCCGTATCAGAGGCCACCTCGGCATTTGGAGATGGGTCTGTAT
Organism: uncultured Sphingobacterium sp.; assembly: GCA_964616525.1. Lineage (GTDB taxonomy): Bacteria > Bacteroidota > Bacteroidia > Sphingobacteriales > Sphingobacteriaceae > Daejeonella. Next base: position 3,856 of record CAZTRY010000165.1, on the reverse strand, counting down.
TTATTGAACGCTATGTTTCATCTCCACGGCATATCGAAATTCAGGTTCTCGGTGATAATTATGGCAATATTGTGCATTTGTTTGAACGTGATTGCTCGGTTCAAAGAAGACATCAGAAAGTTGTTGAAGAAGCCCCATCATCCATTCTGAGTGAAGAATTACGACAAAAAATGGGTGAAAGCGCCGTAAATGCTGCAAGATCCTGCAATTATACAGGAGCAGGAACCGTTGAATTTATTCTGGATGAGAACCTCGATTATTTCTTTCTTGAAATGAATACCCGTTTGCAGGTTGAGCACCCGGTGACTGAAATGATTACCGGCATCGACCTGGTTAAGGAGCAAATCAAAATAGCCAGAGGCGAGAAACTGAGTTTCAAACAGGAAGATCTGAAAATCAGAGGACATGCAATTGAAGTAAGGGTATATGCCGAAGATCCTTCAAATAACTTCCTCCCGGATATTGGCAGGCTCCAGACTTATATTACACCAAAAGGTCCGGGAGTACGGGTAGATGATGGGTTTGAACAAGGAATGGAAATTCCCATATATTATGACCCTATGATTGCCAAACTGGTTACTTATGGTAAAAACCGTTCCGAGGCGATAGAAAGGATGATCAGAGCAATAGATGAATACCGGATCACCGGAATTCAGACTACATTAGCTTTCGGGAAATTTGTGATGCAGCACGAAGCATTTATTTCAGGTAAATTTGACACACATTTTGTTGGCAAGTACTTCCTTCCGGAATATTTGAGCTCTGAAAATGAAGAAGAAGCAATGATTGCAGCGTTAATCGGGGCGGAGTTTATGATGCAAAACAGCAGTAAAGGCACAAATATCGATCAGGCTCCGGCAGCTTCCTCCTGGTATAAGAACAGAAAATCGTAAAAATCTTAGAAAACAAAAAAATGTTTACGGGCATCATCGAAACAATAGGCAGGGTCTCCAACCTGCAAAAAGATCAGGATAATCTTCATATAACGATTGAATCTGACCTTTCAAATGAATTGAAAATAGATCAGTCTGTAGCCCATAATGGAGTCTGCTTAACGGTTGTCGCACTTGCTGAGGGCACACATACGGTGACAGCCATTACAGAAACTTTAAATAAGTCAAACCTCGGAAAACTTAAGGAAGGAGATCTGCTCAATCTGGAACGCTGTATGCTGATGAATGGCCGGCTTGATGGTCATATTGTTCAGGGTCATGTAGACCAGACCGGCATTTGCACCGAATTAATTGAGAAAAATGGCAGCTGGGAATATACCATTAGCTATGATGCTTCAATCGGTAACATCACTGTTGAAAAAGGTTCAATCTGTGTGAACGGTATTAGTTTGACAGTAGTTAACTCAAAGGAAAATAATTTTTCTGTAGCGATAATTCCCTATACCTACGACCATACCAATATGAAAAATCTCAGAATTGGTGATACTGTAAATCTTGAATTTGACATTATTGGAAAATATGTTGCCCGCCTGACCCGATAAAAAGATGTGAGATATGAGATATGAGATGGTAGATGTGAGACAGATACGTGCGTGTGGTGTGTCCTAAACCACATAAAATTCCTTGAGCATAAAACCAGACAGCCCCCCGAGTTTTCATGAAAAGAGCGACGGTCCTTTTTCCGGGCTGCACGCCCCAATGAAAAACAGCTATGAGTAAAATAAACCTTGCCGGAGGAGGTAGCTTCCGGCAATTGGAAATTTGAACTAACACCCAATTTCTTGCCGGATAAGCCCGGAGGAATGGGCTGAACCAGCCAATATCACACAGGTATTGGTTTCAAAAAAAAATCCCGGCTTCTAAGTATGATCTGATCAGGTTTAACAGGAATATTTTAACCTTTCTTATGGCAATCAGTTTAAAATAAAATACGCTAATTAATACTATTTACTCAGCTGAGAAATCCGGAAATTAGAATAGTCAATATAAGCTTTCTGCTCAGCAGGAGGTTTTGAATGGATATACCTTTTATAATAGCTTAAGGCCGTTTTAGGCTGTTTCAGTTTCTGATCATAAATTGTAGCAATTGTATACAGTGTCAGAGGTTTATTCTCAAAAAAGAGACTTTTCTGATAGGCTTCGAGCGACTTTCTGGTTAATTGACTTTTTTCAAGCACATCTCCTATCTGGGCATAATATCCAGCTGTGTTTGGCGAAATTGATTCCTTTATCGTTTTATTGAGATAATCAACCGATTTGCTATAGTTTTTGAGCGCTTTATAACTCATTGCAATGAAATACAGGGTCGACTCAGTCTTCATTTCATTGGCTTCCATACCTTCTAAAATATCAATAGCAGGCTGATATTTTCCGACTGAATAATAAGCTTCCCCGAGCATTTTGAGAATGTTTGCATTGCGGTCACCATCCCGAATAATGATACTGCAGATGTCGATTACAACATTCCAGTCTTTCATAGCATAGGCCAGTTCAGCTTTTCCCCTTAAGAGAATCAGATTGGTAGAATCTGCCTCTATTGCTTCATCAAGCACTTTTGCAGCTGATTCAAACTGTTTCAGATCCTTTAAAACTTTAGAATAACTATAGGCAATATCACCATCGGAAGAATTTAAGCTGTTGGCTTTCTGAAGATAGACGGTTGCATGTAAAAGTCCCTCTGAAGACTCAATCATATCGCTTAGCTGCTTATAAACCGAGAAATTGGTACTATCACTTGCCAGAATCTGCTTGTAATACTCTTTTGCTTTTACAAAATTTCCCTTTCGCTGGCTGATACCCGCCATACTAAAAAGTGAAGAAATTTCAGCAGGATTCTGTTCCAGGATACGCAGATAATACGATTCTGCTTCAGATAATTTACCAGCCATCCTCAAACTGTAACCGATCCGGGATAGAATTTTTGTGTCAGAAATAGGTTCAGGATATATTTTTTTCAAGGTTTCTGCTGCCTCATCATAACGCTGATTCTGCAGAAGCTCAAGTATCATTAAATTATCCGCTGCAGTATTCTGGGCAGTACCCTTCAGTGAAAGAAGTAAAATGACTATGAATATGATAATCCTCATAGAAGACCTTCGAAATGGATTAATTATTAAGCAGAGTATTTTGAACAAAGAGCCAGGAATTAATAATTTCAAACCAGCAGTATTTCATCAGCCATCAGACCTCAGACATCGGAAATCAGACAACTGATAACAGACAACAATCCTACTCTATTGCCTTACCCTTCATTGCAGAAGAAATGGCAGTGTTCATCAGCCTCTCAGCAAATGGCCGGGTAAACTCGTTGAGCTCATCAATACTTTTATGGATCAGATCTTTATCCCCCGAACCTAAAGCAGACTTAAGAGTCTCAATTAATTTTTGGGTGTCAATTGCCTCCTGTTCAGAAACCTGTTCAGTATTCTTTTCCAGAAAGCGTTCTACCGTATAAACCATCTGTTCCCCCTCTGTACGTGCTTCTATCAGCATTCTCCTGCTCACATCATCTCTCGCATTTTCAATGCTGTCCATCAGCATTTTCTCTACCTGCTCATCAGTAAGGCCATAGGTTGGTTTCACTTCAACTTCCTGTTTTACTCCCGAGCGTAATTCAACAGCCTCAACAGTCAGAATTCCATCGGCATTCAATCGGAAATTTATATCAACCTTTGGGAAGCCTGCCGGCATTGCCGGAATTCCTTTCAGATCAAATTCGGCTAATTTACGGTTCTCAGAAACCAGATCCCGCTCACCCTGAAAAACAGAGATTTTCATATTGATCTGTCCGTCGATTGAGGTAGTATATTGTCGTCCTGCCTTGGCGGGTACTTTTGCATTCCTGGGGATGATTACGTCCATAAGTCCGCCCATAGTTTCAATCCCCAGTGAAAGAGGAGTAA
>CAZTRY010000164.1:0-5391 GCA_964616525.1 uncultured Sphingobacterium sp. | reverse complement strand
ATTGTTTGCAGCTGTAATCTTCAAAGCCACGGACAGTGCGATGCTGGATAATATCAGCTCGATGTCTCAGGCTGAGAAGGATGCTGTTTTCCATGAACTTATTCAAAGGGTAATTATTCCCTACGCATGTGTAGGAACCTTTCTTTTTCTGATTGGTCTTTTTATTCGTTTCTCACCACTACCAGAAATTGATACCGAACATGAAAGTGATGAACTGGCACAGGCAAACTCTTCAAAAAGCAGTGTTATGCAGTTCCCACACCTTGTTTTGGGAGCTTTCGCGATATTTCTGCATGTAGGAACCCAGGTAATTTCTATTGATACGGTTATCAGTTATGCGGCAACAATGAACCTTAACCTGATTGAAGCCAAGGTTTTCCCCTCATATACTCTGACGGCCCAGATTTGTGCTTATCTGGTTGGTATATTTTTTATTCCAAAATTCATGTCGCAGTTAACGGCATTGAAGGCAAGTACCATATTTGGGGCTATACTTACCCTGATGATTATCTACGCGAAAGGAGATGTTACTTTCCTTGGACATACCAATGATATTTCTCTATGGTTTGTCGTGATGCTTGGTCTTGCCAATTCATTGGTTTGGGCCGGGATATGGCCTTTGGCATTAGATGGTTTAGGCCGTTTTACTAAAGTCGGAGCATCATTGATGGTCATGGGTTTGGCAGGTAATGCAATACTTCCCCTGATCTACGGATATTTCGTAGATATATGGGATGCCCGTAATGCTTACTGGGTATTAATGCCTTGTTATTTGTATCTGATTTTTTATGCATTCAGAGGCTATCGTTTACGCAAATGGACCAGTTAATACAATAGGCTTTTCCAGACTCAGAGATATATCAATATCGGGATGAATAATAAAATATTTTCAATATTATTGGCTTGCTGTGTTTTGAGCAATTATGTTTTTGCTCAAAATTCAGGTAAAAGAGTGCCATATGTATTGTTTAATGATTTTGAAACCGGTGAACTATTTGGATGGGAAACATATCCCTATGCTCAGGATATCGGTTTTGATGCGCTTTATCATGCCAGTAAAACCCCTACTTACAAGAATAGTAATTATGCCCTTGCACGCCCATTCAAGGCGCATGATACTAATGAACTATACCAGGGCTTTACCAGAAGGCTGAATTTGTACACAAGTTCTGATACCAGAATCAGGGCTGCTGTTTATTTTCAGAGTGACCGTAACCCTGAATCCTTAGAGCTTTCTTTGGGAACATTTGACGGCCGTCGCTACAGGCATAAGATCAATAAGCCCGTTGCCAATGAATGGCTGGAACTGGATATCCCAATTTCTGCATTTATGCAGGGCGGTCAAGCCTTAAAAGCTGATGAACATATCCAGGTGATAACCATTAAAGGAAGCTATCCGGTAGTAAACTATCTATTCACGTATACGATCTTAATGGATGATTTCCAGATCAATGGCGAACGTGACCGTACATTTACTGCCCTGCAGCCGGCTTCAACCAGCTTTGATATGTTTGATGTTTCCATCCTGAATAAACACTTTTTCTATGGCGATAATATCCACCTGAAAGCCTCAGCTGAAGGTGATGGAGGGCTTAAGCAAGTGAAAGGCACTTTGGTAGATAGTAAAGGAAACATCATTAAGGATAATATTTCATTCAGCCGCAGCGGTAATAATTGGGAAAATCCGGCTATCTATAAACTAAGTGAAAAAGATGCCCGCGGGCAGTGGGAGATCAGGTTAAAAGGCCAGAATGATCAGGGTTCAGAACTGAATCAGGTATTCCGATTCCTTGTTCCGGGAAAAAAAATTGAAGAACATCCCCGATTGCTCTTTTCAGCAGACGAGCTAAAAAACCGCCTTGCTAATGAGAAGTCTCCCGTTGCTAAGAAGATCCTTGAAAATGCCCTGGCAGACAAAAGTTTTATGAATGTAAATGTCGATGCCATCAACGAAGGTATTGACAGAACTGCAGAAAACCTTGTAGGAGGCCCTTACGCCAAAAACACCGTTGGATTTGCCGCATTCGCAGCATGGAATCTTCCCAACACTACATTAGGAAAGGTTATTGAAGCCGGAAGCATGTATTATTCCTTTACCGGTGATAAAGCTGCGGGTGAACAAGCCAAAAAGGCTTTGTTGAAGCTTTGTTCGTTTAGCAAATGGAACAATAACTGGATGCTGGAGCGCAAATTCTGGATGTACTTTTATGTAGGCTTTGCTATTGAACCGGTTTCCATTGGTTATGATATGCTCTTTCACCTGATGACTGAACAAGAGCGTGCTTTTGTCAGGGAAGCTTTAATGGAAAAGGGTATCAAGCCATTTTACAGGGATATGATCGAGATGAACCGTATGCCTTCAAACCAAACGAATCATATCGCACTCATGGTAGGAAGTTTGGGTCTGGCTGCTACTGCTATGTATGGTGATGATCCATCCAATCAATATCTTGAGCCATACCTTTCGGGTATCCTTACAAAAGCCAGAACATTTATCGACAACACTTATTACGAAGATGGAAGTTATGCTGAACCCTATGGATATATGGATGGGGCAACCATGCACATGGTTGAATTTTTCTCCGCATTCGAACGAAACTTTGGAGTAGATTATTCCACTACAACAAATGTTAAAAATTTTTATAAATATCCCATTCTTGCAACTGGTCCAAATTATTTGTTCCACAGTTATGGGGATGCTGCTAGAATATATAATGGCTTTAACATGGACCATACTTTATGGTTGGCTCACCGGACAAAAGATCCGTATTTGTATAAATATGCAAAGGAATTTTGGGATGCCGGGAAAGGCGGATACTTAGGATATTTATGGTTTAGAGATGATATACAGGCAAAATCCCGTGATGAAGGAATGCCGCTTTCTAAAGCTTTTTCAGCTCAGGGGATGGTCATGCGATCTGGCTGGGAGGATGCTTCGACAATAATTACCACGCGTGTTGGTCCTAATGGGAATCATTATCATTACGATCAGGGAAGTTTTCAAATTATGAAAAATGGAGAGGAACTGTTAACAGATCCCGGTTATGGAGGCCCCAATTATTATGAAAATCTTGAGTTTTTAAGTTACGATGTACAGGCAATTGCTCATAATGTGATGCTCATTGATCATGATCCTGAAAGTCAGGCACCAGCTCATTATGATAATGGTATTAAGGCACTTCTTGACTGGCCACGAATGACTCATACATTTAACGGGAAACAAGCAGATGCTATCGAAAGCGACTTAAGCTCAGTTTATAAAGATAAACTGGAGAAATATTCCCGTACGCTTCTTTATACTAAATCTGGTCCGATATTCTTATTCGATCAGGTTAAGAGTAAAACCGGCGGACATGTATACGATTGGTTGTTTCATGCGCCTCAAAATGAGGATCATACCCGTGCTTTAGCTTATAAAAATAACCGTATGACGATTGACCGTCCAAATGCAAGGTTAACAATGGATGTGATCTCAGTGCAGGTAGACGGCCGTCCTCAGCAAGGGCATGATCTATACTCAGCAAGTATTCGCGATAGGTATAATAAGAAGTTCCCTGAAAGCTTCCTTACGCTGGTGAGTAAACCTGACCTGAATGAAGCAAATTTCTTTGCGGTATTATTACCTGAAGCTAAACCGGCAAGTGGTGATTTTGGTGCCAGACCTGTTACAACACCGATGGAGGCACCTGGTTGGGTGGGAGCTAAAATCGCCCACAGTGGCGGTTCTGATATTGGTTTTTTTAGAACCGCATCAGTAAGTTCAGTACCGGTAGGGGGCTTCACAACAGATGCAAAACGGTTCACAGCTTCATTCAGTCAGAACGGAAAATTGCAGAAAGCTTATTTTGAAGGAAGCAGTTTCTCCGGTTATGGAATTTCAGTAAGTATTGGAAATAGTGCAAGCGGAACTATTGCTGTGAATGGAGGTAACACCGAATTGGAGTTGCAATCTGAGAAGGAAACTTCAGTATCAATTTCAGTTGATGCAAAACCTACAGTAGTATCTTTAAATGGACAGGCATTTCGCGAATGGACCTATGATGCAAATAAGAAAGTAATCAGTACAAAAGTACAAGGCGGCAGATCAGATTTAAGTATTAAATAAAATTGATGATTAGTAGAATAGAAATTAAAATAAGTAATTATTATGAATAAAATAATCCTTTCGGTTACTGCGGCCTGTTTTGCACTTAATGTGCATGCACAGCTGCGACAACTTAGTCCGTCAAATCCGGATGTTATAGTAGAACCTTTTACATACACCGAAAACTTCGAGGATCGGGAGCTGGGAGCATGGGCTTCATATCCACACTGGCAGGATATAGCATATAATATGGACTTCAGGCCGAATGAAATTGTTCCTGGCGATCCTAATATTTCGGTGGTTCAGAAGGTTCGTGCTTTTACCAATGTAGATGCTTATGCCGGTGCACAGAAATTGCTCGACATGTATCTTGTACCCGGTGCAAGTGTAAAATTCAGGTATTATTTAAAGTCAAATACTCCTTCAGAATATTATAAGGTCAGGTTTGCTGCAGGTAACCTTGGAAAGCTGGATTTTACGATCAATAATCCCGAACGGAATAAATGGGTGACAGCAACGGTCAGTTTTAATGATCTTGTGGCTGAGAATCCGAAGATTTCTGGCAAAGATAAAGTTAGAATTTATGCTCTGGCATTTATAACTAAATTCCCCTCAGCAGATCCGGATATGCCAATCTTTTTTGGAATTGATGATATTTCCTTTACTGCCGCCCGTGAAACTGCTTTCCGTTTTACTGCTCCTGAAATGTATAAATTGCCTGAATATGCACAGTATATTCCTAAAAAGCATTATGCTGCAGGAGATGACTTCAACCTGGATGGAAAATGGCCGCTTGATGCCAAAAATGTAAACCTGGAAATTGTTTCTTTTGCTGACCAGTCTAATTCTTTCTATAAAGGAGACTTGATAAAGTCGGGTACTGACTGGTCTCTAAAACCTTTGAAACTTAATTTCCCTGAAGGACTTTATATCGGAAAGATAAAGGCTTTGGATGGTGCTAAGGAATTGGCTCATACAGAATTTACGATTCATATCGCACCTCAGGGCATGGCAGGAAAACATCCGCGCTTATTATTTGATGCAGAAAAGAAGAAAGAGCTGGATGTGAAAATTAAACAGCCTGAGTATAAAAAAGTATATGATGATATTCTGAAGAATGCAAAAGCTCAGCGTGATAAAATACCTGTTAGCAGTCTGATATTTGATTTGGATCAGTTTCCGAAGGAGGACTGGCTGGCTACCTGGAATGCCTGGGGCGATAAAATCTATCATACCGGCGAAGCCCTTCGTTTAAATGCAAGAGCTTATGCTTTTCATGGCGATAAGGAAGCGGGTACTTATGTTAA
>CAZTRY010000163.1:0-5407 GCA_964616525.1 uncultured Sphingobacterium sp. | reverse complement strand
ATTTCAGGGGAATGATCTGGGATCATATATTGCTGACGGACAAACCGCCGTTCCTGCAGATGCATTTACCTTCAGGGCAGGTGTTACCACTGTGGTGGATGCCGGATCATCTGGCTGGAGAAACTTCCGTCTCTTTAAAGAGCAGAACATAGACCGCTCACAGACCCGTATTCTTGCTCTTTTGAATATTACAGGAAACGGAATGTATGGACGTTTTGAAGAGCAGGATAAAACAGATTTCAATCCTGAGATGACCTCTTATATGATTACCAAACTCTTTCCGAAGATTATCGTTGGTATCAAAGCCGCACATTACTGGGGTGATTTCACCCAGGTAGACCGCGCGGTAGAAGCAGGAAAGCTTGCCAAGGTCCCTGTAATGGTCGATTTTGGTGAACATCAGCCTACCAATTCTATAAAATCATTGTTCCTTGAACATCTTCGTCCCGGTGATATTTTCACCCATACCTTTGCTTACGGGCCTAAAGATCGTGAGACAGTGGTTGACGACGCGGGCATAGTAAAGCCCTTTATTTTTGAAGCTCAGAAAAGAGGAATATTGTTTGATGTTGGCCACGGTGGTGGTGCCTTTTTCTGGCGTCAGGCTGTTCCTGCAATCAAACAGGGATTCAAACCTGATGTAATCAGCACTGATCTTCACTCCGACAGTATGAATGGAGGAATGAAAGATATGGCCAATGTAATGTCTAAATTCCTGAATATTGGTCTTACCTTAGAAGAAGTAATTGAGAAATCAACTGCCAGTCCGGCAAGGGTAATCAACAGACCGGACCTGGGTAACCTGAGTGTAGGATCTGAAGCGGATGTTGCGGTATTCAGCGTAAAAAAAGGTAACTTCGGCTTCACTGATGTTAGAAGAAATGTTCTGAAAGGAACACAGAAAATGGATGCAGAATTAACCATCCGTGCGGGCAAAATCGTTTGGGACCTGAATGGTGTCAGCGGACCAATCTGGGATTCTCCACAAGCACTCACAAAATAATATTAAAACATAAAATCTGTTAAAACGAATGCAAACCTATTTCAAAACATTAAAAAGTCTTTCGCTTTTCCTGCTAATCACCTTTTTTGCAACAAATATTAAGGCACAGGAAATTGACCTTCTGCTAAAAGGCGGTCATGTGATCGACGCCAAGAACAAAATCAATGGCAAAATGGATGTAGCCATTAAAGACGGTAAAATTTTTCGTGTAGCAGCGGATATTCCATCGAGTTCGGCTAAAAAAACAGTCAATGTCAGCGGACTTTATGTAACACCGGGACTTATTGATATTCACGGACACGTATTTCACGGTACTGAGAATAATTACTTAAGCAATAGTCTAGATGCTCTTCCACCGGATGGTTTTACATTCCGTTCAGGTGTTACCACGGTTGCAGATGCAGGTGGCGCCGGATGGAAAAACATTGATTTATTTAGAAAGAACGTTGTTGAGCACTCTAAAACCCGAGTACTTTCCTTCATGAACATTGTGGGTGGTGGAATGCGTGGTGTAGATACCTATGAGCAGGATGAAGCCGATATGGATGCCAAACTCACTGCTGCATCAGCAATAAAGAATAAGGATATTGTGATTGGAATCAAGCTGGCGCATTATATTGGCCATGATTGGGAACCTACCGATAAAGCAGTAGAAGCAGGCAGAATTGCCAGTATTCCGGTGATGGTGGATTTCGGAAAGGCACTCCCTCCCCTTCCACTTGAGGATTTATTATTAAAACATTTACGCCCGGGCGATATTTTAACCCATGCCTATCGTTATGATCAGGAATTTGACAGAAACGGTAAAATGCTGGAGCATAAACAGGCGATTGTTGATGTAAAAACTAAAAAAGTGAAGCCATTTGTTTGGGAAGCACGCAAAAAAGGCCTGATTTTCGACGTTGGTCACGGTGGCGGAAGCTTCAACTGGAGTCAGGCAGTTCCTGCTATGGAACAGGGCTTCCATCCGGACGTCTTAAGTTCTGATCTGCACACCGGAAGTATGAATGCCGGTTTCAAAGATATGGCTAACCTTGCCTCCAAGTTCCTGGTTTTAGGCATGCCTCTGGCTGATGTGATTGCAGCATCCACCTGGAACCCAGCTAAAGTAATACAACGTACTGAATTGGGTAACCTGAGTGAAGGAACTGAAGCAGATATTGCCGTATTCAGACTCCGCGAGGGAGACTTTGGATACATTGATGCCAGCGGAATGGCCTTGAGAGGGAAACTAAAACTTGAAGCCGAATTAACTTTGCGCAAGGGACGTGTAGTTTGGGATTTGAATGCCCTGAGTGCTCCATTGGCTAAATAATTATGAACATGAATCAATTCATACAAGCAGGCAGATCCGTATTCTTCGCGATCTGCCTGTCTGTTTCTGCACAATTTGTAATTGCGCAGGAAATCGATCTTCTATTGAAAGGCGGTCATGTTATTGACGCTAAAAATAAGATTAGTGCAAAAATGGATGTTGCCCTCAGTAATGGCAAAATTCTGAGAGTTGCTCCAAACATTCCTGTTGCAGGTGCCAAAAAAGTGGTGGATGTAAGCGGGATGTATGTGAGTCCGGGGTTAATCGATATCCATACCCACGTTTTCACCGGACCGAATCCAGGGTTTGGGCATGGCTCATCCAGTGTTAAACCTGATGATTTTACCTTTCGGGCAGGAATTACTACCGTTGTTGATGCCGGAACATCAGGTTATAAAACCTTTCCACTGTTTAAAGAGCAGATTATAGACCGTTCCCGCACTCGTGTACTTTCTTACCTGAATGTATTTGCACCGGGCATGGTGGGTACAGCTGCTGAACAGGAAGACATGAAAGCTCTTGAAATTGAAAAAGCTGATGAGATCATCAAAAAATATGCAGATAATATTGTTGGTGTAAAGATTGGACATTATTCCGGCAAAGACTGGAAGCCCTTTGATGCTGCCGCATCACTGGCACATGCCAATAATCGTCCCCTATTTGTAGAATGCCATATTACAGAGTTCTCACTTGAGGATCAGCTGAATCATATGAAAGCCGGCGATATCATTACCCATGCCTATGAAAACGTTTCAGAACGAATGCCGGTGGTTGATGAGAACGGCATGGTCCGCCCTTTTGTACTGGATGCCCGCAAAAAAGGAATTCTATTTGATGTAGGCCATGGTGGTGTTGGGTTCTGGTTTAACCAGGCTGTGCCTTCAGTAAAGCAGGGTCTTGCACCTGATACTTTCGGAACTGATATGCATCATAACAGCGTTAATTCTGGAATGAAAGATATGCTGAACCTGATGTCTAAATACCTGAATATGGGTATGCAGACTGAAGATATTATCCGGCGCGCAAGCTGGGGTGCAGCAACTGCAATCAAACGTCCTGATCTGGGTAACCTTAGTGAGGGTTCTGTTGCAGATATTGCAGTGATTAAGGTGCTGGATGGCAAATTTGGTTTCCTTGATGCAGGAGGATTTAAACTGGAAGGGAATAAAAAGTTTCAGGCCGAAATGACTATCCGTGCAGGACGAATAGTATGGGATTTGAATGGGATGGCGGGAGTGCCATGGAGTAAGGATTTGAAGTAAGATTTAAATAGAAAATATGTAAAAGGCTCCGGGGACGGGGCCTTTTTTGTTAAGAATGTCCCGTCCTTAATTAGTTAATCAAGTAATCGAAATAATCCTAAAATGAAATCTATTGACACTTGTCATGCACAACATATTTCTTTCCTGATCTCCCTGATTAAAAAATCCAATAAAATATTTGCGTAGTTAAATAACTACATTTATATTTGTAGTCACATAACTACATAATGAATTTAAGACGAGACGTATTTCAAGCGATTGCAGACCCGACGCGAAGAGCCATACTTTTATTACTGACATCCCAATCAATGACAGCCGGCGCAATCGCTGCAAACTTTGACACAGCCCGTCCAACGGTTTCAAAACATCTCCAAATCCTGACTGAATGCGAATTATTAAGGCCAGCTCAAAATGGAAGAGAAATTTATTATCAGCTCAATCCAAAAAAAATGAAGGAAATAGCTGAATTCATCGAACCATTCCGCAAAATGTGGGACGACAGATTTAATAAATTAGAAGAGATGATGAAAAATTATAAAAACAAATAAAGCATGGAACAGAAAACAAAAGTTAATGCTGAAGAAAACAAACAAGAAATCGTTATAACCAGGGTTTTCGATCTGCCTTTGGAATTGCTCTTTAAAGCCTTTGAAGATCCAGAACTTTTTGAACAGTGGATGGGAACGAAAGTATTGAAACTGGAGAATAAAAAACATGGTTCTTACGCGTTTGAAACATCACACAACGGAATGATCGTATTCAGGGCAAACGGCACAATCCATGAATTTGTTCCAAACCAAAGAATTACCCGAACCTTTGAAATGGAAAATACACCTTTTCCTGTGCAGCTTGAATATTTTGAATTTGAAAAACTTGGAGAGGAAAGCAGCAAACTCACTATGCAAATTATATTCAAGTCTGTTGAGTTAAGAAATCAGCTTTTGCAAATGCCTTTTGTGCAAGGCATCAATATGGCTCATAACCGCTTACAAGAGATATTAGACAGGTTAGAATAAGATAATATGCCAAAAAGGAACAAAATCATATACTGGTCGGTTACAATATTCCTTTCGATAGGAATGTTGGCCGGTGGAATACAACAAATGCTTCAAATAGGAGGATATAATGAAATAGCGAGCAATCTTGGGTATCCTCTATATCTTTTAAGCATAATAGGTGTATGGAAAATCCTGGGTGTCTTTGCTATTCTGATTCCAAAATTTACACTTCTAAAGGAATGGGCTTATGCCGGATTCTTTTTTGTAATGTCGGGAGCTTTCATTTCTCATTTAGCAGTCGGGCAAGCATTTACAGAAGCTATTCCCTCATTAATTTTATTAATTGCAACTATTCTATCCTGGTACTTAAGACCCGCAGGCCGAAAAATTAATCAGTAATAACTGGACTTTTTTATGAAAACAGAAGCAGAACACTTTTTTGAAAAAGCACAAAAATGGAATGATGAATTTCATTTATTGAGGGAAATCATCTGCCAAAATAAATTGATTCAAGAAGATTATAAATGGATGCATCCCTGTTATACATATAGAGGAAGGAACATTGTTCTCATCCATGGATTTAAAGATTACTGCGCACTATTATTTCATAAAGGGGCTTTGTTAAATGACAGCCAAGGGATTTTAATTCAGCAAACTGAAAATGTGCAATCTGCCAGACAAATCAGATTTATTAATATTGAACAAATCAAAAAACTGAAGCCCATCATCATAAACTACATCAACGAAGCGATTGAAATTGAGAAATCAGGAAAGAAAATAGAATTGAAAAAAGTTGCAGATTATCCTTTTCCTACTGAATTTCAGGAAG
>CAZTRY010000162.1:0-5541 GCA_964616525.1 uncultured Sphingobacterium sp. | reverse complement strand
TATTGTTGCTAATCTAAAGGCCAGCGGGGGACAAGGACGCCTAAGCATGACGACAGGGATGTGTCCACACGATAGTCTATAGCCGGGAAGGCTAATTTGTTATTCACCCTTTTTTTATTGTTTTAAAGGTGTTCATGCTTTCGCCGCAAAAATGCGGCTCAGGTTTGAAGACCAATCCCGCATGTGCGGGACTGCTTTTGGGGGGTAGTGAAATTTGAAAGTTTTCCTCATATGATCCCAAAATCTAATACTCGGAAGTGATTCTTGAAAGAAACTGCCTCTTTTTTTTGATTTTTTCCGATAGCTATCGGGAGACACTTGGTCTCGAATCGTCCTTCGGAACCGTTTATCTTTTATGTAGGGTTTTGGAATTGTGCTGATGGGGTACAACAGAACATATATTACCGTACTTGCTAGTTGGGAGGATCGGCCTCCCGGGATTTGGAAGCAAAGGCGCGCTTTATCCTGGCATAAACTTTCATATATCACTGCAGTTAAGTAATCCGGAGAAGTGGAGCAGAATCATTCTAATCTTGCAATAACTTATCCACGGCTTGGATTACACCAAAAGGATAAAGTGTGGATTTGCGACAAATACCGGGAAGCCGCGGCTCTTTTGCTTACTTTTCCAGCTGAAGGGAAAAGTAAGTGCCCTCTTCCGCGGCAAGAGCGGACGATTATTAATAAGGACTGTGGAATGTGTTTTTACCCGGACACTACTGAATAAAAATCAGCTATTTCTTAATGTTAAAAGCTCTACCTTTATGAGAAAGTGCCATAAAATTCTATAGAATGGAAATAACCAAAGATCTCAGACTCGCAGTACTCATTGATGCTGACAATGTACCCTATGCGAATGTAAAACCCATGTTTCAGGAGATTGCCAAATACGGTACACCAACATTTAAAAGAATTTATGCCGACTGGACCAAACCAACTGTTTCGGGCTGGAAAAAAGTTTTACTGGAGAATGCAATTACCCCTATTCAGCAATACAGCTATTCAAGCGGCAAAAATTCAAGCGACAGTGCAATGATCATCGATGCGATGGATATTTTATATTCGGGTAAGGTAGATGGGTTTTGCATTGTTTCAAGCGACAGTGATTTTACGAGGCTTGCTACCCGACTAAGG
This sequence comes from uncultured Sphingobacterium sp., assembly GCA_964616525.1. Lineage (GTDB taxonomy): Bacteria > Bacteroidota > Bacteroidia > Sphingobacteriales > Sphingobacteriaceae > Daejeonella. The sequence continues at coordinate 4,407 of CAZTRY010000162.1, read as the reverse complement.
GAAGCTGGGATGATTGTTATCGGAATTGGCGAGAAGAAAACTTTAATCCCTTTTATCACTGCCTGCGATAAATTTATCTATATAGAGATCCTGAGTACAGAAGAAAGCAGCACCGAAGAAGCCGCAGCGGATGAATCCCAGCCCAGCAGAAAATCAAAAAGGCCACCTAAGAAGAAGAATGCCCCTCTAAATAATATTGATAAGGAACTGATCAAACTGATCAGTGACAGTATCTCTGACCTGGAAGATGAGAATGGCTGGGCCTATCTCGGTAATCTTGGAAATTTACTTCTGAAAAAGAAACCTGATTTTGACTCCAGAAATTATAATTACCCCAAATTACTTCCCCTGATCAAAAATCTGAATAAATTTGAGTTTGATGAAAGGGTATCCGGTAAGGGAAATATCAAACATGTTTATATCCGAAGTAAATTAGCAAATGAGTGAATTAGCAAATTAGCAAATGAGAGAATTTGTCAACCTTATAGCTATCGGGTCTCAATTCTCAACTCTCAATTCTCAATTCTCAACTCACTTTGATTTATTTTTCACCGACATTTTTACGACATTCACCGATAAGAGTGGTAAACTCGCCTAATAAGTATTTTACATCAGATTATAAGACCTTAGTTTTGAATCAAATATTATAGCCATGCAAAATTTTAACAGTTCAAATCAAAAATCAGGAAAAGCCTTAGTTGGCTTAGTTTTACTTGGCCTGGGGTTCATACTATTATTACGTACTTTAGACATCTTCTTTATCCCATCATGGATATTCAGCTGGCCTGTCTTTCTGATCCTTATTGGTGTTTTCATCGGCTCCCGTCAGGGATATGACCGTCCGTCGGCATTTATGCCAATTGCCATCGGTGCATTATTCCTGAGCAATAAAATTATTCCGGGCATGGAATTAAGCAGATTCTTCTGGCCATTCCTGATCATAGGCCTTGGCACCTGGCTTGTATTTGGCCGAAAGAAGGGTGTTCTCTCTGAAGATTTTACAAATTGGGATAAAAGAGTAGATCCAGAGAACAAGGATAATCATTTTACAGGGGAAGCACATGAACAATCTGCTTCAGGACCATTAACTGAGGACAAAATTGAATCTGTTTCAATATTTGGTGGAGTAAAAAAGAATATTGTATCCAAAGATTTTAAGGGGGGAGAAATAGTAAACTTCTTTGGAGGCTGTGAAATCAATCTGATGCAGGCTGACATAAAAGGCAGAGTAAAGATCGAGGTAGTACAGGTATTTGGTGGAACTAAGATCATTGTACCGGCAAACTGGACCATTCATTCAGAGATGGTCGCCATTTTTGGTGGGATTGAAGACAAACGACCTCCACAGCTGAATGCAATTCCGGATAAAATCCTGGTTATAGAAGGTACATCCATATTTGGAGGAATAGATATTAAGAGCTTTTAAACTACAAAAAAGGCCTCCTATAAAAATCATCATCTATCAACCTATAACTAATACTGCTATGAACTGGTATGTCGCTAAACTCATTTTCAGAATTACCTGTGGCAATGGAAATCACCGTCCACAATTTGATGAACAGCTCAGACTGATCAGTGCTTCGGGCGAAAAAGAAGCACTCAGAAAAGCTCAGAAGCTTATCCATGAAGAGAAGCTTATGATGGAAAACAAGGATCAATCAGCCATTAGATGGGATTTTATCACGATGACTGAACTCTATCAGGTCGACGAACTAAAAGACGGCTCTGAGATCTATTGTAATATTCTGGAGGTGAATGATGCAGAAGAATATATTGAAATGAGTCATCAAAAAGCATTATTGATAAGCCAAAATCAACAAGCAAGTGTCACAACGACAATCTAACACAAATCCCGGCAACGGGGTTTTATCAAGAAGCAAGATTCTGCTGGTCACAGTACAATGTATTGTTGCCAGTATTTTATCTCAGGCTGCGATATTATTATGGTTTGGATTCAGTTTTCAGACCTCATTACTGGACAGCACGGTAAGTATTTTATTGCTTGCAATTGCCTGTTACCTGATTGGAAATAACCTGAAATATTACCGGCCGGAGAAAAACAGGTATTTGCTTATGCTGATGTATTGCTCAATTCTTGCTTCTCTATGGCTGCTGGTTAATAATTGGGTTCTGGTCAGTATCATAATGAATGACCCTCATTATACCGAATTTTTATACAATTCACTACCTATCCGCTTCTTCATCGGACTCCTTATTATTGGACTGATGGCGATGGTAAGTGTGGTTTGGTATACACAGGAGGATCAGAAAGAGACAGAAAAAAGAAAGCTTGAAGCTGAAACTCTGGCCAGAGATGCAGAGTTGTACAATCTGAGACAGCAATTACAACCACACTTTCTATTCAACAGTTTAAACTCAATTACCGCTTTAATAGGCAGCAGGCCTGAGGAAGCCAGGAAAATGATTCATCAATTATCCGATTTTCTTCGGGGCACTCTAAAAAAGGAAGATCAGCAGCCTGTCTCGCTCATTGATGAACTGGAACACCTGCAACTTTATTTGGATATAGAAAAAGTGCGGTTTGGGCATCGTCTCTCAACCGAAATATCCTACAATGAAGCCTGCAAATCAAAACTGCTCCCACCAATGCTTCTTCAGCCTATTGTAGAAAATGCAATAAAATTCGGGCTTTATGATACAACAGGCGTTGTTACCATCAGTATTTTTGCGGAATGTTCTGAGAATGAGCTGCAGATTACTGTTCAAAATCCTTATGATCCGGATACCACCCGTCCTAAACATGGAACCGGCTTCGGACTAAGCGGAGTAAAAAGGAGATTGCACTTATTATTTGGCAGAACAGACCTGTTGGAAACTACATCTTATAGCCATATATTTACAACTATTGTAAAAATTCCTCAGATATAAATATGCGAGTAGTTTTAATTGACGATGAGCCTCTGGCACGTTCAGTAGTGATTGAATACCTTCAATCCTGGCCGGATCTTGAGATTGTTCAGGAATGCAGCGATGGTTTTGAAGGAGTAAAAGCCATTGCTCAGCATGAGCCGGATCTTATCTTTCTGGATATTCAGATGCCTAAAATCAATGGATTTGAAATGCTTGAACTCATAGAACAACCTCCTTCTGTAATCTTTACAACAGCTTTTGATGAATATGCAATTAAAGCCTTTGAGGAGCATGCAGTAGACTATCTACTGAAACCTTTTACCAAAGAACGCTTCAATAAGGCCGTTCAAAAGTGGATGGATCAACGGCAGGTTGCTGAACCTAAGCAAAACACCAAACAACTCATCGACAATATTCAGAACTCCAGTCTCAGAAATGAACGCGTTGTAGTTAAAACAGGTACCAAGATTAAGATCATACCGGTAAATGATATTCTTTTCCTGGCTGCAGATGATGATTATGTAAAAATTCACACGCCCGAAGGATCATTTCTGAAGAACAAAACCATGGCCTATTTTGAAAAGCTATTGGGAGAAGAAGATTTTGTCAGGGTACACCGTTCTTATATTGTCAGGATCAATGAAATCACCCGGATTGACCCTTATGAAAAAGAATCTCATCTTGCAATTCTGAAATCAGGGGAAAAGATTCCGGTCAGCAAAACAGGGTATCCTAAGCTGAGACAGGTTTTGGGACTTTAATTCAATGGACAGTTGACAGTTGACACCCGATAGCTATCGGGTTAAAAATTACGAGATTACAGACAACAGATTTTCTTCAAATTGTCAATTGTCAATCACTTGTGTCCGGGTAAAAACACCTTCAATAATCCTTATAAAAATCGTCCGCTCTTGCCGCGGAAGAGGGCACTTACTTTTCCCTTCAGCTGGAAAAGTAAGCAAAAGAGCCGCGGCTTCCCGGTATTTGTCGCAAATCCACACTTTATCCTTTTGGTGTAATCCAAGCCGTGGGTAAGTTATTGCAAGATCAGAATGTTTATGCTCCACTTCTCCGGATTACTTGACTGCAGTGAATTATGAAAGTTAATGCAAGGATAAAGCGCGCCTTTACTTCCAAATCCCAGGAGGCCGATCCTCCCTACTAGCAAGGACAGTAACATATGTTCTGTTGTAACCCAACAGCACAGTCCAAAAACCGTTGATAACAGATAAAGGGTTCCGAAGGACGATTCAAGACCAAGTGCCAGAAAGATCAAAAAAAGGATGCAGTTTCTTTCAAAAAGCACTCCCGAGCATTAGATTTTGGGATCATATGAGGAAAACTTCCATATTCCTCTATCCCCCAAAAGCAGCGATCTTTTTTTTTGATGTGCGGTGGTCTTGTGGCAAAGGCACCTAGGGATTGAAGAAGACTTTTGTTTCTTTTGGTCTTCAAAAGAAATTGGCCTTCCCGGCTATAGACTATCGTGTGGACACAAATTGATTAGATTTGCTGTAGATGCACAAGAGAGGATTT
>CAZTRY010000161.1:0-5558 GCA_964616525.1 uncultured Sphingobacterium sp. | reverse complement strand
TTCGGTGAGCTTGTCTAAGATTAATTCTTCGTGTGCCATCTTTTTTTATTTTTATGAATGATGGCACAAACCTCTTAAATGCAAGAGGGGCAATGGTTAAGGGGTTAATCCCTTACTCACATTACTGAATAATCTTAATGTTTTTTATTGCAGATGTTTAAAAATCTTGTCAATGGTTGTCTTTTCCTTTGGTTCAATTTTGTTCTTTGAACCACTTGCTGAAAGGTTGTTTGCAGTTATCAGTGTATCCTTTTTGGAATAGAAGATTTTTGACTTTTCAATGTTCGACAATGAAAGGCTATTGAAGTATGGTGTGAACTTATCAATGCAATAACGGAAGTGTTTTGTTTCGCAGCCTAATTGAATTTTAACTGCACCGGGCAATATGCTTTTTGCTGTTAATGCCTTTATCAATTCATCAGCACTGGTAACATCATCATTCAGTAATTCTATTTGATGGCACAACTGATTAACAACCGTTGTGAGCTTTGCAATATCATCTTTGAAACCAAAGTGAATTGCTTCCTGGTTGCCGTTGTATTCGGGGCTTCCTTTTTCATCTGCTGCTGGCGGACCAACATATTCTAATTGCTGAACTGTGGACAATGGTTCTTCCAAATCCAACACATAAAAATCTTCTATGGTTGTTGTTTGTGAAAGGCTTGCCTTGAACTGTTCCTGTATGCTGAAATAAAGCTCAATAAGGCTATGCTTTAAGTAATACAAAGCGAAGTGAACAACGCTGCTTTCTGCATCTGGAACCGTTGTAAAACCTTGCTCATTTAATTCTGTGGTAACCTGTTTGGCTAATACTCTCACATTGGTAAGGGTCTTGCCAACCTGATAGCGAATATCAACTAACTCAGTCCAGTTTGCAGCTTGCTGCAATACTGCATTGAAAACACGAAGTGTTTCTCCGGTGATTATGAAATAATAAAAATGGGTAACGGCATCTTTATACTTTGGCAAATCTGTTTTGTAAGAAAGCTGCTGCAATGCTGTATTGCCTATGGTTTCATCCGTCACTATTTTTTGAAGCGAAGGGTAATCAACCAACAATGCTGTGAGTTGCGAAAGCAACTCTGCATTGGTATTGTGTGAAGCTGCTTTTGCAGCTTTCACCAATTCAGTGAACCGCCTTGTGTTGGTGGTGTCTAATTTCCACGGCTTCAATACACCGTGCATGATGCTGTCTAATACTTTTACTTCCATCGCTATAAGTCTAATTTAATTTTATTGGCGGCCTCCTGTTTTTTATGGTCAATTACCTTAGCGTAAATTTCGGTTGTTTTTAAATGCCTGTGACCTAAGAGTTTTGAAACCGTGTAAATATCTGTACCTAATGTAATTTGTAAAGTGGCGTAGGTGTGCCTTGCACAGTGAAAAGTGATGTGCTTGGTGATACCTGCTTTCATTACCCATTCACGGAGTTTTAAGTTATGCCAGGCACTGTAATACAATCCTTCAAATACTTTATCATCCTGCTTTCTTCTTTCGCCTAAAAGCGAAAAGGCTTGTTCTGAAATGGGCAATGTTTCTGCTCCCTTTGTTTTCTTCTGCCTGAAACGGATGTAATACCCGGACTGCTCGGAGTGCTGCACTTCTGACCAAACTAATTTTTCTATATCCGACCAACGCAAACCACTCAATGCAGAAAAGATGAAAGCATTTTTGAGCACCGGCATTTCACACTCCACTTTTGCTGCTGCCTGTAATTCTTCCAAAGTGAGAAACTCTCTATCAGGATCATCTGACCTGATGCCCTCCACCTGGTTTGCCGGATTGGTTTGTATGATGCCTTCTTTTACTGCTTCCTTCAAAGCTGCGGTTACCTTGCTGAAATAGGAGGACTGTGAATTTTGTGAAAGGTGTTTATTGGTTTTGCTCTTGGCTTCGGATATGAGATAGGTTTTAAAATCTTCCAACCAGTTTTTATCAATGTCTTTAAATGATGCACCATTCTTGGCGAACTTCTTCAAGTGTTTCAGCACACTATCCCAATTGCCCCAATTACCCTCGCTGCCTTTTCTTTTCTCGGTAAGCCTTTCAAAGTAGGCAATGAAACTGCCTTTGGCTTTATCGGTATCCCGAAAGCCATATTCTTCATTCTTTATCTGGAGCAATCTTTTTGACCGGATGGCTTCTGCCAGGATCATGGTCTTGCGGTTTTCTTCCTTTTGCTCTTTGGTGAGCTTGCCTTTCTCCGGCTCTGGTATGATGTATAATTGCAAATACTCATAGTCTCTTTTACCATCACCATAGTAATCAAGATAGAGGCTGATTTTATCGCCCTTTTTGCGTTGTCTTAATGTTACTGTCATGCTTCAGTTAATTTGAATAGTTCGTTGATAGCTGTTCGGGGGATACGGGTACTTCTGCCCAACTTTCCTGCTTTGAGTTCGCCTTTGTCGATGAGCCTGTAAATGGTCCAGCGGCTGGCGTTGATTAACTGGCAGGCTTCATCTACGGTTAGAAATTCCTTTTGAGAAATGGCAGGGTTGTACATGGCTTTCTCGGTTTCTTCCTTGATGGCCACTTCAATTTTTTCATCCCGCTTCCGTTGTTTGTATGCTCTCTTGGCACAGGTATCTGAGCAAAACTGTGTAACAGTAGTCTTGGCGGTAAACCGGTTACCGCAGTGCTGACAAGTTTTTTGAAGACGAATGTTGCTGCTCATTTTGTTGCCTGTTGTTGCTACATGTAGCAGCTTGTAGCTGTATGTAGCATGTTCTCTCCCGAGTGTTGCCTGATTTGTGGGCAACAAATCTGGGCAACAATCAGGCAACAAATATAGGTAAAAAAGTGGAGTTGGGCAACAAATAAAAGAAAGATAAATCAGCTAAAAGCTAACAATAACAGGCATTTATGAAACAAAGGAAAGATAGTTACTTTCCAATACAAAACTTACTGAAAATCGTCTCCAACAAATCATCCGTCGTAACCTGCCCGGTAATCTCACCCAGATAATAAAGCGCTTGCTTGATGTCCATCGCCAGAAAGTCTGATGTTACCGGATTATCTATATTTTCAAGCACCTTGTTTAAAGATTCCTGAGTTTTTTGCAAAGCTTCCAAGTGACGGATATTGGAAATCAGTACGTCATCGGTATTGATGGCATGGAGATTAACTTTGTGTAGAATCTCAGATTTGAGCTCTTCGATACCTTCGTTATTGCGTGCAGAGATAAAAATTATCCTGTTATCTGTTATCTGTTGCCTGTTGTCTGAATCGCCCGATGAATGTTTGGCGCTACCTTCAGATAACTGATAACTGATAACTGTTAACTGACTCTCGAATTCATCAGTAAGCAGATCTTTCTTATTCACTACTGTTAAAAAAGGGATTTCTAAGCTATCTAGGTAATTGATCTGCTCCTTAATTTCAGCAATATCCTGAGCAGGATCGATCAGATAAATAATCAACTTAGCCTGCTTAATTTTTTCATGCGTGCGCTCCACCCCTTTGGCTTCAATAATATCTTCGGTCTCACGGATACCAGCCGTATCAATAAAGCGGAAACGCAGACCACCGATCACCATTTCATCTTCCACCGTATCCCGGGTAGTGCCGGCAATCTCAGAAACAATGGCCCTTTCTTCATTTAACAAGGCGTTCAGCAGGGTCGACTTACCCACATTGGGCTTTCCTGCAATCACCACCGGAACACCATTCTTCATCACATTCCCCTGCTCAAAAGAGGCAATCAGCTTTTGCAGGATACGGTTAATCTGATAGATCAAAGCTTTCAAATCATCCCGGTTAGCAAATTCCACATCCTCTTCACCGAAGTCAAGCTCCAGTTCAATCATTGAAGCAAAATGAATCAGTTGATCACGCAAATGTTGCAATTCGGATGAAAACCCTCCCCTCATCTGCTGCATCGCCACCTGATGGGATGCCTGAGAGTTGGATGCAATTAAATCGGCTACCGCTTCGGCCTGCGACAAATCCAGCTGCCCATTTAAAAAGGCTCTCAGCGTAAATTCACCTGGATTTGCGGCTCTTGCTCCCTTACGGATCAAAAGTTTGATAATACTCTCAATGATGTATGGAGATCCATGGGTTGAAATCTCAACCACATTTTCCCGGGTATAGGATTTTGGTCCGATAAAAATTGAAGCCAATACCTCATCCAGAATATGCCGGCCATCTCTGATCGTTCCAAAATGAATGGTATGGCTATGTTGTAGACTCAGGTCTTTTCCATGAAACACTTCATTCACCAGACTGATCGCATCCGGACCGGAAAGACGGATTACCCCTATCGCTCCTATCCCCGAAGGGGTGGCAAGGGCAATGATCGTATCGGACTGGAATTTAGGATGATCAGACATAAGGATTTGGTATTTATACAAATATCAGGATTATAGGCTCAGAATAAAAGGTTTTTTTGCCCACCCAATCGTGGCGATAATCATGCAAAGGCGGTTGTTTATTGCACTTGCTGCGTTAACGATGGCAGCGGCATCCTTTTTGGCTTTTTGGGGCCAAAAAGATATAGCGGACAGCGTGTTAAAACGCCCAAAATATTTTAATAAATTTTGTACTTATAATAATCTCATTAAAAAGACTATCCATTCCGGCATGTTTATATTAAAATTTACCTGAATTAAACTTGATACTCATGCTTTTATCGAAAAAAAACAAATCTTATCAGCCATTTCCATAAATTCAGTAATTTAAGCCTGATCAAACACTTCCGCAGAAGCGGAAATAAAATAACCCTACATAAATGAAAAAGTACTTTCTACCCGTAGCTGTATTTCTGATTTCTATTGGAGCAGCATCAGCACAAGATCAAAAGCAACTGGAATCTAAGTTTGATGCCATGATCAGCAGCGAAAACATCGGTAAAACCATTAAAGAACTTACTGTAAAACCGCATTATTTGGGCTCTCCGGCAAGTAAGGAAGTCGCAGAAAATCTACTCGCCAAATTTAAAAGCTATGGCTGGGATGCTGAACTTGCAGTCTATAAAGTGCTTTTTCCAACACCTAAAGTGCGGATTCTGGAAATGACTGCACCAACAAAATTCAAAGCTTTACTGAAAGAACCAGCCTATAAGGAGGATGCAACATCCGGACATCCTGATCAGCTTCCATCCTATAATGCCTGGAGTGCAGATGGGGATGTGAGTGCCGAACTGGTATTCGTAAACTTTGGTCTGCCTGAAGATTATGAAACACTGGATAAACTCGGAATTGATGTTAAAGGGAAGATCGTGATTGCGAGATACGGAAGATCATGGCGCGGAATCAAACCCAAAGTAGCGCAAGAGCATGGTGCAATTGGTTGTATCATCTATTCCGATCCGATGGAGGATGGTTATTTCCAGGGAGATGTGTATCCGAAAGGAAGTTTTAAAAACGAGCATGGTGTGCAGCGTGGTTCAATCATGGATATGGTGATTTATCCTGGTGATCCTTTGACTCCATTTATTGGTGCCACTGAAAATGCAAAACGCTTAAAAAAGGAAGATGCAGAGAACCTTCTAAAGATTCCGGTATTACCTATCAGTTATCATGATGCGCAGCCGCTGCTGCAGGCATTGGGTGGAC
>CAZTRY010000160.1:0-5602 GCA_964616525.1 uncultured Sphingobacterium sp. | reverse complement strand
AGTGCCAGTGCTGATAGTTTTAGAAAATGTGTTTTCATAAATTTTAAATTAATTTCATAGCATAATGCAAATGCTATACCATAAAGACAAATCAGCCTATTAAATAGAATTATGCTTATTTCGAACTAATAAAGCAACTATTCTTATACCTATCTTTGGACTAAATAATGGTCAGTAATTCACAATATTCAAAATTCATAAAGGCTGAAGCCCTTAAACTGGGATTTCAATTTTGTGGTATTTCTAAAGCCGGATTTCTGGAAGAAGAAGCCCCAAGACTTGAAAGCTGGCTAAAAAATGGATACCATGGCGAAATGAGCTATATGGAGAACCATTTTGATAAGCGTCTGGATCCGCGAAAGCTTGTAGATGGTGCCCGTTCGGTCATTTCACTTTCCCTGAATTACTTTACTGATCAGGAACAGGATGATGCAAGTGCGCCAAAGATCAGTAAATATGCTTATGGCATGGACTATCATTTTGTGATAAAAGATAAGCTAAAACTCCTGATGGAAGCTATAAGAGCTAATATTGGGGAGGTAAACGGCCGGGCATTTGTAGATTCAGCACCTGTTCTGGACAAAGTTTGGGCAAAAAAAGCAGGAATTGGATGGATTGGAAAACATAGTAACCTAATCAATAAGAATACCGGCTCATTTTTCTTTCTGGCTGAACTGATTACCGACCTGGAGCTTGAATATGATGTAATACCAACAAATGATCATTGTGGAACCTGTACCCGCTGCATAGATGCATGCCCTACAGAAGCTATTGTATCCCCATATAAAGTTGATGGAAGCCGCTGCATCTCCTATCTCACCATAGAGCTTAAGAATGAATTACCTGCTGAATTCAGGGGGAAAATGGACAACTGGATGTTCGGATGTGATATTTGTCAGGATGTTTGCCCCTGGAATAAATTCTCAGTACTCCATAAAGAGCAGAATTTCAGTCCGCATGAAGACCTTCTCGGACTTAAAAAAGCAGACTGGAATGAAATTACTGTTGAAACATTTAATAAAGTATTCAAGAACTCTGCTGTTAAACGAACAAAATTTAGCGGCCTAAAACGAAATATTGATTTTCTGAAACCAAATTAAAGCTTATTTCAATAAAAAAATTCCAGCATAAGCCAACTCATCACATATATCCTCCATCCCGTCACATTTATTTATAGTCCAAATTTTACTGTCTTATAATTGTTTCACAATTAATAATATGAATTAATAAACAACAGACAATAGATGAAAAATATCATTAAAAATCCTTCAGATATTAACAGGATAGAATTCTGGGCTGCAACTACCATGTTTGTATTCTCAGTATTCTTTCTTGTTTCAGGTGCTATAAACAATAACTGGGAGCCGGGAAAGTATGAATTCGATCAAGCTCATCAGCATTATTCATACTTCAATAACCATTTTTTACCAATGTTATGCAGATATACTAGCTTTTATGTCAGTTATTGCCTGCTAGCCTTTGTCATCATCCCACCTCTCAGCAGAAAAGAAAATATCACACTGAATATCATTTACACATTGATAATATTTTACCTGATCAGTGTTGTACTTGCAATTACCGACACATGGACTCAAGGGTATCTGTTCGACAAATATTCAGAAGACGAACTCTATTCCAGGCTCTTTCAGGAATCAGCCATCTACTCTTTCTGGTTATTGATGATGTACGCCCTTTATAATATCATCAAGTTCCTTGCAATCTACCTGCTTGAAAATTCAGATCTGATCCAGTCAAAATACAGGGTAGTTACCCGCGACGGAATATTTGCATTCATCTTCTGGATGATTGCCTTGTTTCTATTATTAATTGGTCAGAGTGATGCAGATGTTGTTATGATTGTTGGCACCTGTTCTCTTGCAGGGATATTTTTATACTGCTATTCGATGTATGCCTACCTACCGGATATCTACAAGAACGGCAGACCATTTAAAGCTTATCTGAAAAAGATTTTTCTATTAGTCTTACTCAGCACTTTACCACTATTCACCATACTTCTTTTTCTGATTCCGGATCATGATAGCGAAGTAGCATTTGTAGCTGCATTATTTAATATCGGATTCCAGCTATTGTTTACTGCACCGCTTTCCTGGTATGTTTACAAACATAGAACTACTGTTGATTATGAGATCAAAGGGCTACAAACCGCGTTAGGACGGTCAAATGCTGATTTGAACTTTCTACGCTCACAAATCAACCCTCATTTCCTTTTCAATGTGCTGAATACACTTTATGGTACTGCACTTCAGGAAAATGCTGAACGAACTTCTGAGGGCATTCAGAAACTTGGCGATATGATGCGCTTTATGCTGAGGGAAAATCTTCAGGAGAAAATTTCTCTGACCAGGGAGATCGAATACCTGAATAATTATGTCGGACTTCAAACCCTTCGTACTCAGTCTTCTTCTGAAATTCAGATTCATACTGAGATTGAAGAACATACCGGGATACTTCAAATTGCCCCTATGCTCCTCATCCCATTTATTGAAAATGCATTTAAACATGGTATTAGTCTGAAGGAGCCCTCAATCATTCGTATCAGCCTGGTTTGTAAAGAAAATACCCTCTTTTTCGATATTTCTAACAGCATTCATCCAAAACCTCTGAATGATCCCGAAAAGGATAATAATGGCATAGGACTGAATAATGTACAGCAAAGGCTAAGACTACTATATCCAGGCAAGCATGAGTTATCCATCCGGGAAAGCGGGAAAGAGTATTTTGTTCACCTGACGATCCAACTGAACTAATTCAGGAACAATGAAAAGCCTATTGTGCATACTGCTTTTTAGCCTGATAGTCAATCTATGTGGCGAAAATTTATCGCGTGAATCCGGAAAAGAGAAAAAAGATCAAGCCGCAATGCTCAGCAAAATTGATGATCAGTCTGATAAAAAACACGCTATAACAGAAAATAAATGTCATTTATTGCATGAATGGCTAAATCGAAAAAGCTTTGTTCACTTTCTGAAAAGTCATATTGCATTGGAATCCGGAGCCAGTGTTATCGATAAAAAAACTCAATTTAATGATACATTTATACCATGAATGCCATTGCACTTGACGATGAACCCCTGGCGCTGGAAGTTGTGCGCAGCCATGCTTCAAAAGTTCCCTTTCTGAACCTTAAAGCCGAATTTACGGATGCGTTTAAAGCGATGGAGTATATTCAGAAGGAAAATATAGACCTGATATTTCTGGATATCAAAATGCCAGACATTTCGGGTATTGACTTCATGAACAGCCTGAATAAAAAGCCAATGGTAATCTTCACAACTGCATATTCTGAGCATGCAGTTACAAGCTTTGAGCTGGATGCAATCGATTACCTCCTCAAGCCATTCTCATTAAGCCGCTTTGTCAAGGGATGTAATAAAGCCTATGAACTGTTCCAGTTAAGAAATAAAAGCGTAAGCAATGATTTTATTTTTCTAAAAACAGGATATGAGCAGGAAAAAGTAAATTTTGACGATATTTTATACCTGGAGGCAGCCGGCAATTATGTAAGCTTCGTACTGAAAAATAAAAGCCTGCTCTCACGAATGACTTTCGCCGAATTAGAAGTGATCTTGCCAATGAATAAATTTATCAGAGTCCACCGCTCCTACATGGCAGCTGTTTCTGCTATAAACAGGATTGAAAGACACCAGATACACATTAATGACCTTCAAATCCCTGTCAGCGAATCATACATGGCAAATCTGAGCAGTTTGGATAAAAGATAAGTCTTTCCAGCTGTTTATTTTAAATGTCTTCTTTTTTCAGATAGAACCTTTGATGATTAAACCCCGGAGGGCTCATGACCTCAAAAACTAAAACAAAAAATCGGGAATAAATAATCATTCCCCATAGGCTTAATGATTAATTTAATCATGCCGGATTCTTAGATTTATAATATGAAATACGTTCTGCTTCTGTTTTTTAACCTATTGGTGTATGGCTGTTATTCACAGCATCTGAAATTAAAAAAGCGTGAAGGCATCGCATTCAGTGGCTCGGAATTCTCAAAGAGTATCAGGGATAGTACTCTGAGTCTTGAGGAACGCGAAAATATTATATTTAATGAGATCCAAACAGGTAATATTCCCGGCTTTTACAGAAAGCTCTCTTTAATCAGGGATACAGCAATCATTATGGGGCAAATAAATACAATCAGATATTATGTTCTGCCCGATTTCCTGGCAATAGGCTCAGATTCCGATTATTTTTATTGTCCAATGCGGCCACAGCTGGCCCAGAGAGTTGCTGACCTGCTCGGCAGCAGTTTGCCTACCAGAAAAATTTCAGATCGGATTTACCATTCTGCCAAAGTCAAAATGATGCCTCAGCCAATTCCTCCTTCCAAAGCAATGATCACTGTGCCAGTATTTGAAAGACATACGAGGATGGTACAGCAGCAAAGGGAACAATCAATCAGGAAATATCCACTAGGATGCCTGGTGGCCGGAAACAAGAAAGATGTAGTTATTTCCAATAAGATTTTCAATGACAAAAACCAGCTTCGGGTTGTTATCTATGGCTGGCATAAACCTGACGGGAAAGCCATTCAACCACTACATAATGGGCATACAAGCGATCATGTTGATTACAGCCATGGTATACGACTGATTCAGAATAAGTTATGGATAAATGGAAAGAAATCTACCCTAAGTGCTATCCTGGGATCAGAAATTTTGCATCCCTTGCTTAGTGATGAAGGGGTAATCAGTAAGGCGTATTACCCTGTGGAGTAGCTGTTTTCTGTTGTCAGTTATCTGTTATCTGTCAATGATTAAAAATGTCAAATAATCTGCTATTAATCCTGATTCAATTCTCAACCCGATAGCGACCTGTCAACTGTCAATTATCAACTGTCAACTATCAATTACTTACCGAATTTCATCTTTAACTGCTCTAAATGATCATTTGTAATAGGTTTTGCTTCTTCTTTTGGCTTTTGGGGAGGACTTTGAACAGAAGGTTGAGCAGCAGCGGTGGCATTCTGTCTTTCAGTTCTTAACTGTTCCTTTTTTGCATTAAACCGGTTCCAGATTTTTTCGAGACAACGCTTGGTATACAATGGAAAATCACCATTCAGCATCCAGTTATAATAACTGGGTTCTGATTGAAATACATCTTCAACAGGGCGGCCTTTATGCTTCCCAAAATTAATTACCTCCACCCCATCTTCATTATAAACCATACGGGCTGCAAAATCAACAGGCTTATTCAGATTAGTGAATGCATGAAGTGCTTCAATATTATTTTGAACAGGTTTTGAAACTATACCCTTTTTATCTTCCCAGCTCTGATTTTCGTAACGCTCGATCTGGGCTTTCAGAACTTCATAAGTAGCTTTTATATCGGCTTCGGCAGAGTGTGCATTTTCAATATCCTTGCCGCAATAGAACTGATAAGCAGCCTTTAAGGTACGCTGCTCCATCTGATGAAAAATATTCTGAACATCTACAAAATGCCTGTTTTCAATGTCAAAGTCTATACCGGCACGTAAAAACTCCTCCATTAATACCGGAATATCGAAACGGTTTGAATTATATCCCGCAAGGTCACAATCATCCAGAAAACGGGCCAGTTCTTCTCCGGC
>CAZTRY010000159.1:0-5647 GCA_964616525.1 uncultured Sphingobacterium sp. | reverse complement strand
GCCATACCGGAGGTTCAATTGCCTTTGGTCCTGATGGACTTCTGTATGTTTCAGCCGGCGATAATGCCACTCCGTTTGATGTACCCAAGCAGACTTTTGTAAATAAAGGCTATGGGCCAATGGATAACCGCCCGGGGCTTGAGCAATATGATGCCAGAAGATCTTCAGGTAATACCAATGACCTCAGGGGAAAAATCATGAGGATAAAGGTAAATGAGGATGGCAGCTATGGCATTCCGGAGGGAAATTTATTCCCACCCAATACACCTGGCACAAGACCTGAGATCTATGTGATGGGAAACAGAAACCCATACCGGATTTCAATCGATAAGAAAACAGGATTTCTTTACTGGGGAGAAGTAGGTCCGGATGCGAATGCCGATAGTCCCGAAAGAGGTTCAAGAGGCTATGACGAATTGAATCAGGCAAGAAAAGCGGGCTTTTTTGGTTGGCCATTTTTCGTTGGGAATAATTACCCTTACCGGGCATATGATTATACCAACGGAACCATCGGTGAAGCTTTTGATCCCGCCAAGCCTTATAATAATTCGCCTAACAATACTGGTCTGGAATATCTTCCACCTGTTTCACCTGCATTCATTTGGTACCCATATGCAGCTTCAAAGGAATTTCCTCAGGTAGGTACCGGAGGCAGAAATGCTATGGCTGGTCCGGTTTATCATCCCGAATTGTATCCAAAAGAAACACGCTATCCTGATTATTATAATAATAAACTATTTATTTACGACTGGATCAGAGGCTGGATAAAGGCGGTGACCATGAAGCCTAATGGAGATTACGATCATATGGAGGCCTTTATGCCAATGACCAACTTCTCTTCTCCAATCGACATGGAATTAGGGCCGGATGGTCGCATCTATATTCTTGAGTATGGTAAAGGCTGGTTTTCAAAAAATCCTGATGCAGGTATCTCCAGAATTGATTTCGTTGCAGGCAACCGTCCTCCAAAGATTAAAGAATTAATCATCAGCAAAACAAGCGGAATACTTCCTTTTAAATTACAAGCCAAAGTTGAAGCCAGCGATCCTGATAAGGACAAAATGAATTATGTATGGGAGCTTGGCAATGGAATTAAGAAATCAACTGTCCTGCCAAGTATTGAACATACCTTTACTAAAGCGGGAGAATATGCAATCAGTGTTCTGGCTATCGACAAAAATTTTGCGAGCACTAATAGCAGTCCGGTAACCATCACTGCAGGTAATGCACAACCTAAAGTCAGTATTAAGCTAAAAGGAAATCAAAGCTTTTATTTTGCAGGCAAACCAGTAGAGTACGATGTATCTGTAATTGATGAGGGTTCTACAGTCAATAAAAACACAATTTATGTAGCCAATAACTATACTAAAGGTACAGACCTTGCAGGCGCTTCAATGGGGCATCAGGTATTTACAGAAGCACAGGCTGGTCAGGCTTTAATGTTGAAATCAGACTGCCAGTCCTGTCATCAGGTGAATACTAAATCAATCGGGCCATCATACACCCAGGTGTCTGCAAAATATCAGAATGATCCCAATGCAGTGAGCTATCTGTCTGCAAAGATCATAAAAGGTGGTGGCGGAACATGGGGAGAAGTAGCAATGCCTGCTCATTCAGCGATGAGTGATGATGATGCAAAGAAAATTGCTCAATGGGTTTTGTCACTAGAAGATAAAGCGGTCAATAAAGCCACTTTGCCAATTCAGGGCAGCATTATCCCAGCACAGGAATCTGAAAACAATATTTTTAGTATCTACGCTTCTTATACTGATCAGGGACAAGCTGGACTGAAACCCCTGACAGGCTCAGCAACAGTTTATCTTAGAAGCAATATTATTAACGCCAGAGAAATTACTGAAAGAACCAGAATTGGCTTAAAAGACTCAACCAATACAGGTTTTCTGATCTATCCACAAAATAATGGATGGTTCAAACTGAGCAATTTGGATTTGTCTGGCATCCGGAATTTGGAACTTGCTAATCTTTCTAAAGGCGGTGGGGGTATTTATAACATAGAGATCCGAGCGAATTCAGAGAGCGGGGCACTTCTCGGGAAAGGCAATTTTAAAGATGCTGAAACTATGGATCAGCAAAGCAATACGCTTGTTCAACTTAACCTTCCGGCCGACATGAGGATAAACAGCTTATTTGTACTATTTGTATCTGACCCTAAAAACTTAAAACCAAGGCCACTCCTTAAAACTGTTACTTTCAAGACGGAATAAATTTACAAAAACCAGATATGATAATGCACCGAAAACTCATTCTGCCGTGTTTTTGTCTGCTTGCATTAATTGCATGCAATTCAACGACAAATAAAGATTCCGAAATAAGTACTGACAGCTCCTCCATTTTTAATCTGCAATCAAAAACTGCATTTCAAAAAATTATTGATGGTAAGAACACAGATCTACATATTTTAAGGAACAAGAACAATGCAGAGGCTGCATTTACAAATTATGGTGCCAGGATCGTGAGCCTTAGCGTACCTGACCGATCGGGTAGATTAACAGATGTGGTGGTAGGTTTTGCCAGTGTTGAAGCCTACCAAAAAACAACTGAGCCTTATTTTGGAGCCACAATCGGGCGCTACGGCAATCGCATCGCTGGCGGAAGATTCAAACTCGATGGTCAGGAATATTCAATTTTTATTAATAATAGTCCGAATGCACTGCACGGCGGTAAAAAAGGCTTCCAGGATGTGGTTTGGGATGTCAGGCAAGTAAACGGGCAGACCTTAGAGTTTAGCTATCTTTCAAAGGACATGGAAGAAGGATTTCCAGGAAACCTGCAGGTGAAAGTTATCTATACCCTTTCTGATGACAATGAGCTAGTGATTAATTATGAAGCATCAACCGACAAGAAAACAATAGTAAATCTCACCAATCATGCATTTTTCAATTTAAATGGTGAAGGCAGCGGCAGCATCCTGAATCATAGCCTGCAGATCAATGCAGAGCAATATACACCGATAGATTCAACTCTTATTCCATCGGGGAAAATAGAATCTGTAGCAGGCAGTCCTTTTGATTTCAGAAAAGCTGTAAAAATAGGCGATAGAATTGAAGATAATAATATTCAGCTGAAGTACGGAAAAGGTTATGATCATAATTATGTATTGAATCCGGCTGAAAGCGGCGTGATGAAATCTGTTGCAATTGCAAAAGGTGATCAATCAGGGATTGTCATGGAAGTATTTACTCAGGAACCCGGCCTTCAGTTTTACAGCGGGAATTTTATGCGGGGTAAAAACACCTTTAAAAGAGGCAGTAAGGATGAATTCAGAACAGCGTTCTGCCTGGAAACACAACATTTCCCAGACTCCCCTAATCAGCCGGCATTTCCAACAACTGTTCTGAATCCCGGAGAAGTATACAAAACAAGTACTGTTTATAAATTCTCTGTAAACAAATAATCCTGAATTAAATTCAGGATTTATTTCCGGCAGAAAAGAACAAAATTTTATATTTAATATCTGTTTGACACGAATAATTTTTAGCCTTAAATGATGAAAAGAAAATTAAGAATGGGAATGATTGGCGGCGGTAAAGATGCCTTTATCGGAGCCATTCACCGCATTGCAGCCAATATGGATGGCCTTATTGAGCTTGTATGCGGAGCCCTCAGTTCCAGTCCGGAAAAAGCCCTCGAAAGCGGCAGAACCCTATTTCTCCCTGAAGACCGGATTTATCCAAATTATGAAGAAATGATCCTTCAGGAGAGCCGTCTCCCTGCCGGAGAGCGGATGGACTTTGTTAGTATTGTAACCCCAAACCATGCCCACTTCGCTCCGGCCATGATGGCTCTGGAACATGGCTTCCATGTAGTGATTGATAAACCGATCACCTTTACACTTGAGGAAGCTAAACTGTTGAAGAAAAAAACCGAAGAAACGGGACTTAGTTTATTGCTGACCCATACCTATGGCGGTTATCCGATGGTTAAACAGGCCAGGGAAATGGTTAAAGCAGGCGAATTGGGTAAAATCAGAAAGATAATTGTAGAGTACCCTCAGGGATGGTTGAGCAGATTATCCGAAAAAGATGGTAACCCACAGGCTGCATGGCGTACTGACCCCGCAAGATCAGGAAAAAGCGGATGTATGGGTGATATTGGAACCCATGCAGCACATCTTGCTGAATATATCAGTGGATTAAAGATCACAAAACTGTGTGCAGACCTCAGCATTGTGGTAGATGGAAGAGCTTTAGACGATGATGGAAATGTGCTTCTAAAATTTGATAATGGTTCAAATGGAGTATTGATTGCCTCCCAAATTGCAGCGGGGGAAGAAAATGCACTCAGGATCAGAGTATATGGTGAAAAGGGCGGACTCGAATGGGCGCAACAGGAACCGAATACCTTAATTTTGAAATGGCTGGATGCTCCGGTGCAAATTTTAAGAGCGGGAGGGCATCAGCTTTCAAGCTATGCTGCGTTTAACAGCCGCACTCCGGGTGGGCATCCTGAAGGATATCTTGAAGCATTTGCAAATCTGTACCGGAATTTTGCCCTATGTGTTTCGGCAAAAAATGAAGGTACAAAAGCAGCTCCAGAAGCATACGATTACCCTTCAGTTGATGAAGGCATCAGAGGAATGGCTTTTATCAATAATGTGGTAAACAGCAGCTTAAGTAATGATAAATGGACAAATTTTGAAGTTTAAAAATAGATTATGACTACAATAAAAGGACCCGCAATATTTCTTGCA
Source organism: uncultured Sphingobacterium sp. (assembly GCA_964616525.1). Lineage (GTDB taxonomy): Bacteria > Bacteroidota > Bacteroidia > Sphingobacteriales > Sphingobacteriaceae > Daejeonella. The sequence continues at coordinate 936 of CAZTRY010000159.1, read as the reverse complement.
CAGTTTTTAGGTGATACCGCACCATTCAACAGCCTGGAATCAATATGTAAATGGGCAAAAAGTCTTGGATTCGAAGGTGTACAAATCCCAACCTGGGATCCGCGCTGTATAGATCTTCAAAAGGCTGCCGAAAGTAAAACCTATGCCGATGAAATCAAAGGGATTGTTAATTCCTGCGGCATGGAGATCACTGAGCTATCAACACACCTGCAGGGACAGCTCGTTGCTGTGAATCCGGCATATGACCTGCTTTTTGACGGTTTCGCTCCTGCAAGTGTGCATAACAATCCGAAAGCCCGTACAGAATGGGCTGTGCAACAATTAAAATACGCTGCAATTGCTTCAAAGCACATGGGAATCACTGCCCACGCTACATTCAGCGGATCATTATTGTGGCATACCTGGCACCCATGGCCACAAAGGCCGGCCGGACTGGTTGATGCAGGGTTTAAAGAACTGGCAAGACGATGGCTTCCAATCCTGGATCATTTTGACCAGCATGGTGTGGATGTTTGTTATGAAATCCACCCGGGAGAGGATCTTTTCGATGGGGTAACCTATGAAATGTTCCTTGAGAAAGTAAACAATCATTCAAGAGCCTGTTTGCTTTATGATCCTTCCCACTTTGTATTGCAATGCCTCGATTATGTTCAATATATTGACCATTATCACGAGCGCATCAAAGCATTCCATGTAAAGGACGCGGAATTCAATTCAACAGGCAAGCAGGGAACCTTTGGTGGATACCAGAACTGGGCCGACAGGGCTGGCCGATACCGCTCTCCAGGTGATGGGCAGGTTGATTTCAAAAGGATCTTTAGTAAACTTACCCAATACGATTTTAAAGGCTGGGCAGTAATGGAATGGGAGTGCTGTATCAAGCATCCTGAAGATGGGGCACGAGAAGGAGCAGCATTTATCAAAGATCATATCATC
>CAZTRY010000158.1:0-5673 GCA_964616525.1 uncultured Sphingobacterium sp. | reverse complement strand
TTTATGCAAGGATAAAGTGCGCCTTTACTTCCAAATCCCAGGAGGCCGATCCTCCTAACTAGCAAGAACATTAATTTATGTTCTGTTTTATCCCAACAGCACAGTCCCAAAACCGTTGATAACAGATAACTGATTCCGAAGGACGATTCAAGCCCAAGTGCCTCCCGATAGCTATCGGGAAAAATCAAAAAAAAGAAGCAGTTTCTTTCAAAAACCAATACCGAGCATTAGATTTTGGGATCATATGCTGAATGCTATCATATTTCACTATCCCCCAAAAGCAGTCCCGGACATGCGGGATTGGCCTTCAAACCTGAGCCGCCCTTTAGCGGCGAAAGCATGAACACCTACTAAAACAATAAGAACCAATGAATAACAATTTGCCTTCCCGGCAATAGAGGGAGGCAAGGTTAAGTGGGGGCTCTCAATTTGAATTTAGTTGAATTATAAGTTTAGGAGCCTCCATTCAGGAGATTTGGAATTTAACCGGATACCAAGGGTTTTGACTATGAAATACGGATATAAAATCTGCGCTATCTTAGCTTTCCCACCATCTTAGAGGTAAATCAATCTTATCAATAGAACTGCTGATTAAATCAGGTTTGAAAGCGTAGCTGCTTAGATCTTCCTTTTGGGCAATACCTGAGAGTACCAGAATTGTTTTGTATCCCATTTGAACCCCACCCTGAATATCTGTTTCCATGGTATCACCAATCACTGTTGTGCCTCCGGTTTCCAGACCTAAATATTTCCGTGCAGAGCGCATCATCACCGGACTTGGCTTTCCGGTAACGAAAGCTTTCCGGCCGCTTGCTTCTTCAATCATGGCAGTGGTGGCTGCGATGCCCAAATTGTTCCATCCCGGTTTTTTGGGTGATGGATCCCGGTTGGTTGTAATAAATTTGGCCCCGGCCAGGATCATATCTACGGCGCGCTGTACCATTTCCAATGTAAAATTCCGGCCTTCACCTAAAACAACAAATTCGGGATCGGTGTTTACCAGAGTGATTCCATTTTCATGTAAACTGGTTAATAATCCTCCTTCACCCAATACATAGGCTGTACCATGGGATCCCTGATCTCCGAGAAATTTACCTGTTGCCATAGCACTGGTATAGACATGATCAACGGTCACATTAATTCCCAGATTCTTCAGCTTACGTACAACCTCAAGCCTGGTGCGCTGGCTGTTATTGGTCATAAATGTAAACGGTATATCTTTCTTGATTAGATTATTTATAAATCTGTCGGCTCCCTCTATTAAAACTTCTCCACTATAAATTACGCCGTCCATATCTATTAAGAGTCCCTGTTTCATAAGAATCGATTTTGATTCAAATTTGCATAAAGTATTTCTGAATGTTGAGGAAAAACTGAGTGCAAGAGATCCTTGTTTAATTATTGAATTATTTCGGCTTGAGTAAAGAATATATTTTGTTGGTAAAATGTATTTGATTAAAATTGATTAACAGGTGCAATTAATTGATCAATAATGAATTATAAGAACTGGCTAATACTGACATTAAATCTGGTGATATCCTTTCAGCTTTCCAACGCCCAACAAGTCATTCCACTTTATCCCGGTAAAATACCGAACTCAAAAATAAGTGCTAATGAGGAACAGAAAACAGCAAATGCTGTAGTCGATACTGTAACCAGAAAGGTATCTGTTCCAACTTTGAGCATATTTCTGCCGGTAAAGAACCAATCTGCCGGCACGGCTGTAATAATTTGTCCGGGGGGAGGATACGGCGGCTTACTAACCAAAAGGGAAGGTAGTGATGTGGCCAGAGCCTTTACTAAACTGGGTGTCACTGCGTTTGTGCTTAAGTACCGTCTTCCGGATGATGGAATTATGGATGATAAATCTATTGGGCCATTGCAGGATGCACTGCAGGCTTTAAAAACAGTGCGTCTGAATGCAGTGAAATGGAATATTGATCCCCAAAAAATAGGCATTATGGGATTCTCTGCCGGCGGACATCTCGCTTCAAGCGCAGGTACGCATTATGATGCCCGAATCATTGAAAATTCAGAAAATACATTGCTTCGGCCTGATTTTATGGTACTTGTTAATCCCGTTATTAGTTTTTCAGATGAAATTGGGCATATCGGTAGCCGTAATAATCTATTGGGAAAGTCTGCATCAGCCGAAAAGATCAATTTTTTCTCCAATGAACTTCATGTCAACCAATCAAGTCCGCAAACTTTTCTGGTGCATACGGCTGATGATACTGTGGTCTCTCCTGAAAATAGTTTCCGGTTTTATCACGCTTTGCGCAAGAATAGGGTTAATGCAGAACTACATATTTACTCTGAAGGAGAACATGGATTTTTAAAGAAGCCTGCTTTTGAGGAATGGTTTGGAAGGACAGTTAATTGGATGAGGGACAGGAGTTTAATTGAATAAGGATCAAGGAACAAAGAATAAGGACATAGCCAAGAGTAGAAATTTTTAATAAACATATAATTGATGAAACTTTATAGATTACTCCTTTTAATAATTTTACCTCTTGTTCTGAATACCTTAATTACAGGGTGCAGGGATATGGGCATCAATTTTCAACCCCAAAAAGGCCAAAGAATTGTGATTATCGGGAATACCTTCGCCGAACGTTTGCAGAATTATAACTATTTCGAGCCATTGCTTTATAAGAGTTTTCCCGATTTAAACCTTACTGTTCGGAATATGGGCTGGAGTGCTGATGAAGTCGGTCTTCAACCCAGACCATATAATTTCGGAACACTGGATGAGCATCTTACCTTACAAAAGGCAGATATAATCTTTGCATGCTTCGGCTTAAATGAGGCTTTTAAGGGGCCTGACAGTCTGGCAAATTTTAAACACGGCCTTTCAGGATTCCTTTCGCATCTAAAACAACAGAAATACAATTCAAAATCAGCACCTGAAATTATTCTTGTTTCTCCCATCGCCCATGAAGAACTAGGCGGCAATTTGCCCGATCCAAAAGAGCATAATGCCAATCTAGAATTATACACAAAGGGTATGGCCGAAATTGCTAAGCAATTGGAAATACCCTTTATCGATCTTTATGAGTCCACCAAGGATTTGGAAAGTGCTGCCGATTCGCTCACGATTAACGGCATACACCTTAATGATAAAGGATACAAAGCGGTGAGTGAACTGATGGCTAAAAAACTGAATTTTAAATTCTCAACTTGGAAGGATGAACCCGATTTTAGAGAATTAAAACGGACAATTGACCATAAGAACCAGCAATTCTTTTACAAATTCAGAGCTGTTAATGCCGAATATATCAATGGAAGCCGGAAAGAACCCTGGGTACAACCGGCAGGTGGCCCTATTTCTTTTCCAACAGAATTATTGAAATTGGATCAACTGGTTTTAAGTCTGGATAGCATCATCTGGACTGGTACAAAAAGCAGTTCTGCGATTGACCAGAAAAAGGTTCAGCAGCTTATCAATAACAAGCAGGATCTTAAACCTGTTATCAAAAAAAATGATTCACCCGCTCCTTTGGCCGAGCAATTTGTTTTGCAGGAGGGCTTTAAAGTTGAACTTTTTGCCTCTGAAAAGGATTTCCCAATAGAAAAGCCGGTTAAGCTGACATTTGATCCCAAAGGTCGCTTATGGGTTTCTACGCTTCCGTCTTATTTGCAATATTATCCTGGCACACCGCCAAACGATAAAATCATCATTCTGGAAGACACTAATAAGGATGGAAAGGCAGATAAACAGACCGTTTTTGCAGATAGTCTTTACATGCCATTAGGCTTTGAATTGGGTAATGGTGGAGTTTATGTTTCCCAACCACCCAATTTGGTGTTTTTAAAAGATACGGATGGAGATGGAAAAGCGGATTCAAAAGAGATTATCCTGCATGGTTTTGGTACTGAGGATGTACATCACTCGATCTCTGCTCTAACCTGGGGTCAGGATGGTGCCTTGTATATGCATATGGGTACTTTTCTGCATACCCAGGTTGAAACTCCTTACGGGCCGCAACGATCTGCTTACGGAGAAACCTGGCGCTATGATCCAATCTCCATGAAACTGGAGCCTTATATTTCATATCCTTATGCTAATCCCTGGGGAAATGTGTTTACCAGAAACGGAACACACCTGATTGCCGATACCTCTACAGGTATGAATTATTTTGCACCTCCTATGACTGTGGCTACTGATTATCCCATTAAGCATGTCGAAATGAAAGATATGCTGACCCTTAATATCAAACCCAAAACCTGTGGAATGGAGATTGTATCCAGCAGGAACTTCCCGGATAAATACCAGGAAAATGTATTGTTTAACACTTTTATTGGATTTCAGGGAGTTACAAATCATTCTTTGAAAGAAACCGGTAGCGGACTCATTGGTCAGGAGGAGGAGCCAATCATACAATCTAAAGATTCTCAATTCAGACCTGTAGATTTACAATTCGGCCCGGATGGAGCTCTGTATGTAGTCGACTGGTTCAATCTGGTGATCAATCATGGAGAAAGGGCCTTGCGTGATCCTGAAAGGGATAAAACCCATGGAAGAATCTGGAGGATAAGCTATACCGGTAAAAAAACTTTGGAGCCTCTGGATATGAGCCGGCTCAATGTCAGCCAATTGCTGGATCAATTAAAAGTTTATGAAGACCGGGTGAGGTACCGCGCCAGGATACAATTGACAGAATTCCCGAAGGAGGAAGTATTGACTTCCTTATCACAATGGCTTGCCAGACTAAATAAGGCAGATAAAAATTATGAACAATACCAATTAGAGGGTTTATGGATGTATCAGCGATTACATCAGCCAAATAAAAACCTTTTAAATACTTTATTAAAAGCCAAAGACCCGAATATCAGAGCAGCCGCTACCCGCGTGTTGTATTACTGGCGTGAGGATATTAAGAACACTCAGAATAGCTTGATTTCAATTTCTCAGGATACTTCCCAGCGTGTGCGCTTAGAAGCCATTATAGCACTGAGCCATTTTAAGAATGAGGCTACCTTAATGGCCTTATTGGCTGCTTCAGAGCTACCAATGGACGATTATATTGACTATGCACTTAAGGAAAGTTTTAAGCATTTGCAGCCAATCTGGATGAACAAGTTTAAACAGGATAAAAATTTTCTTGCGAATGAACCAATGAAAGTGAAATTGCTGCTTCAGCCGCTTTCTTCAGAGGAGGTTTTGGCCATGCCCGGTTATTTTAAGAAAGATCCTGAAGCACCAATCTACACCAGAAAAGTGCTTTCGGATAAGGATTACGATGCTTTATCTGATGTGAAGGCGGTGGTAGATTTTAGAAAGAACCTCCTTGCGGAATCCGCTAAAGCGGAATCAGAGAAAAGTTCCGGAAATGGTAGGGTAGTCATTCAATTATCCACTGTAAGTAGTAAAATGGCTTATGATAAACCAGTAATTAATATTTCAGCAGGTAGTTTAGTGTCTTTGGTATTCAGTAATCCGGATGAGATGCCTCATAATGTGGTGATCATCAAACCCGGTACCAGCGAAAAAGTTGGAAAAGCTGCTGATGCCATGGCCGGTATGAAGGATGGTTATAGAAAGAACTTTATCCCGGCTATTTCTGAGGTTCTATATGCTACGCCTTTAGTAGCCACTGGAAAGAGTTTTAAACTGGATTTTAAAGCACCTGATAAGCGTGGAGATTATCCATTTATCTGTACTTTTCCGGG
>CAZTRY010000157.1:0-5862 GCA_964616525.1 uncultured Sphingobacterium sp. | reverse complement strand
ATTGTCCATAAAACAAAACCGTCCCATAAAATGAATTATGAGACGGCTTCTTTCTTTATTATCTGATCAATATTATTTCAGATTCTGAAGATAAATTTTTGCGTCTTCCAGTTGAGTAATGATATCTCTGCGATCGGGAGTAATAGACAATACTTTTTCAAAATCTGAAATGCAGGATCTGAATGAACCCGTTGCTTTGTTCTTATCGTACAAACCGGGGATTTTTTGTCCCTTGAGCACTCCGTAATCCCGGTATGCAACTGCTCTGTTCTGATATAGTTTTACATCATCGGCATTCAGGTCAATGGCTTTAGAAAAATCCTTGATGGAAGACAATAGCAATTTCTCCCTATCTGCATTTGCTATTCCTTTTGTATCATTAGCCATAATGCTACTTGCCTTTCCTCTGTAATAATATGCGCTGTTATCTGAAGGCTTCAATGAAATTACTTTATTAAAGGTGTTCACCGACTCCTTATATCTTGCGGAATGGTAATAGGAGTACCCTAGCATATATAGGGTATTTACATCATTAGAGTCTTTTGCAAGGGCCTTTTCAAGATTAGAAACTGCAGCTTTGAAATCTCCGTCAATTAAAGCCTTTTGGCCCATTTTGTGATAAGCGGTCTGAGCAAAAGCAAAATTTGCCGACAAAATAATAATTAGTAAACCTGAAAATGATCTCATTTTAATTGGTAACAGTTTAAATTCGAAGGAATAACGATCCTTTACATTTATTATTTTAAATGTACGAATTTAGTTTCTTGATAGAAAAAAACTATGCCATTTAAATAAAATATGTCAGAAAATTTGTCCGTATATTTCCCTTTATCTGCCGATTTTATTGAATACCTGGATTTGGCACATACCTTGCACTTTTAGTTTTAAGGCTAATTTAACCGGCTTTTAAGATAATTCAACTGTCATAATGACGTTATTAAGATATAGATGAGTAACTACGATAACTTTGATTTCAACCGTACATTACCTTTAATTAGTGAGGATACCGAGTTCTTTCCGCTGATGTCACAGGAAGATGAGGAGGAAATGAACAATGAAGATACGCCCGACATTTTGTCGATTCTGCCATTACGCAACACCGTACTATTTCCTGGGGTAGTAATTCCAATCACTGTTGGCAGGGATAAATCTATCAAACTGATTAAAGATGCTTATCGTGGCGACAGGATAATTGGCGTCGTTTCTCAAAAAGATGTAGCTATTGAAGATCCCGAGTTCGAACAGTTAAATCAGGTTGGTACTGTTGCACTCATCATCAAGATGCTGCAGATGCCTGATGGAAACACTACTGTAATTATTCAGGGTAAACAGCGCTTTCGTCTAAATGAAGAAGTGCAAAGTGATCCTTATATTAAGGCGAGCATCCAAAAGTTTGAAGAAGTACGCCCTAAAGCTGACAAAGAATTCAAGGCTCTGATGGCATCTATTAAAGAGATGGCCATGCAGATCATACAGCTCTCTCCAAATATTCCAAGTGAGGCTGGTATTGCTATAAAAAATATTGAAAGTTCATCTTTCCTGATCAACTTCATTTCTTCCAATATGAATGCTGAAGTTTCTGCAAAACAGCAGATGCTGGAAGTTGCGAACCTTCATGATCGAGCAAAAATGGTCCTGGAGCATTTAACCCAGGAACTGCAGATGCAGGAACTGAAGAACCAGATCCAATCGAAAGTGCGTGTTGACCTCGACAAGCAGCAGCGCGATTATTTTCTGAATCAGCAGTTAAAAACCATTCAGGAAGAATTGGGCGGGAATTCACCTGATCTGGAAATTGAAAACCTGAGAGACCGTGCCGCATTAAAGAAGTGGAGTAAGGAAGCAGCGACCCATTTTAATAAAGAGCTTGAAAAACTTGGCAGAATGAACCCCGCGGCAGCAGATTACTCAATACAGATTAATTATCTGGAGCTGCTTCTGGACCTTCCGTGGAATGATTTTACAAAGGATAATTTTGACCTTAAACGGGCGTCTAAAATTCTCGAAAAAGACCATTATGGTCTTGATAAGGTGAAGCAGCGTATCATTGAATACTTAGCTGTACTTAAGTTAAAACATAACATGAAGGCTCCAATTCTTTGCCTTGTTGGTCCTCCGGGGGTGGGTAAAACCTCTCTTGGCAAATCGATTGCAAAGGCATTGGGCAGAAAATATGTTCGTATGGCTCTTGGTGGTATCAGGGATGAAGCTGAAATCAGAGGGCATCGCAAGACCTATATTGGTGCAATGCCTGGCCGCATTATTCAATCCATAAAAAAAGCAGGCAGTTCAAATCCTGTATTCGTACTTGACGAAATTGATAAAGTTGGAAATGATTTTCGGGGAGATCCATCATCAGCACTCCTTGAAGTACTTGATCCTGAGCAGAATAATGCTTTCAATGATCATTATGTAGAAGTTGATTATGACCTATCTGGTGTCATGTTCATTGCAACAGCAAATTCCCTGAGTACTATTCAGCCTGCATTATTAGACCGGATGGAGATAATTGAGGTTAACGGCTATACGATTGAAGAAAAAATTGAGATTGCCAAACAACATCTCTTACCAAAACAGCGTGAACAGCACGGCATAAAAGCGAAAGATATCAGCCTTAAAAATCAGGTTCTTGAAAAAGTAATTGAAGATTATACCAGAGAATCAGGAGTACGTGGACTTGAGAAAAAAATAGGTTCACTGGTACGAGGAATTGCGACAAAAATTGCAATGGAACTCGACTATAACCCTGCGGTTAGTAAAACTGATGTGGAAACCATTCTTGGTCCGCCAATCTATGATAAAGATTTATACGAAGGCAATGAAGTTGCCGGCGTAGTAACAGGCCTGGCCTGGACCCAGGTGGGCGGGGATATTTTGTTTATTGAAGCAAGTCTGAGTCCGGGTAAAGGAAAATTATCACTCACAGGAAATCTGGGAGAGGTGATGAAAGAATCTGCTACCATTGCAATGGCTTACCTTCGTGCAAATGCCCGAAAGTTCAATATTGATTACCGGGTATTTGACCAATGGGATGTACATGTACATGTTCCGGCAGGTGCTACACCAAAAGATGGACCCTCTGCTGGAATTACTATGCTGACGGCTTTAACCTCCGCATTCACACAGCATAAGGTTAAACCCCATCTTGCCATGACCGGTGAAATCACACTTCGTGGTAAGGTATTACCGGTTGGTGGTATCAAGGAAAAGATTCTTGCTGCCAAAAGAGCCAACATTAAGGAAATAATTCTATCAAAATCAAACAGAAAAGATATTCTGGAGATCAGGGAAGATTATATCAGGGATATGAAATTTCATTATGTCAGTGAAATGAAGGAAGTTATAGACCTGGCTTTATTCAAAGATAAGGTAAAGGATGCTATTGACCTGAGTCTGAAAGAAACAAGCTCAAATCATACCAAATAAATAAACTTTGCATTCATAAGAGGATTAAATCTGCAATTCCTTTATAATCCTGTTATTTCGGGACTTTTTTGAGATTGTTCCGGATATAAAGAAAACATGATAATAAAACACAAAATCCTTTTAATTAGTTTATTCCTGGTTTTCCTTGCAAGAATTTTAAACGCACAAGAAAATTCCTATAAAAGTGAATTCGGTTTCAAAAGTGATAATGACTCCTATCTGGCACAAGGTCAGGACAGGTATTATACCAATGGAATCTTTCTCCAATTCAGATCCGCACTTGATCAGTCTGCATTAAAAAACCCCAGGCTGAATAAAGTAATTTGGGAAATTGAGGCCGGACAAAAAATGTTCAACCCTCAAACAGGAAGCATTCTGGATCCTGCTTACATTGACCGGCCTTTTGCTGCATACCTGTATGCAGGAGGAGCGTTCAACTTCCTTTTCAATTCAGAAAATAATCTCAAACTTGGTTTTCAGATTGGCAGCATAGGCCCATCAGCAAAAGGAAAGGAAGCACAGGAGCTGCTGCACAACACTTTTGGCTTTTATGAAATTCACGGCTGGCAATGGCAGGTAAACAATGAAATCGGAATCAATTCAAGGATCGAATTTAACAAGCTGCTTAACCGGATGAAATCGAAAAAAACAGACTTCAGCCTAAACACCTATCTAAATGCCGGAAATACTTTTGCCGGATTGGGTGCCGGAATTCTATTTCGTACTGGAGCAATAAATCCACTTCATAGTTCAGCAAGCACAGAAAGTACCATCTCAAACAATTCCGGTTCAAAAGCTAAAAAAGAGTTTTTTTTCTACGCCAGACCGATTCTGCATTATATTGCCTATGATGCAACCATTCAGGGAGGTATGTTCATAAATGATAAAGGGCCTGTGGTGTTTGATGCTAAACCGCTAGTGTTCAGCCAGCAGGCAGGTCTTGTATTTTCAAAAAACAGATGGACTGCAGACTTCTCTCTGATATTTAAATCTAGGGAAATTAAAAGCAATGCAAAACCTCATCAATACGGTTCGCTGGGACTATTTTACAAAATGGGTAGAGAATGATTTAATCTTTAAAATAGTCTCTTCTGCTGATTTTTTTTAAAGCATTCATGTGTTTAGCCCTGAGTCTGTTTTCTACAGCTGAGCGTTTGGGCTTCGATGCTTTTCTGGCCGCTGGCTGAAATAAGGCCTTCTTGATTAATTGCTGAAGTTTCAACAAACTTTTCTGCTTGTTGAGTAACTGGCTTCTCTCCTCCTCTGTAATAATCTGCAATATTCCATCAGAGTTTATTCTATTGGCAAGTTTTTGCAACAAAATTTGCTTTTGTTCATCGGTGAATAATGAAGAAGTACTGATATTCAGATTGAGCTCCACTTTTGAGGATACCTTATTCACATTCTGTCCGCCCTTGCCTCCACTTCTTGATGTTTTAAAGCTGACCTCTTTGATAAGATTCTTCACCGGAATTTCCATACTCTAAATTATGGATTCTAAAATCAGATATGATATCAATTCCAGGTGTATTTCACAAATTATATCATCCGGAAATCGAAAGCAAATTCTATTTTTGCAGGGATGAGCAAAAATATAGTCATAGCCATAGATGGTTATTCATCCTGTGGTAAGAGCACAATAGCCAAAGCCCTGGCAAAAAAACTGCATTTTATATACATAGATACCGGTGCAATGTACCGTGCGGTCACACTCTATTTTCTCAGAAATCAAATTGACCTGAATAACCCTCTTGCCATAGAAAGTGCTCTGGATGATATCCATATTAATTTTGACTACCGTAACGAACAAACCCTTGTTACTTTAAACGACGAAGATATTTCTGAAGAAATAAGACAAATGCCTGTTTCTCAAAAAGTGAGTCAGGTAAGCGCAATTAAAGCTGTACGGAAAGAAATGGTCAGGCAGCAGCAAAGAATGGGTAAATCCAAAAACATTATAATGGATGGCCGTGATATTGGTACGGTAGTCTTTCCGGATGCTACGTTGAAATTTTTCATGACTGCTGACCCCCATATTCGTGCTGAACGTCGATATAATGAACTGATCAATAAAGGAGAAAAAGTCAGTTTAGAGGAAATTTATTCGAACCTTGCCCTGCGCGACCACCAGGATACCACCAGGAAGGAAAGCCCTTTAATACAGGCTGAAGATGCAATTGTACTTGATAATTCACATATTGATCAGGAAAGCCAGCTGGAATTTGCCTTATCCTATATAAGACCATTATTGAGCGACGAAAACACTGGACAATAGCTCTCAATTCAATTCAAGCCTGATTCTAAGGTCAATTAATGAGACGTCTCGTCATCAATAAGGTTTAAATATCTAATATCCTCAGCCTTAATCAAAAATAAAGCACAGAAATGTTTTTTATTAAAAATCTTATTTTCTACCTTTGCAGTCCGATTTAATAA
>CAZTRY010000156.1:0-5905 GCA_964616525.1 uncultured Sphingobacterium sp. | reverse complement strand
TGCAGTAAAATCTGCTTCAGGAAGTGCATAAATGATAATTTCCTGCGAAAAAACATCAGAAATACATCCACTCTCTCCCTCAACAAAGAGTTTGACCATATATTTACCATTCTTTTTGTAGCTATGGGTAGGATGTTGCTTATCCGAAAATTCATTATCTCCGAAATCCCATATCCAATTGACAATCTTTTTCCCATTTGCAATACTGGTATCTCTGAATGCTACCGTTGCATTAACGCAACTTTGGTTTAGGCTGGTAAAAGATGCTACCGGAGGATCAAAAATCTCAAAATCCAAACTAACCAATTCACTGGCATCACAACCTGATGGAACGGGATTTTGGCCAATTGCGGTAATTTTATATTTACCTATAGTTTTATAAACCGGATCGGCCAATGGATAAGAATAATTATATACCGTTTTACCATCAATTGAAGTGGTGGTAAATGCAGGTTTTGAATCTGTATAGGAGCCCTTCCCATCATCAAGATCCCAAACTATACTGGAGGATTGATAAGGAAGTGTTAGGATGAACTTAGGCGCAGCATTGGAGCATCCGCTGCTGATGATCTTGGCTTTTTGTGTACTTGCTGAAATATTCTGAAACAGATTCCGAACATCAGCACCAGCCAAATAGGCGTAAGACTCAACCGGACCATATCCATAGGCAATGGCAACAAAACCACCGCTTGCTTTGATGCGGTGCTGATCCTGGGAACTGGTAACATCTAAAACGGCATAGGAATATTCACTATCTACTGTTTTAAAATTACTTACACCTGTCCCATCCACGGTTAAACCAGGAGCATCGACAGTTTTAATAATAATATTTAGAAAATACTTTAGAATATTGGTTTTAACTCCTGCAACGCTGTTTAATTTGGAGAACACTGTAATATCACTCAATGTCTGTTCAATGGGATTAAGAATTGTCATTTCCGGATCACCTGGAAATGCAGGATTTTGATTGTTAGTATTAGCAGAATTACAATTCTGCGCACTTTGATATTGTGCAACCCCAATGGGCTTATCCGCCTTCAAAATGCTTGGCTTATCTGTAAAATAGGTGATAATACTACCTTTTTTGTATGGGTTGCTCAATGGTGTGCCCAGAGCAAGGGTATTGCTTCCATTGACCGTAATAGTTGTATTGTCTTCCGAAACAATGATCCTGATGGCATCAATATTCCCATTTTCAGTATTATAGAATGGCGCAGTTACGAAATTCTTCCCCCAGGATGATACCGGAAATAGTTGCTGATATAGGTTATCACCACCGCTTGGAGTTGGTTTGCCTGGTAGTGAAACATTTGGATTGGTTCTTGTATTTCCATCTTCGCAAAAGGCAGACCAGGTACTACCAGAAAAAACCGCTATTGGTTTGCAACTACCCAAAGTCCTGATCAAAGAACCGGAGACATCATTAGCCGACTGATATTGATAAATATCGCCCTTATTCAATTTCTGGGTTATTTTAAATGTGGTATTCGCTTTACGGGCACCGTTAAAACTGTCGGTAGATGGTGTAATTTCAATCTCTGTATTATCCTCCACTGCAAGGTTGTGAATTCAGACTTAGCATTCCCTCCTTGTGCTCCTCCGGCATTCTGGTAGGAAAATGCATAATATTCCCTGCCTAATGACTTAGTCGGGAGGATTAAACTGCCGCCTGTTCTGGCACTGTTTGAAATGATGGAGTAAACCGAAATCGGGCTACCGGAGGTAATATGAATACCCTTACTGGATTCCACAACATCGAAACTTGCAATGTGAACATCAAATACATTCGGGTCAACAAATACAGGGGTAATAACATTAGCGCTAATATTACCGGAAGAAATTGTTTGACCATTCACTTCTACCCGGTAAGTTGTATTAATATCAGAGGAAAGAAACAAAGTCATCCTGGATAACTTTGCATCAATATGCCCGGAATAAGCTACCCAAAAATCAGTCCCTTTGTTTGATGTACTTTGCGCAGATGCATTTAGGAATATACCGGCAAGCAGGCCAAAAATAATCAGTACTGTTCCTGAAAAATGTTTCAAAACCGTTTAAAATAATTTAAAAATGATGATTCAGAAAAAATCTGGTAATAAAACTACGTAAACAGTTTGATTTGATGTCGGAAAAATAATATTTCAGATCAATTAATAATTTTTATTGAAATTAAGGGCTGTTCTATAGGTTTAATCTATTGGAACGAATTTGACTAATGATGGCTTGTCGATCTGCAATTTTTGACCGGCAGGACTTAATTTTCCGGTTTGCTGATCCCGCTTAAATACGACAATCTCATTGCTGGCCTGCCCGGTTGAAAGAAGCCAGTTGCCGCTCGGGTCAATTTCAAAGGTACGTGAACTTCTGCCCAATGAAGGTTGCCTCTCAACCAGATTAAGCATTCCTGTTTTCTGATCAATTGAAAAAATTGCAATTTCATTTAGCGTGCTTCTGGTACTTGCATAAAGAAATCTCCCGTCTGCAGATACGTGAATGTCGGCCCCATGCCCTGGACCGGCAAATCCATCTGGCAACATAGAAACAGACTGAATTGGGCTTAAATGTCCCTTTTTGTATCTGAAGGAATATACTTTTGAGTTAATTTCTGTAACTGAATAGAGAATTTTTTTATTAGGATGAAAAGTCAGGTGCCTCGGACCAGCGCCAGGATCCAGAACAACAAATGGCTGTGCTGCTGCTGATAATGACTGGGGTCTGCTTTTGGCATTGAATCGGTAAGTATTAATTTTATCTGTTCCCAGATCGGCAGTTAAAACAAATTTATTATCCGGTGAAACTACTGCCGAATGAACAAATGGCTTTTTCCTTGCAATGCTGCTTCCTTCATGCTTGATATCCTGTATATCAGCCCCTAAGGTGCCATCTGCCTCGATCGGCAAAGCAGTCAGGGATCCTCCCCCATAATTAGCGGCAAATACATATTTACCTTTAGCATCAACAGAGATATAGGTTGGTCCGTTACTCCCGGATGGCTGACTGTTTAAAAAATTCAAAGTCCCTGTTTTGGCATCAAATGCAAACGAACTGATTTTACTAGCCCTTCCTTCCGTTACCGCATAAAGAAACTTCCGATTCCCAGTAAGTGCAAAATAGGAAGGGCTTTCAATAATAGCTTTAGACTTATATTCCATTTCACCGGTCTGACTGTCAAATTCATAAACATAAATCCCTTCACTTTTTCCGGGTGAGGTGTAGGTACCTATTAGCAAATGGTATTTTGTACTTTGAGCCTTTAAGCCTGTAGATAAAAGCAAACAAGCATAAAGAAATATAATCCTAGATATGGCCATAATCAATTTTCCTGGGTCGATTCCAAATTTATTAAAAAAAAAGGGAGAAATCTGAATAGTACAGATTCTCCCCCTTAGTTAATCCGGGAGAATTAGTCCCGGAATTTTAATGCCTTAGTTCTGTGCGGTATGGACAACGCCAGATGTTGTGGTAACTGTCAGACCACCAATCTGCCCGCTTTTCAAAACAAAATTAGCCTGTGTATCACCCCATATCAGATTAAAGCCATAACCCCCACGTGGAGCACCGGTACCAACATTTGTAGATGGATAAATACCGGGATCACCTATCACAATACGATCACTCAACTGAGCTAAGTTAATCCGGCTGCCATTCAGGGTTAAGTATTGAGCTCCATCTCTGGCACCGGTTCCACTATCAAATAGCCAATTGAAATTAGTTTTTGAAGGACCATACTCAAAAATTTTCCATTCATTCCGGGTACTGAAATTAGTTCCGACATAATTATTTTCGGATGAAATTACTGCATAATTTCCTAATCCATCTGTTACCCATATATTCAGGTAAGGCACAATACCAGAATTTCCTGACAGCAAAGTCCAGTTCACACTTTGAATTGAATTGAGCTTCTGTCCGTCAAAAAAATCTGTGCCATAACCAACTTTCTGTCCGGCACGTGGTGTACTGTATAAAAATCCATCTCCTGCTGCATTTTCTGTCAGTTGCACATCCGTATCCCAAGGGGCTATAATTGTGCCTCCATTATTGCGGATGTTAAATGTCACAAAATCAGGACCACAATTTTCATCAATAATGCCGTTACAATTATTGTCCTTTCCATCACCGCAAACTTCCGCAGCTCCGGGATTTATGGTTGCATCATTATCATTACAATCATCCTTTGAACCTGAGCAGGCACCTAAAGCCGTATAACCATCACCATCTGCATCCAGTATAAAATCGCCATGTGCCAAATGGGATTCCAATGCATTTGCATTTATCTCAATAACATTTATTTTGCCCTTCGCCTGATGACAAATCTTCACTTTCTTTCCATGTCCATTCTTTATGGCATCTAATACAAGGTCAGTTTCGACTTTCTTACAGGAAGACAGGATCAATAAAAAAGAAAGACCCAAATAAATTAGTTTTTTCATGTTTGGTATTTTAGGTTAATAATAGATTTAGTGCATTTATACTCTGTTCAAAAAAAATAGTTTTAAAAAATTATCGTCATTGGAAAAAAAATTTCAAACTTAACGTGAGTACATCTTGAAATCAGACGGAATAAACCAATTCAAGCATAATGAACTGACAGAAAAAAATATCAGCTTAAATCAACATATAAAAACAATTAATCTCTTTCACTTTCCTATATGTGTTAAATTACATTATATTTATGGGTACGTACACAATCTATCTATGAGAACAAAATTCATCCTCCATTTATTCATAATTACCCTATTATCAGTTGAAGCATTTTCTCAAAAGCAGGTCAGGGTAATTCCACTTCCCGACAAAAATGGGTTTACCGTAGAATCTTCTACTAAGACCCTGGGCAATGGCTTTTTTGACCATGGGGTGGCTTCTCCAATCAGTAATCATCGGGGGGTAGTTTCAACCATCGACGGAAATGGAAAGAATGTTGTATTGGTATGGCTCTTTGATCATCGGGGAGGATATTCCTTATTAATGATTGATACTGAGACCGGAAAGAGCCAGGAATTTCCAATTCCATTTGATCCGAAGCAGGATACTCCATACTCATCAATCCTTTCTAAGGATAATAAGTTCTACACCCACTTCAGCGACCATTTCACAGAATTTGATCCGGTAAAGCGGGCCTTTACTTTCACTCAAAAGACGATGCCCCAGATGGCCATGTCAATGACCGAAGACGATACGGGCAAAATATGGTCTGTAACTTATCCTAACAGCGGATTGGTTGCTTTTGATCCCAAAAAACAGGAACTGGTTGACTACGGATATGTTAATAAGGAAAACTGGCGCCAGTATCAGCGTTCTATCGCGGCTGATGATGCAGGCTGGATTTATTTTGGGTTAGGAAATGCTTCAAGCCAGATCCTTGCTTTCGACCCGAAATCCGGAAAGGCGGTCGGCATACTTCCACAGAATGAACGAAAACTGGGAACGGCCGCAGTTTACAGGGATGAGAATGGTAAAGTATATGGCCGCGCACTTGAATCGATTAAGGATCAATGGTATGAGCTTTATAAAGGTGAGGCCCGAAAAATAGGTGAATACAATGAACTGAAACCGGTAAAAATCATTACAGGTTCACAAAGTTTGTTTCACAGAAATTTCCCGGATGGAAGTATTCTGAAGGATCTTGATCTCGTAAATCGTATCCTCATCACAGAAAATCCAAAAGCGAATACAACAAAAGAAGTTTCCTTTGATTATACCAGTGATGGAGCAATTGTAATGGGTATTGGCACGGCTCCTGACGGTACCATTGTTGGCGGCACTGCATTCCCCATGCGTTTTTTCAACTATGATCTGAAAAAAGACAGATGGGTAAACCGCTATGCTTTAGGGCAATTCAATGCACTGGTAAACCAGAATAAAAAGGTATATTTTGGAGTCTATGCTGGAGGACATCTGATTGAAT
>CAZTRY010000155.1:0-6055 GCA_964616525.1 uncultured Sphingobacterium sp. | reverse complement strand
AACCACTGATCATAACTAAATAAGATGCGTTTGTCATCACCGTCCTCCCAGTAAGTTACCCCACGGTTAACGAGAAATCTTTTAATGGTATCCGGATTAAATCGCCACTTCTCTTCACCGGTGGCGCCATTTAAAGCAAATGCATTTCCAGCAGCTGAGATTCCATACAACACACCCTTAATAATTATCGGGTTACACTGAAAAACTCCTGAATCCAGTGTATTATATTGCCAGGCAAGTTCCAGCTTATTCACATTCGACCTGTTTATCTGATCAAGTGAAGAATAATGGTTCATTTCAGGTCCTCCAAGATAGGCCGGCCAATCCTCCCTATCTGCATTCTGATTGGTAAATGCGAATATCCCCAGTACAAGCAATAGTGGAACACAGAGAAACAGTAGTAACTTTTTCATATCAAGATTTTTAAATTTTCTATAGATAATTCTTCTCCCTTATGTAGAACATCGGACAGGGAGTATAGGATTGGGAAGATTAAATCCCATTCAATGTGCCTGTACAGATCATCTGCAAATGTCTGAAGCTTGTAAATAAAAATACTGTTTTAATCTTCTTTCTTGCTTAAAAACAGGAATTAATTCAAAAATAAGCTAGTGTAAGACCACAATCTGATACTTCCTTTTACATTAGTAGTATTATTTTTCAGATTTGAATTGAATCAAAAAATCAATAAAAGAAGAATGTTTTCACAGATCTGGCTGAGGATTTTCTTTTGCTAAATTAACAGACGCACAGGTCCTGCAGGTGCTTCATCTGTTATTTTTTAATGGAGAATGGCAGATGCGGCAGCCGGGTGAATGAGCCTTAATTCAATAGCGGCTTACCCTCGGCGATAACTGTCACTTGTACCCTTGGTTTCATCCCCTTGTCGGGTTCAGCACCAAATGATAATTGATTTTCCCCTGCCTTCAGCTTCGGAATCTTGCCTTGAATCTGCACATCTTTAATAAATTCCCCTTTGGGTCCATAAAGTTTACAATCTGATGCAGATTTGAATTCAAGATACATTCCAGAGCTCATGCTAACCGGGAAAACGATCTTTTCATTACCAATCATAATCGAAGGATTAACAATTGTAGTTGAAACGATTGGTAAAGCTTTCAGAGGGCCGATCAGTGTTTCAACCTGCTTACCTGCAGGCAGGTTGTTATACCATATTTGAAGCTTATCAACTTTGTCAAATGCCACTTCATGGCGATAGGAATCATACACATAAAAACTCGAACTTGAATAGGGTGCAGGCCAAACATAATTACTGAATTCGGAGGACTCAATTTCAACAAGCTCAAAATACTTCCAGCCTTTAAAATCAATTTTAATAAAGTGATCGCCCCTTGCTCCATGAGATATATGATGAGGACTTTCAATCCTGAGATTTAATAGTTGTCCATTTCCATCTCCTTTAATCCAAACACCCAAAGCTTGATTATTTTTCAGATCCAGGATGGGTTCGAATCTCTTTTGCATATTGATCCAGGATGCATCCCTTGCCGATTCACCATTGCTTTGAGCAGTAAAAGAAACAGCCGCTTCACCGGTGAGTGTCTTCTCCATTGAAGGCTTTATTCCTCCACTGATTCCCTTAGCTATCGAATCCTGTACAAACTCGGTCCCACCTGAGAAATCAGACAAAACAATATTCTGAGGATCATTATAAGATTTGACAGACATCAAGGGTTCGATTCTCAACTGCAATGGCTGCTCTGCATATTCATTAATTACTTTCCATCTGGCAGAATGATGATCAGGTCCAGAAACCTTATGCTTCTGATAAGTCATCGGCTTGAATTTCCAGGCACCATCGGCCGACTGGAACAGAGAGAAATCTTTACCCGGCACTCTCAGCTGCTGTTTAATTTTCTCGCTGAAATAATTCTTATGACGCAATTCCTCATATTGTTTAATGATTGTATTCAGCCTCCTGAAAGCCGGACTTTCATTCAGAGCTTTCTCATCAAAACCACCCAGCATCGCCAGACCGGCATTATTACCAATCATTTTACTTCCAAGGTATTCGATATCGTCTGAGAAAGTTGGCTCAACCTGTGGCGGATTCCAGGTCTGATGTGCCCACCATCCCAACTGTAAGGGAAGTAAAAGCCCTCCATTCTCAGCAGGTGCAATTTTATTGATCTGAGCCACATTTCCCCGCCATAAACCATGCTCATACTCATCCGACTTGATGGAAGAGGAATGTATATCGATGAATCGTTTATAGCCGCGCGTTGGTCTGTCCCATGCCTGCCACCTGGAACGGTAATGCCACCAATGATGGATCATTGAGCTCATTTCCATACCTACAGGACGTTCTAAATTTTTCGCAACTTCAAACACGAATTTACCACCGTAATACCAGAAATTTTCGGGCCCGGCAAGGATATCGCTCCCATCAATTGCATCAAAATAAATGCCATCGAAATTTGCCTGCTCCACAATTTCGGCGGTCCTTCCGGCAATCTCACTGAATAAAGGAGTTTCGACACCAGGCGCAAACCTGCCAAACATTTCTCTGAGGTGGAAGGCTTTTTCATTGACTGTATGGGCGGATGCTTTTGTCCCATTTGCCCCACGCTTGAGCCCGGTGAATTTATATGGAGCTGCTTTGCTTATCCCGTCAAATTCAATTAGTTCTGTTCCAATACGGATGGTTCGGCTGTTCCTGACAAAAAAACCGGTAATCAATGAAATATCTGCTGTCGATTCTAATACTTCAACTTCAGTATCCGCTTCACCGATTGCTTTGGCGATGGTAAAAGAGTTGAAATAGCCCAGGTCCTCACGCGGTACCGGTGTAACATATTTTGAGTTCTTATCGATGAAAAAGGCATACGTATGAAAAATGGAAGATATTCCGGCATCATGAAGGCGCTTATTAATCCGCTTAAAACTATTCCACCCATCCGGCCACTTTTCAGGATCCAGCTCAAAATCCCCAAATCTGAAAAATTTACCGCCACCATGATTGTCAATCTGTGTAAAACCAAGGCTCTTGCACATTTTAATCCATTCATCGACAGTATCTTCAGTAAGTGTTCCAAAGTTCATCAGATAGGAGCCAAAACCTTCCTTCGATTGCTGTGCCCAGGCACCACCGGCATTGGAATGCGGAATATCTTTGGCATTAATCATCACCTCCCTGATCAGGGGCAGCATCTCTTTCTGAGGTACACCCAAAACCGTTACCATTGCCCCCATCATCCCAAAACGCTCGTATGCATTGGCCTTCAAATGAGATTGCAAAGCCGGAAGGGCGAAAACATGTGTCTGCAGATTCATAGACAGCACACAAGCAGCGAAAGGCTCATACGGCATTCCCTCCAGCCTGAGCGGAATATTTATAAAAGTCAGGGATTCAGCAGTACCACTTACATCCACCACTTCCAGTTTGAAACGATCCCTTTCAATATCCAGACGCAGTTCAGCTGTAAGTCCGGCAGTTATAAACTCCAGTTTTAAATGGTTAGCATTCAGGGATACCTTACTAACAGGAAATTCTTTGCCATTTTTTTTTATGGAAGCTATATAAGAAGGCGACTTTTTATCGAGATAATCCGTTTTGCTAGATCTATCGATAAATCGCAGATTCCTTCCATGAGGATCGATAGCATATTCAATTTTATCATTCTGAATAATGATGTCAGCTGCAAACAAAGGATTGGCAGATTCAATAATTAATCCCAGGAATGGGATCAGGAATATTTTGAAAACAGCTTTTGGCAGAAAGTAAAAACCAGAATTTAAAGAAGGGAGAAAGGAACACAAAATCTTAAACCTTGTATTCCGCAAAATGGCTGCAACCATAATAATTATTTTAAGACGTGTAAATTGTCAATAATTAATCTTCCGGTCTCTGGCAATCACTTTCCAGGTATCGCACACTTCCCCATTTTTTATAATAACTGCACGGTCATACAGTGCTACCGTTGGGCAAATATGTATTGGGAGCGCATATAAAATATCTCCTATCTTAAAAGAATGATCCTTAGCCACTTCAATCACCAGATGTTCTTCACTCTGGCCTGCAGGCTTCAGTTCCGGATGATCCAAAAAATAAACCCGCTTTTGCAAATCGTTTTCTGAAGCAACCGATTTATGACCAAGGTCGATGCAAATTTTATCTTCAGCAGGGAGTGAAATCACCCTTGTCAGGACAAGGGCTGCATACTGAAAATCCTGCTCGGGCAGGGCGTCATGATAGCCCTTATCCCAGAAAATAAATGTTCCCGGGCAGCATTCTGTGTTTTGTTTTGATGAGTGAATGGCAAATGTTGGTGTTCCACCCGCGACAAGCAATGGTAAACTATAACCCTCAGACTGAATTTTATTGCGAAGTTCTTCAGCTTCTTTAAAATCGCGGTCGCAATGAGCAATACGCTCAGCCAAATCATAATCCCGGATATGGCCATCATAGGCATGAAGGCCCTTGAATTCAATGCCGAGAAGATTTTGCAATTCTTTAAATAAGTCAAATGCCTGAGCAGGTTTTATTCCTGTTCGGTTCATTCCAACATTAAGATCAATGAACACCGTCAACCCGGATCCGATCCGGGCTGAAACAATTTCGGAGAACATTCGGGCAGAATCAATGTTATCTACCAAACACGAATATTTTGTATCAGGATAGGCATCAATCAGCTTCAAAAGACGAAGAAATTTGGGCTTTACAGGCTGATAGGCCAGTATCACATCTTCAGCACCTGCCATTCCGAGCATTTCTGCCTCAGCTATGCTGGCGGCCTTGAACTTCTTGATCCCGGAGTTCCGCATCATTTTGCAGACCTCCAACATTTTATTGGTCTTGACATGGGGCCGGAGCTGTGCCGGATCTTCAACCATAGACAAAACCTTCCGGATATTATGTTCAACCCGATCCTTGTAGACCACAAGTGCCGGAGAATCAATATTTTCTACATCTTTTATTGTGTACCAGTTCATTGGATGATCATTAATCAGGCCCAGGCTTTTCTCAGGAAGCGTAACCAGTTTTTATAAAATATATTCTCAATATCTTCGGCTGAGTATCCTCTCCGCTTTAACATCCCGTTCAGCTTCTGTAAATCAGAAATATCTTCAAGATCATATGGCGATTGTTCCTTACCATATGCACCATCAAGATCGCTTCCAATGGCTACGTTAAGGCTATT
This sequence comes from uncultured Sphingobacterium sp., assembly GCA_964616525.1. Lineage (GTDB taxonomy): Bacteria > Bacteroidota > Bacteroidia > Sphingobacteriales > Sphingobacteriaceae > Daejeonella. The sequence goes on along the minus strand of CAZTRY010000155.1, from coordinate 893 downwards.
TCCTGCAAGCTGACAGATATGATCATAATGATCTACGATCAGCTCCAGATGCACGTTTCTTTCTTTAGGATCATCTTTCCCGCGTACCCAGTTATCTATAAGCATCCAGGTATCGAAAACTCCACCAATTACAGCATTTCTCTCTATCAGAACTTTAATCTGATCATCTGTTAACTGCCTTTGGTTATCCACTAGCTTACGGCAATTATGATGGCTTGCCCATACCGGTCCTTTATACATAGATGTTGCCTCATCAAAGCCTTTATCTGTTAAGTGAGTAACATCCAGAATCATATTCAGACGATCCATCTCAGTAACGAGCTCCCTGCCTGCGGCTGTGAGTCCTTCTGTCCTGCCGGTACCTGCAGCATATCTACCGGGACCATAATGTGCCGGACCGCAAGCCCGAAGGCCGTATGCGTATGCCTTTTCGAGGTAAGAAATATTGACGAATGAATCTGCACCTTCAAGACTGAGAATATATCCCACCGGTTTCCCTTTGTCAGGAATGGTTTTATCAAACCAAAGTGCCAGATGGGCTTCCATTTGGCTGAGGTTAGTGATCTGTACCATTTCACCCTGATCTTCCATCGCACGGTACCAGGCTAACTGAGCCTGTGATATTCCCCAGGCGATCTCAGGAGAATTCCAGCCCGGAATAAGGCTGCCCCGCTCAACGTAACGGGCGATCTGAGTGGCTACGACCAGACCAATCTTACCTTTACGTAATTCAGGCAATGCTACCGTTCCAAGCCCCCTGTCAAGTTTATCTGTCATTCCGATCTCAGTCTCCCGGATCTCATAAACAGACTTTTTAAGATCCCGGTTCCATTCAATCGCATTCATCGACAGATCGAGATGGCAATCAAAAATAAATATGGATTCTTCGGTCA
>CAZTRY010000154.1:0-6057 GCA_964616525.1 uncultured Sphingobacterium sp. | reverse complement strand
CCACACTCAATACATCTGTCGACTTCCTGCTCCACACTTGGCAAAGATTTCAGATCGTGCAAATGTGCATTCTTATGTTCATTGATAATGACACCGGGATTCAAGAGGTTCTGCGGATCAACCACCTGTTTCAGGCTCTTCATGATCTGATAAGCCTCAGAGCCCCATTCTGTCTCCACAAATGGCGACATATTCCTGCCGGTTCCATGTTCAGCCTTCAGTGTACCATCATATTTATCAACAACCAGCTCGACGACTTCCCTTAAGAATTTGTCGTAGCGTACAACTTCCTCCGGAGAATTAAAGGATTGAGTTACTACGAAGTGAATATTACCATCCTTGGCATGGCCAAAGATGATTGCATTATCATACTCATACTTTTCGAACAGAACATGCAAATCGAGAATTGCATCCCCCAGCTTAGCTACCGGGAAAGCAATATCTTCCAGAATTACAGTCGTCCCGCTTGCCCGAACTGCACCAACTGCCGGAAACATTCCCTTTCGGAGCTTCCAGTAAAAGGCCTGAATGTATGGGTCTTCTGTGAAGCTAATAGGCTCAAGTAGTAAAAATGAGCTGGTATGAGGGAGGAGGCTGTCAATTTTAGCCTTCAGCTCCTCTTTACTGTTACTCTGATATTCTACCAATAAAGCAGCAGCTGTTTCGGGTAAAGTTTTTAGTATTTCAGGAGCTCCCTTCAAATCTTCGATCGACCTTAGAGATGCTCTGTCCATTAGTTCAACAGCCTCTGCCCCCGATGCAGTTAAAGGACCGATTGCCTGACAGGCAGAATAAATAGTCTCAAAGTAGATAAATGCGGTTGATTTGAACGGATAATCGGGTACGGTTTCCATCACTGCCTCAGCAATGAAGCCAAGTGTACCTTCTGCACCTATGAGCAGGTGCGAAAGAATATCAAGCGGATCAGAGTAATCAATAAAGGCATTGAGGGAATACCCAACCGTATTTTTAGTGAGATATTTTGTTCTGATCCTTTGCGAAAGAGCAGCATTCTCAGCGATCTGATTCTTTAAATTTAATAATGTGGAATAGATATCAGGGCATTCCTCCTTAAAGCGGTGGTAATCTGCTTTGACCTCGGTTGAAAAGCTTTTACCGCAAGGGAGAATAAAACGAATGTGTTTTGTGGTATGATAAGAATTCAGGCTCACCCCGCAGCACATTCCGCTCGAATTATTTGACAGAATCCCGCCGATCATTGCTGAGTCGATACTGGATGGATCAGGTCCTATTTTGCGCTTATGCTTTTTCAGGAAGGTATTAACCATTGAACCGGTAATCCCGGGCTGCACCCTTACAAGGCCACCATTATCTTCAATCAGCAATTGATTCCAGTACTGGCTCAGATCTACGAGGATACCATCAGTTATGGATTGACCCGACAAGCTGGTCCCTCCTGTTCGAAAGGTCATTGGAATTTTATTCCGGTGAGAAAATTCAAGCAAAGAGATGATTTCCTTTTCACTAACCGGCTGCACAACTGCTTTTGGTCTCAGATAATAAAAACCCGCATCAGATGCATAAGCAACAAGGTCAATTAATCGGCATTTTATTCGTTCTTTTGGCAGAATAGCTTCCAAAAGCTTCCCAGTATCCATATTTTTCGTTTAGAACCCAAATTTGAAAGAATTTCCAATGGAATACAAATCCCAAAGAAAAGCTAGTATTTTACATAGTACTCAAAACACGCCTGGATACTGCTATTGCGTGGTCAATATCAGCCTCAGTATGGGCGGTACTAATATACCATAATCCCCTGCCAATTATCCTGATCCTCTCATCATGCATTGCAGCAATGAATTTACCCAGTTTTGCCTTATCGTAAGTCAGGGTATCCCGATAATCCTTCACCTTCTTCAGATCTGTAAAACCAATATTAAACATCGGGCCCGGACCCTGAACCAGTAAATTATGATTATTTCCGGTAGCTGCCTCTCTGAGGCCATCCATCAGCTTGTTACCAAGTCTGAACATTCTTTCATAAGGATTTTCCTGCTCAAGTACTTCAATAGTTGCCAAAGCTGCAGCGATGGTCGGATTGCTTGAGTTCATTGTTCCGGCATGAATCACTTTTGCCTCTTCGATCAGTCCCATCCACTCTCTTTTTCCAACAATTGCGCTGATCGGGTATCCGCTACCCATTGCTTTAGCGAAAATTGACATATCAGGGGTAATTCCGAAATATTGCTGCGAACCGCCAATGCTCATTCTGAAGCCGGTGATTACCTCATCAAAGATCAGTGCAATACCATATTGATCACATAAACTGCGTAAACCTGCATGAAAGCCTTCTTCAGGCATGATACATCCATTATTACACATAATTGGCTCAGTAATTATCGCTGCAATCTCATTATGGCGCTCTGCAAGAGTTTTCTTCACCAGTTCGATATCATTCCATGGAAGTATGATGAATTCATCCCTTGAATGATCCGGTATTCCGGCAGACCATGGATAAACATTTGGATTCTCTCTGCTACCAAGGGCTTCTGCAGATGGAGTAGAAATTCCCCAGGCCACATTATCCAGCCAGCCATGATAATGTCCTTCAAAACGAAGAAATTTTTGCTTCCCGGTTTTTGCTCTGGCAACCCTGAAAGCAGTTTGAACTGCTTCAGAACCATCCAAACAGAAACGCATTAATTCGGCGGAAGGGATTAGCTTATTAATTTTTTCGGCAAGCTCAATTTCCCTGATATGCTGCCCGGCATAAAGCTGACCCAGCTCAGAATATTCATTTACCGATTTTAAGACATGAGGGTGTGAGTGGCCCAGAATCAGTGGCCCCTGGCTTAAGGTAAAATCCAGGTAATCATTCCCGTCCACATCAAACAGGTGGCTTCCTTTGCCATGGGTATAAAATATCGCATGCGGATGATTGTATTTTCTGAATTCTGAAGAAACGCCCCCGGCAAGTACTTTCTTTGCCCTTCCAAGTAATTCGGCTGATTTGGAATAGTCTAAACTTTTCATGTAGATTTTGTTAATTTATTGAATATGAGACCATTTTACATTGGTTCACATAATTTAATGTTATTTGTTCCTGTTTTAATTGATATCCTCTTTTAAAAATCGGATGAGCTGTTCTTCCCTTTTGTGATTCATTTCTTCCGAAAACTTCTCATCCCAGAGATAAAATCCTGCACCATTTTTTTGACCAAAGTGACGTTGAGCAACAAGCTCTTTCAAATTTGCAGATGACTGATCCGCATTACTAAGATCTTTGAAAAGGTAATCCGAGATAGAAGCGAAAACATCCAGTCCACCCATATCGGCAGAGAGCAGAGGACCAGTTACAGGCAATCTTCTCCCGATACTGTATGTTACAGCAGCATCGATATCCTCTTTACTTGCGATTCCCTGCTCCAAAAGATATTGTGCCTCCCTGAAAAGTGCGAACTGAAGCCGGTTTCCGACGAGTCCGGGTACTTCCTTTTTAACTTCGATCGGCTTTTTATTCATGAACTTCAACATATCGATCGCCCTGTTGAAAGTTTTATCATCTGTAAACTCAGCTCTCAGCACTTCCACCAAAGGAATAAGATGTGCCGGATTCCAAAAATGTGTTGCAAGAGTCCTTTCGGGATGTTTTAAATTCAAAGCAATACGACTTGGGCTCAGTCCGGATGTGTTGGTTGCAAGAATAACCTCCTCACCACACATTTGATCCAGTTTTCTAAAAAGATCGTTCTTGAGCTCCAGAACTTCAGGAATACATTCAATGATAAAAGTTGCACCATCAACAGCTTCTGACAATGAAGATGTTCCGGTAATATTTTTGAGAATCTGACTTAGCTGATCTCTGGTTATCAGATCATTTTTAAGAAGAGTGTCTAATTTATCGGTGACACCTGACAATCCATTTTGAATATCATTTGTATCAACACCATACATTTTCACCTGCATACCCACCCAGGCAGCATTCAGGGCAATGGAATGACCCATGGTACCGCAGCCTATTACAGCCAGTTTCTCCATTTCATTTAAACCGGGCACAATCGATAAATTACTGGAAAATCAGTGTTCCAAAAAACTGTGGAAGATGAAAATTCGGTCTGGGATTGTCAACGAAATTCCAGGTAATATAATTTGGATTTGATGTCCTGCTTCCTGTTTTATAAAAATTGGCTTTCCAAACTACACCAGGTGCAGGACGGCTAACATTTGAGAATTTAGACAACATTGATAGTGGTATTCTGTATTCTATAGTCCAGGTTACCGGTTCCGTAATCTCAGGATCAACCTTTGATGGTAATGAATGCGCTATTTCAATTTGTTCAATTTCAGTCGCTTCAAGTTTGACATAAGGTGTTGAAGGGTAAGGATGCTTAATATAAAAAATCAAAGGTGTACCGCCTGCATTAATTTCCAGATTGAAATAACTTAATGGGAGCGAAGAATCAGGTGCGAAGAAAAATTCCACACAGGAATCGCCCGACACATTGCCGTTATATTCCTGCACAACACTTTTAACAAAACGGTCTTTCACCCGGAAGATTACATAAACATTATCATTATCGTACATCATTTTGGCTTCAACCGTTGGTTTAAACGGCGGAATTGTCCCCATATAGTTTTCGATTTTGATCGTTTCTATATTCTTCCATTGCGCCTTATTCCAGTCTGCATTAATGGTTAAAGCACCCTTCAATTTAGAAACCTTATATTTTTTATCTTCAACAGGCTTTGTTTGAGGAGCAGATGATGAAGATGAGCCTGGCTTCTCAGGAGAAAGAATATCTCCGCCTTTCATTAAGAAAGGCAGAGATATAAATAAAAGATAGGTGATAAATTTCATATTTATATTAATCTTTTATCGGTTTGTACGGTATCTGGACACTTCATTTGCCGTAATCGCATTTGAATTATTTCCAAAGCTGGATCTGACATAAGTTAATATCTGAGCAATTTCTGTATCCTTCAGATAACTATGAGGAGGCATTGCTTCATTATATCCTACACCTTTAACGGTAATCGGACCGGAAAGACCGTTAAGTACCACTTGAATTAACCTTTTCCTGTCGCCATTAACCCATTCAGATTCAGCAACCGGAGGGAAACGTGTCCCGTCTCCTTTACCATTCTGCTGATGACATGATGCACAATAAGTATTATATAATTTAGCTCCTGCGGCCAACTGACCTTTCATCAGGTTATCTTTTTCGAAATCAGGTGTTTTAACATTTGGTGAAGTTAATTTACGGGCTGCCATTCCAGCAAGCTGGCTGGTACCAAATTTTTTCTTGTCACCTTTGAACATCACTCTCCAGATCTTTCCCTTCTCACTATCATTCATGTAAAGAGATCCATCAGGGCCTTGCGCTAGGCCCATCGGGCGGTACTTAGCATCAGAAGTGTAAACGATTGTATCTACACCGCCAAATCCATCAGCAAATAACTCCCATTCACTTGAAAACTTACCATTAATAAATGGAACAAATGCTACACAATAACCTCCCTGCGGATAAGGGGCACGAATTGTGGAACCGTGAAATGCGATAAATGCACCATTTTTATAACGCTCAGGGAATTGATCTCCGGTATAAAAAAGTAAATCGTTTGGAGCAAAGTGGCCCGGAAAACCAATAATTGGCATATTGTATTTAGCGGCATCACCCTCCTTTTTACCATCACCACCGTATTCAGGGTTTAATAATTTTTTACCCTGCATAAAATCATAGTAGTAGTATGGCCATCCTGAATCAGAACCTTCAGGAACTTTCAGAAACTCTTCAGAAGGCAATAAAGCGCTATGCCAGGAAGTATAGAGATTTGACCATGTTCTGGAAAAATCATCACGTCCATGCTGCATTGCATACAATGAGTTGTCTACCTTGTTCCATTCCATACCCACAATACTGCGAATACCTGTAGCATACATGGTACCGTCACTTTGTTTCTGGTTTAATTTACTCTCACTGAATTTCCAGACACCTGCATGTTCTTTCAATTCAGGGCAAGGTGTTTGACCTAAAGAACCGGGTTGTCTGTCGGCAATCTGGCAAACATCACTTGGGGAACCAAAAGGAACATACA
>CAZTRY010000153.1:0-6083 GCA_964616525.1 uncultured Sphingobacterium sp. | reverse complement strand
CTAACATTAAAGGCTTTTACTTTTTTCCCGGCCAGCTGATGCATATAGCAGGCAAGCAGCGATGAATCGATACCCCCGCTAAGAAGTAGTCCGATATCAACATTGGCAACAAGCCGGTACTTTATACTTTTTTCAATCAGGCTGTCGATTTCATCGATCGTCGGTATATCTTTTCTTTCACCAACATAATCGAACATACTCCAGTAGCTAATTGTTTTTCCCTGCGATTCCTTCAGATTATAACTGTAGACATTCGCCGGACTGATTTGTCTTATGTTTTGATAAATACTATCCGGACCGGGTATATATTGCAGGGAGAGAAAATTTAAAAGACTTTCTTCATTTATCTCCAGCGGTATATTTTTGAAAGCATGGAAAAACTTGATTTCTGAAGAAAATACAATAAGTTCCTCATTTTCAAATATAAAAAGAGGTTTTTTGCCTAACCTGTCGCGGGCGAAAACAACCTCCCTCTCTTCCCGGTCATAAATAACCAATGCGAACATTCCCCGCAGAGCTTTACAAAAACCTTCACCATATTGAATATAGGCTGCTATTATAACCTCTGTATCGCTTTCTGTTTTGAAGGTATAGCCGAATTTTTTCAGATCTGATCTTAATTCCTGATAGTTGTAGATCTCACCATTAAATGCAATGATATACCGCCCGCAGGAAGATTGAAATGGCTGGTTACCATAGGCAGAAAGATCAATTATGGATAAGCGCCTATGGCCCAGGCAAATACCATCTTCCATCCATATTCCTTTGTTGTCAGGACCACGGTATTGCATGTGGTCAAGGGCATGGATAAGTGGATCATAATAATCTGTACGGAAGTTTTTTACTTCCTTTTTTGAGATTACACCAATGATACCACACATAATCGGATTATTCTTTTTCGATCAAATTAAGCAATCTATTTACGGCTTTTGATGACTTTTGCAGGTACACCACCGACAATACTATAGGGTGGAACATCTTTGGTTACAACGCTTCCTGCTGCAATAACCGACCCGCGCCCGATGGTTACCCCTGCCAGAATTATGGTATTGGCAGCAATCCAGCAATCATCTTCAATTTTGACAAATTCTCTTTTTACTCCCTGCTCTTTTATGCTAAGATCCGGATCGTCAAATAAATGGTTCTCGGCATAGATACTTACTCTTGGCGACATCATTACGTTGTCTCCAATTTCAATATACCCTGAACATCCGATATAGGAATAAGGCCCTATACTGGAATTATTGCCAATTTTTAGCCCTTCTCCAATTGCAGATCCATAAATATTGGTCGGCCTGATAATTGCATGTTTTCCTATTGTTACCCGATCTCCTGCAACTATCCCGCGATAGGTCATACAATTTACCTCGGCGTAATCTTCAACGATAAAATCTCTTCCAACACTCAGATGTCTTGCATAACGAATGGAGGCTCCTTTACCTACCAATACCCATCCGCTGGAACGTTTAAAAAACAGACGCTGAATCATGCCGCGGAAGTAAAAAAAAGATAAACGGAATAAGGTAGTCAGAATGTCATAGTTCTTCCATTCAGCGGGGAATCGGTCAACAATAAACTTGTATCTGCGGAAGAATCCTGTTTCTGAACTCATAAGGTTTAAACAAAACTATAATTAAATTTTGAATTGCATGAAAGCTGCATCTCAAAAATAGGCGATAATAATTTGAACGACGATTATGGGAATTAGTCTAAACTCAATGTGGTCGTTTAGGTTTTGGGCTGAAGCCTGATCTGAAAACCGATTTTTACCAGGCACTAAAGCATTGGGCTATTCAATGAAAGGTATCCCTGGGTTCGGTATTTTATTTAATCATGAGGCCCCTGAGTGATCGCAAAATAGAATCCAGCATTATCCCTGATAAAAGAGATTAGTTGTTTTCGTGCCAGTCCGAAATGAATTCATCTCGGCAGGCTTTAGTCCAGAATTCAGCAGCAGTATTTAATAAGCTTTGCTTGTTTGGATTTAATAGGGACCTGATGCGTTAAGATTGGAATAGCTTAACTCATGTTCAATCATGTTTTCAATAATTGCATTAAGTCCGAGTTTTGCTTTCCAACCCAATTCTCTGTTAGCCTTACCAGGGTCTGCCCGGCCAATCTGTAAATCGGTTGGTCTTCTAAGCACTTCGTCAATCACCACATGTTCTTCCCAGTTCAAATCGAGTGCTTTGAATGTAAAATCAATAAATTCTTTAAGTGTATGGCTCTTGCCGGTAGCGATAATATAATCTTTTGGCTGGTCCTGCTGCATCATTAACCACATGGCCTCTACATAATCAGGTGCCCATCCCCAGTCGCGTTCAATATTGATATTTCCCAGACTCAGCTTGTTCAATCTGTTCCTGTGAATCTTACAGGCCGCTGATATGATCTTTTTGGTTACAAAGTGTTCGGGCCGTAAGGGTGATTCATGGTTGAATAATATCCCTGTGCAGGCAAAAAGGTTATACGCTTCTCTGTAATTATCTATTTGCCAGAATGCAGTTGCTTTGGCAATTGCATAGGGGCTTCTGGGATGGAAAATAGTATTTTCATTTGCAGGTATGCTGCTGTCTCCGAAACACTCACTGGAGCCTGCATTATATAATTTGATAGGCAGATTACTGAATTTTACTGCTTCCAGAAGATTCAGGTTACCGGTGCTTATACTTTCGTGGGTTTCATGAGGCTGATCAAAAGATAAACGGACAGAACTCTGGCCCGCAAGGTTATAGACTTCGTCGGGTTTTATCTTATTGATACATTCAAGGGTATTACCAAAATCAGTAATATTTATAGAGATCAGGTTGATATCGTCCTTTATCCCAAGTTTCTTAAGATTGATAAAGGGAGATGTTTGTGCATCACGGGATGCTCCGAATACATAATATCCTTTTTCAAGTAAAAATTTAGCCAGGTATGAACCATCTTGTCCAGAGACCCCGCAAATTAAAGCTTTCTTCACGTATCTAGATTAATAACCTGTATTCAAATTGAATACGCAGAAAATTATAAATTGTTTACGAAAGTGCTAATTTTTATTGATAGCTACCCTAAAAGTTTTTATTAATTCTTCAGCATTCTTTTCCCAGGAGAAAAGTTTCAGTCTTTCGTTTCCATTTCTGATGAGCTCTGATCTAAGTTCATTGTCCTCAATCAGAACCTTCATTTTATTACTGATATCTTCAATATTGAAGGGGTCGAAGCATAATACAGCATCTCCACCAACTTCCGGAAGGCAGGTATTATCTGATACAATTACAGGCAGTTGATGATGGAAGGCCTCCAATACGGGAACTCCAAAACCCTCATTAATTGAAGGGAAAGCATATATTTCAGCATGTTTATAAAAATATGCCAGATCCTGGTCACTCGCATATCCCGGGGTCAGTACGAAGTCGCGGAGTCCAAGTTTATCAATGACTTCATGAATGGCAACACTGTCATCCATGTCAATTTTTGGACTGGGCTGCCCGACAAGAATCAGCGAATAATCCTGATGCCCTGAAAGTCTCAATAAATTAAAGGCCTCAATTAATCGGACTAAATTTTTTCTCTTTTCAAGGGTGCCTACATGCAAAATAAAATTTGTGGTAGGGATTTGGAATGTTGGGGTGTATCCGGGTTCAGGCTCAGCTACAGCCATTTTCTTTGGTGCAAGATGAATAGCCTTAATTTTCCGACGGTCAATGCCTGTAAAATGAGAGATCCTGTTACGGGCGTACTCCGTTATTGTAATAATTAAAGGTGCTTTTTTTGCAGCATTCACACCAAAAATCTTGAATAATTTGAGCCATATCGCGTTATAATGGCTGGAATATTCGAAGAAGAAAGCATCATAAAATACAGGTATGGCTTTGAATCCCGGGGTAAAATATGGGACAAAATAATCTGTGCAAAACAGAATATCGCATCTGTTAAGGTTTGCTTTAATGGGGAGTATAATCTGTTTCCAAATGATAAAGCGGATATGCTCAATTAACTTAAGTAGTTTATACCGTCCTGTGTAAACCGGGAATGAAGTGTCGAAAAAGACGAATTCGCAATCGTATTTATCACTTTTAAATTGATTATAAATTTCTTCCAGATAAGTTTTTGAACCCGTTTTTGCAATCCTGAGATCACGAATATCAAGTCCTACTCTTATTTTTTGTGACATAAAAGGGTATAAAACATAAGTTTTGTAAAATTAATTTAATTATCAGGATTCGTGCTCTGATAAAAGCTTTTCCTCAGATAATTTAGAAATATCAGGCCTATGTTCTGAGATCATGTTTACAAAAATCCCGGATAGAAACCAGCTCATATAAGAAATGTAAACCGATGATTCAAGTTCTGAGGTTAATAGCGGAATAATAAAACCAATCTTCATCAATAGCAAACTTAAGCACACCTGCCTTTCTTTACCCTGTAAATACGGATACCATTTCCAGCAAGTTTTGATGAAATAAATATGCATCCATAAGTAAATCAGTAAAGTAACTATTCCTGTTTGTACACCAATGACGAGATATTGGTTCTCTCCACCGGTGGTATCTCCTAAACTTCCTGCAACTCTGCCTGATTCGCCAAGTCCTAAGCCAAAAGGATTGCTGGAAATCGCTTCAACACCTTCAACCCATGCAAGCACATGTCCTACACTGGATGGATTTGTAAATGTGATTGTTTCATAGATGAACTCATATAAATCGGGATTTATCACGAGCATGAAGAAGGTAAAATATATAGCGATTGCTATAAAGCCGGCATAAATTATATTGAGAATCAGTTTCTTCTTTGTGATCAGGGCATAAACAAAGATCATAATAAAATAACTGGCCAGGGATGACCTGGATAATGCGAAAAAAATAGAAAATTGGGTGGCAATTATTGCAATGATGCCCAGAGTGTCGACTTTAATCTTATTATCATCGGTTGTATAAAGCCCTGCCAGAATTGCGAGGGTTAAAAGGGTAGATGCCGCAAACTCAAGAGGATTTGCGAAAAAGCTTGCAAACCTCCTAAGACCTGTGGAGGTTTCAAAGGTCCATGACAGACCGTAATTTCCTGTTGCCTCCTGATTAAAGTAATAGAAGTTAAAATCGGCATAGCCAGTCAGGGTCTGAAAATGCTGATCATTGATAATTTCAAATAACAGAACTCCTGCAGCTGCAATAAAAACCGCAAGAATATAATGAAAGTACTTACTGATATAAATACGAGCGGGATCAAAAAGGCGCCCTGCGCAATAAATAAGAGTAAAAAAACTTGAGCTTTTGAATGCAATTACCTTATCTATAAAATCATATTGGCCAATTGGCAGTAAAACATAAAGTAGTGTAATAAAAAAATATGCCAGTATAGCGTAATCTATCGTTTGAAGCCTGATTCTCCTGTTTAGTTCCGTGACACCAAGCCCCAGGGCAATTAGAATTAGCAATTCTTTTAGTGGCTGCATAAAAGGCACAGTATTTTTAAAGCCGATTTGTAGAGCCACAGAAAGACTGGTTGTATAAATGGGTAGGCCAATTATCAGAAATACGAGAATGCCCTGTTTATTCCTCGAGATCAGGTTTTTTAATGCAATAAAAAAGGCTGAGAAATAAATTAATGGGAATATGAACATTCTTACCTTTAATTATTGTGAATATGAAGAGATCTGAATGAAAATTTTGTAAAAATATATGAATTATTGGTTTAGGCCATAATTATATAATTGTTTTATTGACTTTAACAGGGTGGAGGGTTTTAAAGCGCAGTATTTATAATTCAGCTATCTGCTTTCAAATAAAATAATCCTCTATTTTTGTTGATGTAATGAATAGACAGAACATAGTAATTGCTGCTCTGGCAAGAGATTGTGAAGATTCTTTGAGGATTAATATTCCTGTGATTGAGGAGCTAAGAACCAAATTTCTATGGTCTGAGGTCGTAGTTGTTGAAAATGACAGTATAGATGGAACGAAGGAATTATTGGACGACTGGAAAAGAAATTATGATAACGTTACTATAATTTCAAAGGATTATGGAACGAAAACAATTCCTGATAAAAGTGATTTAATAGTAAGCCCAATGACCAGCTATCAGCGTATTGATAAAATGGT
>CAZTRY010000152.1:0-6090 GCA_964616525.1 uncultured Sphingobacterium sp. | reverse complement strand
CGAGGTAGAATGTTCAATTAACCACTTCACCCGCCATTGAGCCAAACGCCTGTTATGCGTTCGCTTTTATTCACGCTGTATGTTCCAAGTTGCACAATTTAAAACTCCGCCAAGGTTAGCTAAATCTCGACAGTCAATATCAATGAAGTGTCGGTCCTTAAAAACTTTTTGTAGTTGGATTAAAGCTAATTGGTCGCTGTGGTCGGCAAAAACTGGGTAGAAAATATAATTCCCTATTTCTAAAAAGTTAATGTAACAACCCGAAGCATCATTTTCGTCTTCGTTATTCCAAGATGTATAAGGAAACTCAACATAATGAAGTCCTGCGTTTCGTAAACTCCACCTTAAACTATATGCAAAGTCTTCGTAAGTTTTGTCTTTCGGATAAGAATTTACCAAAACAGTTTCTTCGTCAATGAAACGAACCATTCCGTCAGAATGTCCAACAAAGTCTTTCGGCTCTTGTGGAATAATAATCACTTGGTCAACTTGAAGTTGGTTTTTAATTTCTGCTATTAAACTATGTTCAGGATAGTCGGGATTTTCTTTGAAAACTTTGGTTGTCAAAATAGCTTTGGTCTTGCATTTTACAACATTTCCACCGTCTAAAACTATGCTTACTTTGTTTGGTATAATTCCAATTTCGTTACAAATTGCTTTTTGGTCAGACTTTGTCGCTTGATATTTTTTAGGTTTCAAATAATCAGGGTCATACTCGTATTGTAAAAAATAGTCTTGACGTATTTGTATCGGCATAAAGTCCACAACCCACAAATCTTTTGTATTCGGAAGTATTGCATACTTTATATCAAGCTTATTGAACCAATGTTTTATTTGTTCAAAAGCTTTTGGTGCTTTCGTTTCCAAAAGGTCGGAAATGTAAACGAAGTTGGTTTGTTTATCTGTCATCATTGTCTAATCGCTGTTTCCAAACAATTGAAATTGCTTTGCCAATTATCTTAAATTCATCCTCTGTAAATGTGTCTGTCTTGGCGTTGTTGCACCAATAGCAGGAATATGTCAAGTTGGTAATATTTGTATATTGTTCGTTTGGTATTTTTCTATCTATTTCTAAAGTTCGTCCTCTTGTCGTCCGTTTATTTGTAATTCCAATTTGATGTAATTTGTCAAGTTCAATTTGTGTCACTCCGCAATAATGGCAACATTCTTTGGTTGTCTTAACCCAATTATAAAAGTCCCAAAAATTTCCGTCCACTTTTTTGGCTTTCCATTTGTCTCTAATTTTTGTAATGGGTCGCCAAGTGCTTTCTAAATCTTTATTGAGTTGTTGAATTTTGGAAATGTCAACCATAAGCAATTCAGAAGCTTGCTTAAAAGTTTTCAGTTGGATATAAACTGTCTCAATAAAGTCTTGTTCCAATTTATCAAGATGTTTCAAATGTCTCTCCATAGTTCGTAGGTTGTCCGCAAAAGTGACGCATAACTTATTTATACAGGCTATATAACTCTCTCAAGCCACCCAAATTGGTTGGCTTGGGGTAGTTCAGGGTGTTATTAAATATCTGGATTAACAGCAAGATATCCTAACTCAAACTGAATATATTGAACTAACATTTATAAACATCTGAGATATCCTCTATGGCACGTACGCGATTGAGAAATTCTAAAAGGGAAAGAAGCATGAAGCAGTGCAGTTATTAATGGCTAGCGTGAAAGTTAAATAGTTATTAAAATTTTGATGCACTAAGCAAAAACGACGACTGCCATTTATAAAAGGAGTTACCTCCTTAGATTATTCCTTCATCCTGAAAAGAGAAATATCCCTCCAATGTAATTATGATATGATCCAGATCTCCAATATCTAAAAAGCTTCCTACTTTTATGTTTTTTGAGTCAATGCAATATCCGCCTGGCTTGGTTTAAGGTTTTCCGAAGGATTATTGTGGCTTAATATGATGGAGCTGGAACAGGCTTTATGTGCTATTGAAAAAATAAGTTTGGGATCTGCTATTGTGCCGGATTTACCGTAAGCTTCCCTTTAAACAAACAAGATATATCATTAATTTGATAAAACTAAATCAAGGTTTAAAGAACTTATAGCAACGATTTGTCAATTGATAAAAGCAAATCTGTTTCTCCAATTGCAAAACTCAAAGCGAATATGAATTTGAATGAAGTAGGTTATCCCCCATAATAGGGCGGGGTCAATGGCTGTTTTAAAAGTGTTTGTTCTTAGACCGGGTGGGGGTATTTTCAAATGTGGCAGGTGAATTTGTCTATCGAATCTATTATCATTAGGCTTAAATATTAGTTGACAACTACATTTCTGTTCAATAATAAGGGGATCCTAATTTAATAGCACCCCCTTTAGGTTTTGTACAATAGCGACAAAGTACATAGCTAATATACGAAGCTTTTGCATTTTGAAAGCCTAAATCTACTACCTAATCTACTACCTATAAATTAGGTTTCAATAAAAAACCCTATTTAAATATTAAAAATAGGGTTTTTTAAATTTAGATGGCGGAGAGGGTGGGATTCGAACCCACGGTACCATTGCTAGTACACGAACTTTCCAAGCTCGCTCGTTCGGCCACTCTGACACCTCTCCTAAATTGGGCCTTTTTATTATTCTTCTGTTCGGTTAACTCCGAAGGAGTCCTTCGGACTGACACATCTCTGGATCTGCAGCCTTTCCTTTCAGAAGGGATGCAAAAGTATCAAATTTCTGTAAATATTGCAGCGTTTTACAAATTTTAGATCAAGACTAAGTGTTTGACCCTTCATTTCGTGCTGAAATAATCCCGCATTTTCAATATGTTTGCAGAATAATTCATATTCACCAGCAAGCCATAATTAATGCTGAATCTCGAAGAGATTAAAAAGCCCATCGCCGCAGAACTTGAAACTTTCGAAGCAAAGTTCAAAGCGTCTATGCAGAGCTCTGTACCGCTTCTTGATCGCATTACACATTACATCGTCAAGCGTAAGGGTAAGCAAATCCGACCAATGTTTGTGTTCCTTTCTGCCAGCCTTTGTGGCGGAATTACAGAAGCCACCTATCGTGGTGCAGCACTCGTTGAATTATTGCATACTGCTACCCTGGTTCATGATGATGTGGTCGACAATTCCTACGAGCGCCGGGGATTCTTTTCGGTAAATGCTTTATGGAAAAATAAGATTGCAGTTCTGGTAGGTGATTTTCTCTTATCTAAAGGGCTGTTACTTTCGATCAATAATGGTGATTTTGGATTGCTCAAGATCGTATCTGATGCGGTAAAGCAAATGAGTGAAGGTGAATTATTACAGATTGAGAAGGCCCGCCGACTGGATATTGACGAAGCGGTTTATTATGAAGTGATCCGTCAGAAAACAGCCTCATTAATTGCATCATGCTGTTCATGTGGAGCCGCTTCTGCTGGTGCTGATGCTGAAATTGTCGAGAAAATGCGACTGTTTGGCGAAAAAGTTGGTATTGCTTTTCAGATCAAGGATGATCTCTTTGATTTTGGAACAGATGATGTTGGTAAACCCCTTGGGATTGACATCAAAGAAAAAAAGATCACACTTCCGCTGATCTATGCTTTGAATAAAGCAGGCAGCTCTGAAAAGAGAAGAATTATTAACCTGGTAAAAAATCATAATGAGGAGTCGGATAAAGTTTCGGAAGTCATTGATTTTGTTCGTAACAGCGGTGGACTCGATTATGCACGAAGCCGTATGGATGCCTATCAGCAGGAAGCTTTTACTATTTTAAATGAATTGCCAGAACACGAATCCCGTGATTCCCTCCAGCAACTGGTCAGATTTACTACTGAGCGTAAAAAATAAATATGTCAAACGAAATTATATTTTTCGGCAGCTTTCTGCTTTTTATTGTTTTGATGCTTGCCATCGATCTTGGTCTTTTTAACAAGAAAGATCATAAGGTTAGTATGAAAGAAGCGGCCATAATGAGTTTTATCTGGGTGAGCTTTGCGATAGGTTTTTATTTCCTGTTGCTTACTGAGGGTGAGATATTACATGATATCACCAGTTTTGCCAAACTACAGGAGGTCACTGCGAAGCATCTTCATAATATTACCCTTATCCCTGGCAATTTTGCTGAGAGCCTTTCAGTTTATAAACAGAATCTTGCGCTTGAATTCCTTACAGGATATGTTATTGAATATGCTTTGTCAGTTGATAATATCTTTGTAATGGTGCTTATTTTCTCTGCTTTTGGGGTGGACGAGCGGTATTATCACCGGGTATTGTTCTGGGGCATCATAGGTGCAGTTTTAATGCGCTTTCTCTTTATTTTCCTTGGTTCTACGCTCATAAATGAGTTTGGCTGGATCCTGTATATTTTTGGGGCATTCCTTATTTATACCGGCGTTGGCATGTTCCTGAGCAGGGATGAGGAAGAGAAGATCGATACTGAGAACCATAAGGTTGTACGTTTTGCTTCCAAATATTTCTCTGTTTATCCGGAGTATGTTGGCAATAAATTTTTTATCAAAGTTGATGGAAAGAAAATGGTTACTCCGCTTTTCATTGTTTTGCTGATTGTAGAATTTACCGATCTTATTTTTGCAGTAGATTCTATCCCCGCAATTTTTGCGGTAACCAAAGATCCTTACATCGTATTTTTCTCTAATATTTTCGCCATTCTTGGCCTAAGATCAATGTTCTTCCTGCTGGTGAATGTGATTCATAAATTCCATTACCTGAAGGTAGGATTGGCCTTCCTGCTCGTATTTATCGGAATCAAAATGCTTGCACATCATTGGTTGACAATATGGGGTTTTACAACCATGCATTCACTGTTTGTAATTCTGTTTATTCTAACCGCAAGTATTGTGGCGTCACTGGTGTTCCCTAAGAATGCGAACAAGGAATAAGGTATTTTCTGTTATCTGTTATCAGTTGTCTGTTGCCAGTTATCGGTAAATTGAGGTAAATGTCATATGAAGCTGCTTATGTCTTTATTCTTTGCTCCTTAATCTTTAACCTCATTACAAAATCTCAAGCAAACCGGAATTTATCTTGATTCCTGGCTCTTGGTTCTTGATACTTCTTAAAGCATTTTAAGTATCTCATCCACATAAGCCCTGTCATTAGCCAGTCGGGGTACTTTATGTTGTCCTCCAAGCTTGCCCCGGTTCTTCATCCAGTGATAGAAAGTTCCATCAGGAGCAATATGGAGCAATGGGCGGCGTAATGCCATATCCTTAAAGCGTTTGGCATCGTAATCTGAATTTATTTCCCTTAAGGTTTGATCAAGGAGATCAGTGAATCGTTCGATATCATCGGGTTTTTGCTCAAATTCGATGATCCATTCATGGCCCCCAACCTCGTCACCTTCAAAATAAATCGGACAGGCGGTATAATCACGGATAACTGCATGTGTCTCCTGGCAGGCTTTGGCAAGTCCCTTTTCAGCATTGTCTATGATTAGTTCTTCGCCGAAAGCATTGATGAAATGTTTGGTTCGGCCGGTGATCTGAATGCGATGCGGCGAGAGTGAGGTAAACTTAATCGTATCGCCGATCATGTATCGCCATAATCCGGCATTTGTAGAAATGATCAGTGCATAATTCTTATTCAGCTGAACCTGATCGAGCCGAAGGGTTTTTGGATTCTCTGCATGCAGATCTTCCATTGGAAGAAATTCATAATAAATGCCATAATCGAGCATCAGGAGCAATTCTTCTGAATTAGGCTGATCCTGAATGCCGAAAAATCCTTCAGAGGCATTATATGTTTCCAGATAATACATATCATCTGAAGGAATCAATTTTTTAAACTGCTCACGGTAAGGATTAAAATTTACAGCTCCATGAAAGTAAAACTCAAGATTTGGCCAAACTTCAAGCAGATTATTTTTACCAGTGATTTCAAGAATGCGCTTTGCAAGAACCAGATTCCAGGTTGGCACACCGGCAATATTGGTTACATTAACATCAATGGTAACCCTGGCTATTTTTTCTACTTTTTCCTCAAAATTATCCATTAAAGCGATCGACATATCCGGTGTGCGGTAGAATTCGGCCCAGAATGGTAAATTTTTTATTAAAACAGCCGATAGATCACCATAACAGGAATCTGTATTCAATTGGTTGATCTGATGGCTTCCTCCCAATACCA
>CAZTRY010000151.1:0-6166 GCA_964616525.1 uncultured Sphingobacterium sp. | reverse complement strand
ATGGAACGATGCCCTTCATAATGATATCATGACACTCAAACGGGAAATTCTGGATCTGATGGTCATAGAAGGAATCGATAAATTCATCCTGATTGGAGAAAACATACTTAACTTTCATTCATCTGATGACTGTTATTACGAAGAATGGTTTCAGGATGTGGAAGAAGGCTGGATTGCAGGTATTAATTTCAGAGAACATGTAATCAGTGAATTCAGACGAAACAATATTGATTATTACATCAACTTTGGCGGAAACCTGGATGATATGGCCTGGCGAAATCTAAAGCCTGTCCAGTTATTTAAGCAGGTGGAAATGGCATTAAGCAGAAGACTTAATTGAGCAGAAAGGTGAAAGCATAAAGGTTAAAGCTAAAAGCAGGGGTGTTGTTTTACAATTGTATAACAGCAGAACAAATCATTTTTATTAAATTCGGGAAAACTAATTATCATGTCAGAAAAAGAAACAGTCTACAAGTATACTAACGAACCAATAGTTCAGCGTGGAGGTGCAATAACCTCAGCTAATTTTATTCCGAATGTTTTTCTTTGGATGTTCATAGCCCTGGGTCTTTCTGCAGGTTTTGCTTATTTCTTCTCGAATGATGAAGGATTACTCAGCATGCTGATCGATCCGATAAATGGAGGCAGGACTACTTTAGGTACAATAGCAATGTTCGCTCCTCTGGCCTTTGTGATGGTTATGTCCTTTGGGATGAACCGACTCTCTTTTCCTGTATTGGCTCTGATTTTCGTTCTATATTCTGCCGCAACCGGTATAAGCTTGAGCTATATTTTGCTTATTTATACCTCATCATCGGTTCTGGGCTGCTTTATTTCTGCATCACTACTTTTTGCAGTGATGGCTTTTGCAGGATACACTACCGAAACTGATCTGACAAAATTCGGCCCCATCCTCATGATGGCTCTGGTTGGAATTATTATCGCCAGCATTGTAAACTTCTTTTTGGGTAGCAGTCAATTAGATTATATCATCAGTTTTATAGGAGTTGCCTTATTTGTTGGCTTAACCGCTTATGATATGCAGCGTTTGAAACGCATCGCCGCCGGTATAGAGTATGGAGATGCCTCTGCAAATAAAATGGTGATCATGGGTGCATTAACCCTGTATCTTGATTTTATCAATCTGTTTTTGATGCTGCTTCGCTTGTTCGGAAGCAGGAAGTAAGTTGTGTTACCTGTTGCCGGTATCTGTTACCTGTAAGATCTAATTTACACCACAGTGAACAGGCAACTCGCAACAGACATGGGGTAGCTGATTTCAGATAACTGACAACAGGTAACTGATAACCCACGGTTGTATTTGCATTTCATCAAAATATCTTGCATTTTTGCACTGCTTATTCAGAAAGATGGAGGGATTAGACCCTGAGAAATCTTAGCAACCTGTGCTAATAAGGTGCTACATTCTATCCGCCCTGGGCGGAACAGATAAGTGAGAGTCAATAAATACCGACTTTTCGAAGATAAGCCTGTTTGTAGATATGAGACATTAGATGTGAGATATCAGACTTATGTATGCAAAAATCATTGCATTTCATCAGTTTTATCTCATATCTCACATCTCATATCTCATGTCTAAATCATATATGAGCATTAGAGAAGAACTTAAAAAACGAATACTGGTAATTGATGGTGCTATGGGCACCATGATTCAGCGCTATCAGTTAACAGAAGAAGATTTCAGGGGCGAACGATTTAAAGATCATCCATGTGATGTCAGAGGAAATAATGACCTCCTGAACATTACCCGTCCGGATATCATCAAAGCTATCCATGCAGAATATCTTGAAGCTGGTGCAGATATTATCGAAACGAATACCTTCAGTACGCAACGCATTTCAATGGCCGATTACCAGATGGAGGATCTGTCGTATGAAATGAGTTTCGAAGGTGCTCGAATTGCTAAAGAAATAGCCCATGAGTACACACTGAAAAATCCTGATAAACCGCGTTTTGTTGCCGGTGCTCTTGGTCCCACAACAAAAATGGCTTCCATGTCGCCTGATGTTAATGATCCCGGTTATCGGGCCGTTACTTTTGACGAACTGGTAGACGCTTATTATGAGCAGGTTAAGGGCCTGATTGAAGGTGGGGCTGATGTATTGCTTTTCGAA
This sequence comes from uncultured Sphingobacterium sp., assembly GCA_964616525.1. Classification (GTDB taxonomy): domain Bacteria; phylum Bacteroidota; class Bacteroidia; order Sphingobacteriales; family Sphingobacteriaceae; genus Daejeonella. The sequence continues at coordinate 4,031 of CAZTRY010000151.1, read as the reverse complement.
ACCATCACGGATACACTCATTACCAAAGCTGCCCTTTTTGCTGCTAAGAACTATGAGAATGAGAGCGGCAGGAAGATCGATATCATGATCTCCGGAACGATTACGGATGCAAGCGGAAGAACCTTATCCGGCCAGACCGTTGAGGCATTTTTAAATTCGCTAAGTCATGCTAATTTATTGAGTATCGGACTTAACTGCGCACTGGGCGCTAAAGATATGCGTCCGCATATTGAAGAACTTTCTCAAAAAGCGGATTGTTTTATTTCAGCTTACCCAAATGCAGGACTTCCAAACGAGTTTGGAGCTTATGATGAATTACCGCATGAAACTGCCCATTTGGTAGAAGATTTTATGGAGAACGGCTTTGTCAATATTGTCGGTGGTTGCTGTGGTACAACTCCTGAACATATTAAATGTATTGCTGAAAAAGCAGCAAAGTTTTCGCCAAGGATACCTGCCTCCCCTGAACCGTATTTGCGCCTTAGCGGACTTGAGCCGGTTACCCTGACTCCCGAGACAAACTTTGTCAATATCGGTGAGCGTACCAATATCACGGGATCTCCGAAATTCTCGAAACTGATCCTTAGCGGTGATTTCGATGCAGCCCTATCTGTAGCTCGTCAGCAGGTTGAAGGCGGTGCTCAGATCATTGATATCAACATGGATGAGGGTATGCTGGACTCTGAAGCAGCAATGGTTAAATTCCTTAACCTGATTGCCTCAGAACCAGACATTTCAAAATTGCCAATCATGGTTGATTCTTCCAAATGGACGGTAATTGAAGCCGGATTAAAATGTCTTCAGGGAAAGGGGATCGTGAATTCAATCTCTTTGAAAGAAGGAGAAGAAGCCTTTAAAACTTCTGCAGCTAAAATAAGACAGTATGGTGCGGCAGTAGTTGTCATGGCGTTTGATGAAGCCGGACAGGCTGATTCATTGGAAAGGCGTAAGGAAATCTGTAAAAGATCATATGATATCCTGGTTAATGAAGTAAATTTCCCTCCGCAGGATATAATCTTTGATCCGAATATTCTGACTGTAGCTACCGGACTGGAAGAGCATAATAATTACGCGGTTGATTTCATTGATGCCACCCGCTGGATAAAACAAAACCTTCCGCTTGCCAAGGTAAGTGGTGGAGTAAGTAATATTTCATTCTCTTTCAGGGGGAATAATACCGTCCGTGAGGCCATGCACTCGGCATTCCTTTACCATGCAATTAAAGCCGGACTGGATATGGGTATTGTCAATGCCGGTATGCTTGAGGTGTATGAAGAAATCCCAAAAGATCTGCTGGAATTGGTTGAAGATGTATTACTTAACCGTCGTCCTGATGCCACAGAACGCCTGGTAGATTTTGCCGAAACTATAAAAACCAAGGGTAAGGTTATTGTGAAAGATGAGGCATGGCGTAATAGCAGTGTCGAAGAACGCTTATCCCACTCACTGGTAAAAGGAATCATCGATTATCTGGATGATGATGTTGAAGAAGCACGTCAAAAATACGCTAAGCCTCTTGAGGTTATTGAAGGACCTTTAATGGACGGAATGGGTATTGTAGGTGATTTGTTCGGCCAGGGTAAAATGTTCCTTCCGCAGGTAGTAAAATCGGCGAGGGTAATGAAGAAAGCTGTGGCTTACTTATTACCGTTCATCGAAGAAGAAAAACTTAATAATGCCGACAGCAACCAGCGTAAAAACGCAGGAAAAGTATTACTTGCGACAGTAAAAGGCGACGTTCATGACATTGGTAAAAACATTGTTGGGGTTGTACTGGCCTGTAATAATTTCGAGGTCATTGATCTTGGAGTCATGGTTCCTGCACAAAAGATTATTGAGACAGCAAAAGCTGAAAATGTAGATATAATCGGTCTCAGCGGACTGATTACGCCATCCCTGGATGAAATGGTTCATTTTGCAAAAGAAATGGAAAGGGAGGGATTTACTATTCCATTGATTATTGGTGGTGCAACGACTTCAAGAATACATGCAGCTGTGAAAGTGGCTCCAAATTATTCAGGCCCGTCGGTTCACGTTCTTGATGCTTCGCGAAGTGTTACGGTTTGCAGTACCCTGATGAGTGATGAAAATCGGGAGGAATACATCACAAACATTCATAATGAATATTCAAAAGCAAGAGAGGCTCATTTAAATAAAAAATCTGATAAACGTTTTAAAACTATTGAAGAAGCAAGGGCAGAGAAGTTTCAAATTGATCTGAATACTGCTGTTGCACCAAAACCGACCTTCCTTGGAACCAGGGCATTTGTTAATTTTTCTCTTGAAGAACTGGTTCCATATATCGACTGGACTCCATTCTTTCATACCTGGGAATTGAGAGGAAGCTACCCACGTATATTTGAAGATGAGTTTGTGGGTACGGAAGCTAAAAAACTCTATGATGAAGCAAGAGTTTTGCTGGATAAGATAATTGCCGAAAAATCTCTGAAAGCAAAAGGGGTGATCGGTTTCTGGCCAGCTAATTCTGTGGGCGATGATATCGAACTCTACACTGATGAAAGCAGAACTCAGGTTTACAGAACTATTCATACACTCAGACAACAGGCAGAGAAAGCAGCCGGTGAGCCATATTATGCTCTTTCAGACTTTATTGCACCGAAAGAGTCAGGCATTGCTGATTACTGGGGAGGGTTTGCGGTTACCACGGGTATAGGTTGTGATGAACTGGTAGCAGAGTTTGAAAAGAACTATGATGACTATAACAGTATCATGGTAAAAGCACTTGCAGATCGCCTTGCTGAAGCCTTTGCAGAGCGGATGCATGAGCTGGTCAGAAAAGAATTCTGGGCTTATTCAAATAATGAATCGCTTAGTTCTGAAGAACTTATTAAGGAGAAATACAGAGGTATTCGTCCTGCACCGGGATATCCCGCCTGTCCGGATCATACCGAAAAAGCAACGCTATTCGAAATTCTTGATGCAGAAAATGCGACCGGAATACATTTGACTGAGAGTTTTGCAATGTATCCTACGGCAGCAGTCAGCGGCTATTATTTTGCTCATCCGCAATCACGTTATTTCGGATTAGGCAAAATCAGCAAGGATCAGGTTGAAGATTATGCCCTTCGTAAAGGGATGAGTATAGAGGAAACGGAGCGGTGGTTGAGCCCGAATTTAGGATATTAGTTGGTTAGTTGTTAGTTGGTTGGGTTTACATGAGTGCTTACCAGAAATATACGGAGTTAGATGTTTGGAAACATTCCCGTGCATTAGCTTCGCATGTTTATGAACTTACTGCCACTTTCCCGAAATCTGAACAATTTGGAATAGTTTCACAGATAAGACGTTGCGTTGTTTCTGTGCCATCAAACATAGCAGAAGGTTGCGGTAGACAGTATAAAAAAGAGACAATACAATTTTTATCAATCGCCAGAGGTTCATTATATGAATTGGAAACACAACTATACATTTCAAAAGACCTATCCTACATCACAGAAGTTCAATTATCAACCTGCCTTAAAAAAATAGAAGCATTAGGTAAATTATTAAATGGTTTCATTAGGTATAATAACGATAAACAAGAATAGCATATAAGTAATTAGTTTTATGAGGAGCAGATAAAATCTAACCAACTAACAACTAACCAACTAACCAACTAATAGGCATGAAAATCACCGATCACATAAAAAACGCCAAAGGCAAAACACTTTTCTCTTTCGAGCTTTTACCGCCATTAAAAGGTCAGAGCATACAGGGTATTTATGATGCAATAGATCCGCTGATGGAATTTAAGCCTCCATTCATTGATGTAACCTATCACAGAGAAGATTATATCTATAAGCAGCATGAAAGTGGTCTGCTGGAAAAGGTTTCATATCGTAAACGCCCCGGAACTGTAGCTATTTGTGCCTCGATCATGAACCGATACAATGTGGATGCTGTACCCCACCTGATCTGCGGAGGATTTACTAAAGAAGAAACTGAAAATACCCTGATCGACCTTCAGTTTTTAGGTATAGATAATGTTCTGGTTTTACGAGGTGATGCCCGCCATGCAGATTCAGGATTTA
>CAZTRY010000150.1:848-6223 GCA_964616525.1 uncultured Sphingobacterium sp. | reverse complement strand
GCGAAAGCGGGAACCTACCACTCTTAAAATAATGACATTGCCCCTTCGTGGTCGAAATAAAATATAACTCTGCATACTTTGATTCCTACAAGGCCCAAAACTATGAAACAAAAAAGGGCTCCCATTAAGGAACCCTAATTAAATATAATTTCGTTTGCTTAAACTTTCCAACTTGCGAATTTACCTGGGCGTTCTGCAAGATAAATTCGCCAGTCGCTGTTTTATAAAATTCTGTTAGCGACTAACGAAATCAACTTTCCAATCGCCTATGTGATTTTGCGAGTTGGGAGATTAAAGCTTAAACTTTCCTCAACCTGATAATATGCAGATGATGCATCAACTTAATGATAGGGTAAGATGGATCAAATTCGAACCATTTCAATGCAAAATTTACATTATTTGGTTTCTTATGATGATTATTCTGGAATAATTCACCAAGCATTAAAAAGTCTAAAGGAAGCGTATTCTTACTGTGATCATGGTTATCGTAATTTGAATATCCATATTTATGACCACACCAGTTAACCACGGCACCATGGATTGGTCCCATTAAAAAATGAATGGGAAGGAGTAAAAACATCCACCAATATTCTGCGAAATACACATAGAAAGTTATATACAATGCGATAAAAGTAAGTCGTGTAATCCAAAGATCCCCGATCTTGTCTATTAAGGGCCAGGTTGGATAATTATCCCTGAAAGCAGGTTCGGGTTCAATCTTAAACCTTACGTAATCAAGATATATATTCTTAGTTTGAACCATCATACCAATCACATCCTTAAAGAAATGAGGGGAATGAGGATCCTTCACAGTATCACTGTAAGCATGATGCATACGATGCATGATGGCATAAGCACGTGGGTTAAGGAATGAAGAACCCTGTGCCAAAAAAGTAGATAAATAGAAGAATTTCTCCCAGAAAGGACTCATTTTAAACATTTTATGAGAAGAATACCGATGCAGGAAGAATGTTTGAAAGAACAGGGACAAAAACCAATGGCAAAGAAAGAAAATTAGAATTATCATAAATAAAAAAGGGCTTTGGATTGAAAGCCTGCGAAAATAAGCAAATTTAAATGGTTAATTATCCAAAGAATGTCACGATAACATAGGCATCATCGTCCAAAGTCATCCTGAACCCTGACAATATCAGATTCATCAGAGGGATTTGAGGCATCTGTATGTTGCCAGATCTCTGCAACTACTCCCCAGTCATCAAGCCCGACAAGCCTGTGACGCTCACCCTGCTTGAGCACAATCTGATCTCCGGGATGATATTTTTTAAGTTCGGTCTCCTTATCTGTAAAGCTGGAAATAACCCCAACGGTTCCGGTAATTACCTGCCAGATTTCTGCCCTTCGCTGATGATACTGCCAGGAAAGCCGGGTTTTAGGGGCAACAATTAATACTTTCGGACTGAGTTTCCCGGAGATTTTAAGCTGCTCAACAGCTATTCCACTAAAGTACCTGTCAGAAAATTTCTGCGCCTGATCTTCATTTATTACAAAGAAGCCACCCCATGGCCTCTGCAAATCCATTTGTAAAATCTCAAAACCCTGAACCTCTAAATCCTCCTTTACCTTCCTGAATAGTTCTTCCTTTTGCAGTACTTTGTCCATATCCTGCAATAATAATTCTAATGCATGATATATGCAATTTGAAGACTAGTAAAAAAGAAACAGATGTCCGATTATTTTGTCATTCCCACTGAGATCTTCCAGTTACCCTCCTCCTTAATCAACACTTCAAGAACCTGGCTTGAAATAGTGATACGAAGCTTTAGAGGAAAAGCAGCCTGAGTAAGCTGAACAGTTTCTCCTCTACCTGATTTAGTTACCTCACGAAGGGCATTATAACTTCCTAAAAAAGCGACAACTTCTGTTATATCTGCTCCCGGCATCTCCTCAATATGACCAACTTCATGATTACTACTCCCAACACCTGTGCCAACCAGTCGGGCTGTTCCTCCGGATAGATTACTAGCATCGATCTGGACAGTATTCCCCTTTCCTCTTAAATTTTTAATGACATTAACCTTAGTCATATGCTGACCCCTTTCCAAAATTGTATAAGGGCTCTCAGGCTTTGGGTCGGATTGTGCATTTACTGATATAACTGCTAATGCAACAAGAGCAATCATCATTATTCTGATTTTTTTCATGTTTTCTGATCTTATTATTATGATAAACGAATATTTATAAAAATTTAAACTTATAACCTCAATTCTAATCCCTACTGCGTCAATCCAACAGATATCTTCCAGAAACCGGCCTCCTTAATTTCAACTTCAAGAAACTGCCCCGAAATATTAGTGCGAAGCCTCACCGGAAAAACAACATCAATTAATTGTATGGTTTCCCCTCTGCCTGATTTGGTGATCTGACGTATTAAACTAAAACTTCCCTGGGTAGGAATCACTTCATTAATCTCTGCCCCCTCAAGGATTGCGCCTCTGACCAAAGCGGTTCCGCCGCTTGCATTCAGGACCTCAATCTGAACAATATTCTCTGTACCCCTGAGTTCTTTTCTTACAATAACCTTGTTCATTGACTGCCCCTTTTCGTAGATCTGATAGGGTTTTTCTACCTTTTCTTTGGACTGAGACATCAGCGGACCGGCATATAATAAGATGATTATCAGGAAGATAAAGTTGATTATTTTCATATAGCTGAACTTCAATAATTAAATGTAATGAAATTAAGGGAATGATTTTAAATTATTATTCCCCAATGTATACATAAAAACCGTTTCATAATTAAATGAAACGGTTTCCTTGAATCCTGTAATTAACAGTTTGAAAGAGTTAAAGATTAAGTCAGCATTAAATTTAACAGGCAATTAATCATTCTGATTCTTTTGCTCCAATCTTAAAAATGCACTTCTTCGGGGAGCAGGCATTTCGAAATCATCTCCTTTTAATCCCTTCCAAAGAACTTCATTAAATAACCTGTCATCATTCTTATCTACTTCAGCAAAATCAAATCCTTCGGATATTTTTGACCATTTTGAGGCAATCTTATTTACGTCATCCAGGCTAACCCTGTTTGGCACAGCTTTAAACTTAGTAAAATCAGGTTTACTGGTAAAGCTTCTGAACATTGGCATCGCCGCCGCATCATACTGACTCATCGGAGGCAAACCCAGTATTAACTCCATAGTCCGCAGCATCCCTGAAGTAGAATACATCGTATGGTCCAAATAATTCCTCTTAGTGTATGGACTTACTACCATTGCTATTGAACGATGGGCATCAACATGATCGGGTCCATTTTGAGCATCGTCTTCAAGAATAAATATTGCCGACTGAGCCCAGATGGGGCTGTTACTGATATGCTCCACCAATTTACCTACAGCCAGATCATTGTCTGCCACACAGGCATAAGGAGTTGGTTTGCCTACTCCAAGACCCTGGGTATGATCCGCACCAAGACGAATTGTACTTAAAGATGGGACTGCGTTTTTCGATAATAAAATATCAAAATCAGCTTTCCATTGTTCAAATCGCTCAACATCTTTCACAGTCTGATCGTAATAACCGGTAAATGAAGAACAAACATGCGCTTCATCCAGAACCGGAATATTGCCCTTGTCCTTATCTGCAAAAACACCATAAGTTCTGTACGAAACCCCGTGTCTTTTACACATATCCCAAATAAATCCATCTTTATTATTTGCAACTGTGCGACGGCCTAAACCATCATTCTGCCCTCCCCTGCGGCCATAAGAAGTTGGCCAGGTCTTTTCCAGGAAATCAGTTGCATAGGCTCCCAGTGACCAGTTATGACCATCGGCACTAACCTCAGCATCCACATAAAAATTATCCAGCAAGACATATTCCCGCGCAAGTTTATGCTGATTGGGGGTATATTTTTCTCCAAAAAGAGTCAGGGTAGAATCTCCGTTTCCCTCTTTGATATCCCCAAATACCTGATCATAAGTCCGGTTTTCCTTAATTATATAGAAAACATATTTGATAGGAGAAGGATCCCCTACCTTTTTAGGAATTGGATTTCCGGCTTCACCATCAGCAATTAATTCCTTATCCTTATTGTAAGGAGTGTTCATGAAAACATGTTTGGAATATACTTCCAGGTCTGCAGCCGAAGGTTCATCGATTACACTCATTGTTCCCTTCATCAGACTACCGATATACTGCAATCTATCATTTGCCTGTGGAAGCTCTCCCCGATGTGATTCTGATTTCACATCCGGTCTTACAGGCTGGGGACCTAATGGATTTGCGAATGAAGAAAATCCTTTTCCATTACTGACAAATATTTTACTCCCAATTACACGAACGTTTGTTGGGTACCATCCAACCGGGATAAAGCCTTTGGAGACACTTTTACCTTTCTGACTAACATTGAAAACCGCCAGGCAATTATTGTCGGCATTTGCGATGTATAAACTACGTTCGTCCTTTGATAAAGCCAAACCATTTGTTGTAGATCCTGTCAGGGAATTCGGAAATAAGGCAGCGTTCAAAATTTCAACAACCTTTTTGGCTGGAACATCAATAACAGATACACTGTTATCCTGGGAATTTGCCACATAAAGTAGATTTCCTGCCTTGTTCAGGATTAATTCATTGGGATTGTATGAAACATCGACAGAGGCAGTAATTTTTCTAAGATTCGTATCAAAAAATGCGACTTTTTTCCCACCCCATAAAGAGATATAAAGTGTTTTCTTATCAGGAGATAAAATACAGGTATAAGCTTCACTTCCGATGCTTTGCTGATGTATGATTTTATTCGTCAGCAAATCAAAAATATAGAGTGAATTATTCTCCTTAGTAACTACATACAACAGATTTTTAGCATCATCGATCTCCAAACCAACCGGTGATATTTTCTCAGGCCAGGGCTTTCCCAGTTTTAAGGTATCCCTGATGAGCAATTTTGAATTGGCGATTTCATATTTCAAAATCCAGTTATCATTTCCACCAGAGGCATACAAAAAGCGGTCAAGCTTGCCAAATTTCAATCCGTAAAATGATTTGGGAATTTCAACCTTGTCTAATACTTTTTCAGTTTTCGGGTCAATTAACTGAATAGTTTGAATACTCTGTCCATTATTAGTGACTGCCATTAGCTTCTCAGATCCTGAAACTGCGATATTCAGGGGCAAGTCGCCCAATTCGATTGAGCGGCCGGCAGAGGATAAAGACCAGCCATTGGGCAGCATGATTCTTTTTGCTTTCAACTGATCATTTAATACCTGCGCCTTAGAGACGAAGGACAGGAGCATTAAACTAAAGAATAGTAATTTTCTCATTTTATTAATTGTTGTTCGTTTAAAATTTAATTCTTGTTTTTTAAATTACATTCTCAGCTAATCATTATAATTTTTTCTTTTCCTGCAGCAGAAAAGA
>CAZTRY010000150.1:0-838 GCA_964616525.1 uncultured Sphingobacterium sp. | reverse complement strand
GATCATTTAATACCTGCGCATTCGAAACGAAAGACAAGATCATTAACCCAAGAAATAGTAATTTTCTCATTTTTATTATTTTTAGTTTGAATATACTATTTCTCCCACCAAACCTTAACATTACTATTGTCACCACCCATTGATGCAACCGCCGCCTGAAGATTGCCGGAATTTAAAGATTGTAAATAGGTAGGATATGGCACACGTGATGGAAATATATTCTCTGCCGGAATACCAGTCCCGCGTGGTAAAACAGGATAACCAGTACGGCGTTTTTCAAACCATGATTGATAGTCTACAAAAAAGAAGGCATAGTACTTTTGCAGTATAATCTGCTCCAGTTGTTGTTCGATGGAAACATTCGAGTTATAAGCAATTCCGGCTTGAGTCAGAAATCCTGCAGGTAAAGCGACGCCCCATTGTGCCATGGATGCACTAATTCCTGAATCATAATGAGCAGCCGGCGTTTTACCTGTGATGAATCCCTTCAATGCCAGTTCTGCTTTAATAAACTCCACTTCCGAATAGGTCATCATTATTCCCAGCTGAGGGATAGTTTTTAGGATGTCGTTATAACTTGAATTTCTATCCACAACGTATTCTAAAGTTGTAGGATAACCACTTTCAATGCCCTGGTATACAGGCACGCCACCCACGTTAACTGTGGTCATCCACACGGTTCTTCTTGGGTCATTGGTACTATTTAATTTGCTCAAAAAGAATTTAGTGAAGTAATTACCAGCATTCCAATCAGATAACCTCGCATTATAGTAAGGATTGAAATAAGGAAATGTGCCAGGATATCTGAAGATTGCATCATCAGCAACCGAAGTAAATA
>CAZTRY010000149.1:0-6291 GCA_964616525.1 uncultured Sphingobacterium sp. | reverse complement strand
GAATCAGGTGTGATGGGTAGAATGATGGTTCCTTCAGGGGCCTCTACCGGACAGTTTGAGGCATTGGAACTTCGTGATGGAGGCAACAGGCATAGAGGTAAAGGGGTGAGTAAAGCTGTGGCAAATGTCAATACGGAAATCAGAGATGTTTTGATTGGACTGGATATTGAGGATCAGGACAATTTGGATACATTAATGATCCAACTGGATGGCACTCCTGAAAAGTCGAGACTGGGTGCGAATGCAATACTCGGTGCTTCTTTTGCCTGTATTCATGCAGCTGCAAGTGAAGCAGGGGAACCTTTATTCAGATACCTGGCTAAGAAATATCTTCCTGCCGGTGATGCGGTTTCGATGCCTGTTCCAATGGTAAATATAATCAGCGGGGGATTGCATGCCGGAAAGAATATTGATCTGCAGGATTTTCTGATCATACCGGTATCGCCCAAAAACTATCCGGATGCGCTCGAAATGATCTATAATGTGTACTGGAAAACACGGGAAGTATTGATTAAAAAAGGGTATAATGCCTATCTGCTTGCTGATGAAGGCGGTTTCGGGCCAGCTTTACCTTCGAATGAAGCGGCTTTGGAGGTTTTGGGAGAAGTATTTCATGCTTGTGGTTATAAGCCACGGACTGATGTTGCGATAGCACTGGATGTGGCTTCTTCTCATTTCTACGATGAAGCCAAAGGAATTTATCATCTGCATTCTGAAGACCGTGCACTTAGTTCTGGACAAATGATTGATATGCTTGAGAAGTGGACAAAGGAGCATCCGGTTATATCGATAGAAGATGGCCTGGCTGAAAACGACTGGGAGGGTTGGCAGGATTTGACACAACGATTAGGCAAAAATGTTCAGTTGATTGGCGATGATCTCTTTACTACAAATAAACTGCGCCTGCAGAAAGGCTTTGACATGAAAGCCGGAAACTCCATTCTTGTTAAATTGAACCAGATAGGAACATTGACCGAGACTGTAAATACACTCAGGATGGCTAAGAATGGGGGCTTCAGTACAGTCGTTTCAGCACGGTCGGGTGAAACAGAAGATGCTACTCTGGCAGACCTGGCTGTTGGATTAAACGGCGGGCAGATCAAGATTGGCTCGGTGGCCGGATCTTCGAGATTAGCCAAGTATAATCAACTGCTAAGAATCAATGAAGAGATAGGGAGTAATTATGCAGGAAGTTCTGTTTTTAAATCTTTTGGCTTATATTAAATTTAATTTAAACCTAATAGTCGCTTCTCCTTTAGAAGTATTTTAATCCTAAGCTATGGAACGTAGAAAATTCATTACCCTGGGAGCAGCCGGTATTGCGGCAGGTTCCATACCGGGCATTGCAGTTGCGGGTACTCAGAATAAAGAGAAAAGGTATCAAAAGGGGAAGAGTCCCTGGCCTGTTTGCCTCGATACTGCTACCATCCGGCCAGCATCTTTAAAAGAGAAGGTCAGGATTGCGGCTAAAGCCGGTTATGATGCTATTGAACCATGGGATGGCGAATTGCAAAAGTTTGAAGCAGATGGCGGTAACCTGAAAGATCTGGGGAAAGAAATAAGGGACAATGGTTTATTCGTTCCCAGCGTGATCGGACTTTGGAATGCCTTGCCACCTACTCAGGAATTATGGGATAAGTCATTGGCAGATACCCGTAACCGGATGCGGATGGCCTCTGATATCGGGGCTCAGCATATTCAAACAATTCCAAATACCATTGGTCTAAACTATAATCAAAAATGGGCCGCTGATCGCTATCGTGATATTATTGAAATGGGAATCAATGATTATAAACTAAATCCGGCATTGGTTTTTGTGAAGTATTTTCCTGTTAAAACAATGGGGCAGGCAGTTGGTATTGCCCTGGATGCCAATCATCCTAAAGCGATGGTCATTCCGGATGTTTATCACATGTATATCAGCGAAGGTGGTTTCGAGGGAATTAAATTACTCAGGGGTGATATGATCGCTATTTTTCAATTTAATGATGCTCCTGCAGCTCCGCCATTGGCACAGCTTAATGATGAGCACAGGGTTTATCCGGGGGATGGAATTTTGCCCTTACCACAAATCTTCAGAGATTTGAAGGGAACCGGGTACAAGGGTTGTATTTCACTCGAGATGTACAATCCGACCTATTGGAAGGAAGATCTGATGATGGTGGCTGAAACCGGACTCAGAAAAACATTGGAAGTTCTACAAAAGGCAGGGGTATAGATTGGTATTTGTATAAAACAACAAGGATGGCTTGCCAAATAAACAAAAAGGGCAGGATGCATTTGCATCCTGCCCTTTTTTATGCTTTTTTTAATCTACGTAAGCAATACAATCAATTTGTAATAAAATGCCATCTCTTCCCATTAAATCGGTCCCGCAACCTGTGTATGAACGTACTGGCGGAGGATCAGGGAAATAGCCACGGTAAGCCTCGTTAAGTGCTGCAATATTTTTATTCGGCTCTGCGACGGTCATATGTACTTTGAGCACATTAGCCATTGATGATCCGGCTCCTTCCAGGACTTCCTTCATGGTGTCTAAGGCACTGCGTATCTGCACCTGAATATCTCCCGGTTCTTTACGTCTTTCAGCATACCAGCCTCCAATACCTGAAATGAATAAGAGGTGCCCTGAACGGATACAACCCGATAATACCGGAGCCGGTGCTGCTGGCTTTGCTCCAGCTGTAGCCGGGGCGGCAACTGTAGGATTTGTATTGCCACCACTATTACTCTTCCGTATTACCTGTTTTTTGGGAGTCCATTGTCCCTTTTGCTTTTTGTTTTGAGCATTGGCTTCTGTAGGAATTGCTGCTGCTGCGCCTGCTAAAGGAAGAAGACTCAGACTTTTTAGAACCTTTCTGCGATCCATAATATTATTTTATTAAAATTTTAAATGCGTTTAATTAATCAACATAAGCGATACAGGCCACCTGACAAAGGATACCTTCCCTGCCCATCTGGCTTGTTTTAGATCCACTGTAGGAACGGACAGGTGGATTTTCAGGGAAAAACTCAGCATAAGCCTCATTGAGCTTTGCCATGTTTTTGTTTGGTTCGGCTACAGTCATCTGTATCTTCAGCACATTAGCCATCGATGATCCTGCACCTTCCAGAATTCCCTTCATGGTTGTCAGCACACTGCGGATCTGCACCTGAATATCTCCCGGCTCAGCTCTTTGGTTTGCATACCAGCCACCAATTCCACCAATGAACAATAAGTGCCCTGAACGAAGGCAGGAGCCCGCAGGTGTTTTAATCAATTCTTTCTTTGGAAGCCATTCTTCAGCTGCTCCTGCTGCTGATTCAGCATCGGTTCCGGCATGGTGCTTTGCAATAGCAGCACTGGCAACTCCTGCGAGTGGAATGATGCTCAGCCCCTTTAATATTTCTCTGCGTTTCATCGATTTTATTTGTCTTTTACTATGTCTAAATATAAATAAAAATGAAAGGAATAATTATCAGTATGGCATTATTTTGAATCCGGAACCGCAAGACCAATCTCCTTCGATAATTTTAATACTTCGCCCATAATCAGCGGCTCGATCGATTCTTTCCATTTTGCAGGCAATCCGAAAGCCATCTGTGAGGTATGACCTTCATATCCGCCCTCACGAAGAATTTCTACAGTAGGAATATAGGCCATCACATCATTAGAGTAGCCCATCACAAAAAGCTCAGAACCAAAGATCTTTTTTAATTTGATCGCATAATCTACAACCGGCTCACCACCCAGAGCTACCACCGACTGATCGCCTAACAGCCAGAACTGAACAGGATAAGGATAGTTGCTCAAAATGCGTTCTCCCTTTTCATATTTCCGTATCATTTCAAGAGCCCAGTTCCTGATGTAACCGCTTTCTTTGACAAGCATTTGGTTTAACTCTTCCCTGCCCGGTGGGTTTTCAAATTCAATATTTACTTCTGAATAGGCGGTCTTTAAACGTGGCTCGAGTTCTCTCATTTCCCCTTCCAGTACAGCCTCTACAGCCAATGCCAGTTCCTGTCCGTATTGTTTAGCTAATGGAACTGTTTTGCGCGGGAGGGCATTCTGGTTTCCACCGCAGCCCTGAAAAAATAAGGCTGTGGCTCCTGAATGCGTCTTTTCTACCTGGATCTGTGCATAGCCTGCATAATCTCCTGACCATTCATAACCACTTAATACCGTATTATGACAGGCATATCCAAAAGCGATGGCCAGTACTTTTCCCTGTTTATCACTTACCCTGATTACCGGGACAGCATAATCACTCGGTCCTTTCAGATCAGTCTGGGCATCGATTTTAGTCTCAATATTATTCCTCCTGTTTACTGCAAAGCGAGTGATTCCATTTTGTGTCGAAATGTTAACAGGTTTCATTGAATTTAAGGCCTTTTTGACCAATACTTCTATCTGAGCTTCAAATTTTATTGTATAAAGCCTGATATCTTCTTTTTGCTGAGCATTTAAAGGGTATAGTGCATGCAATGCATCCTGCAGCACCGGGCCAGAATGGGTATGTGAGGTATTGAAAATGATCTGACTGCGTGAAAGCCTGAAACTTTTTTCAAGTCGGTTTCGGATATTATCAGAAATGCTTTTTGGAATGCCTGATAGATCGGTAGTGATGAGCAGCGCTTTTTTGCCTGCAGCATCTTCAAATACGAGAGCTTTGGCCCATAGTTCATGAAGTTTACCTTCCGAAGGACGGGTTCGTGCCGCAAATCCTGCCATCCACATCGATTTTTCAGGAGTTATAATTACACTCGCAACTCCGGCTTTCCAGCCAGACTGATTCTTATCCCCGGCGGATAAGGTTTGAGTGAACAGAAGGATTAGAGAAAAAAAGGTAATTGTAACGAGATTTTTTTTCATGCTATGATAAAAAATAAACACCTGATTAGATTCCTTATATAGAAGATCTTAATTTCAAACCTTATTGAAGCACCTGTTTATACTTTAAAAGATCTGCTTCCAGCTCTTTGTATGGAACATCCTGTACACTGTAATTCTTGTCAATAGCAATACTCGCAGCAATTGCAGCCGATTGACCAAGAACCATAAAAACAGGTTCCATACGGATGGACCCAAAGGCGATATGAGTTGCAGAGAGACAGGCAGGCGCAAAGAGATTATTTACTTCTGATTTTTTTGGAACTATTGACTTATAACTTATCGGATAAGGGCTTGCAACATGTGCTTCAACATTGCCTTCATTTTTCACAAAGCCATTCACATCCACATAACGTTTGATGTTGTGAGAATCCATGCCATAAGCGCCCATTCCAACCGGATCTTCAGCAATAAGCAGGCGCTCACAATTTTTTTGCGTCATCACATAATCACTGATCATACGTCTTGCTTCCCTGATGTATAATTGCCCCTGCCAGCCATCTTCCCTTTCATATTCATCCTTGCAGGTACCCCATGTAGAAACCACATCACGCACTTTTTTAGGAATGCGGGGATGGTAGGCCAATGACCACATTAAGCCCTGCTGATATTTTCGATGGCGTTCAACTATCTTTTCGCGCTCTTCATAAGTCGCTTCCGGATAGTCGTAGTTCTGACCAATAAAATCAGTTGAAAATCCTTTCTGGTTATTGGTATCTGTTTTACGGTTAGGCATATCCGAATTTATCCAGGGTACTAATGGGTCGCCATAGTCATACATTTTTTCGATGGGACCTTCGGCAGCTTCGTAGTTTCTGAATAATAATTCATAGTCCAGTTCTTTATAACCAGCAGGCTTGGCAAATGGTATTCGGTTATCAGGATGGTTGGTCAGGGTCATACGGAAACAATAGGTCTGTATCTTATTGTCTCCTGTCCCATCAATTCCTGGTTTGCCGGGTGTGATAAATGGAAGAAGTCCGCTTTTAGGATCACCTTTTTTAATGTATGGATCAACACCTTCAATGAAGTTATGATTATAAGTGTTCATTGAAATTGTTCTGCGAAGGGTCAGGCTAATTTTGTTGGCCTGTATGCCGTTTAATGTTTCCCCGTACTGAGAATTAGATTCACGTCCAACAGTATAGCTTACACCGGCAGCAGCCATTAGATCACCTTCATAAGTGGCATCGATAAACATCTTGCCCTGGTAAACCTGACCGCTTTCCATTTGTATGGAGGTTATTTTTCCGGAGGTTTTTTTGACCCCGCTTTTACGGTTTAATCGCTGATTATATACCAGCTCAATGTTTTTTTCCTTGCTTAACATCTCCTTAAAGATCTTCAATGCCGCCGAAGGTTCAAAGGTCCACATCGCATCTTCGTGCGCCGCGCTGGTTGTTTGTCCGCCATCTTTATAA
>CAZTRY010000148.1:0-6319 GCA_964616525.1 uncultured Sphingobacterium sp. | reverse complement strand
GTGTTGGGGCTTGAACACTGAAGTTTTTTACTTCATTTATCACGGGGGACAAAAATAAGGAATAAATACTAAAAGTAAAAGGGATTTAGCAGGAAAATTTATATTGTTTTTCAATTCCTGATCATGAATATTATGGGAGTATTGTTTCATTTAATCCTAACTTTGAGCCAACATTAATTCCTGCTACATGTCTGTACACAAAGAGGTAAAGCGGATCACGACAAATACGATCCAGGAAATGAAGCAAAAGGGTGAAAAAATCGCCATGCTGACTTCTTACGATTATTCAATGGCTACCATTGTTGATGAAGGTGGGATCGATGTCATCCTTGTTGGTGATTCAGCTTCAAATGTAATGGCCGGACACGAAACTACGCTGCCAATTACACTGGATCAGATGATCTATCATGCCCAGTCTGTGGTCAGGGCTGTGAAACGTGCCCTTGTTGTGGTTGACCTTCCATTTGGTTCATATCAGGGGAACTCAAAAGAAGCTCTGAATTCGGCAATCAGGATTATGAAAGAATCAGGAGCTCATGCTGTAAAACTTGAGGGCGGACTTGAGATACGTGAATCGATTGAACGAATCATTACAGCAGGAATTCCGGTAATGGGACATTTGGGTTTAACTCCTCAGTCGATCTATAAATTTGGTACTTATACAGTTAGAGCTAAAGAAGAAGCCGAAGCCGAAAAATTGAAACAGGATATCATGGTTCTTCAGGATGCCGGGTGTTTTTCTGTAGTGCTTGAAAAAATACCTGCAAAACTTGCCAAAGAAGTAACAGATTCTGTCAAAATCCCAACCATAGGGATTGGGGCTGGTCCTCATTGTGACGGACAGGTTTTGGTTATTAATGATATGATTGGATTGACCAAAGGGTTTAAGCCCCGCTTTCTGAGGCAATACCTCAACCTGTTTGATCAGATTAATGGCGCTGTGCAATCCTATGTGAAGGATGTGAAAAGAGGCAACTTCCCGGATGAAAAGGAACAATATTAATTAATACCTCTTCATGGCTGCTGCTCCCGAATATAAGAAGGCTAAATTTCCTGTCCTTGCGGCAGATATTACCGATAAAGATATTTTATTTGAAGACAATCATCTGATTGCAGTAAACAAGCGCGCTGGAGATATCGTGCAGGTTGATGATACTGGTGATGAGTCTTTGGATGAAAAAGTTAAACGATATATCGCCCTAAAGTATAATAAACCCAACGGGGCATTTTTGGGTGTGGTGCATCGCCTCGACCGGCCCGTAAGCGGAGTAATACTGTTTGCCAAAACGAGTAAGGCCCTTGATCGCATCAATAAGATGTTTAAGAGCAGGGATATGCACAAAACCTATTGGGCGGTGGTAAGGAATCGTCCGGCTGTTGAACAGGGTACCCTGGTGCATTGGCTGGTTAAAAATCCTCAGAAAAATGTAACTAAGGCTTATGAAAAAGAGGTGCCCGGTAGTCAGAGAGCAGAACTTCATTACAAATTAATCGGAGAACTTGGCGGTTATTATCTGATAGAGGTAGATCCGATAACAGGTCGTCCCCATCAGATTCGTGTACAGCTTTCAACAATGAATTGCCCGATTGTCGGTGATAATAAATATGGCTATCCTCGCGGCAGTCTCAAAAAGAGTATTTGCCTTCATGCCAGAAGGTTACAGTTCATGCATCCTGTAAAGCAGGAACCTGTCAATATCTTTGCTCCCTTGCCAAAGGATGGATTTTGGGAGCGATTTGAGGATTTTTAGAATAGGAAATAGGGAATAGGGAATAGGGAATGGGGAATGGGGAATAGGTATCAAGCTATACCAGATTAATACTTATGCACCTGACCGCTATGTACAATAAATATTAACTTCTTCTGGCTCATATTCAATCCTCAAATGAGGTATTCAAACTAACATCCTCCCATTTTGAAAATTCCTCTTCTACTGTTCTGAATTTATCTCGGACGGCATCAAGGGCAACTTTACCTAATAGCAGACGAAGCGGAGGATGTTCTGAATTGACTGCAATAAGTATTGCTTTGGCGGCTTTTGCAGGATCTCCCGGTTGTTTTCCACTGGTACTTTGAAGCAGGCGTAGTCTTGCACCAGAGCTTAGTTCATAATCTTCAATTTTAATTTTGGCGCTGATTGAGGATGTACCTGCCCAGTCGGTACGGAATGGTCCGGGTTCCACGAGTGTTAAACGAATATTCAGGGGCTGAAGTTCTAATGCAAGGGCTTCACTCATTCCTTCAAGCGCAAATTTACTCGCATTATATAAACCTGTTCCTGAATTGGCACGTAATCCTGACATCGAAGAAATCTGAAGTATATGACCTGATTTTTGTTTTCTCAGGATTGGTAATACTGCCTGAGTCATTGCCAGTACCGCAAAGAAATTTGTTTCCATCTGCATTCTGGCCTCCTCCATACTCAACTCTTCGATTGCTCCAAATAATCCATAACCTGCATTGTTTACAAGAACATCTATGCGGCCTGATTGAGTGATGATTTGCTCAACAACTGACTTTATCTGCCCGTGATTGTTAACATCCAGCTGGATTCCGAAGGTTTTGCCTGGTACCAGTTCATTAATGCAGAGATCTGTTCAGGTTTTCTTAGAGTGCCATAAACGATCTCTCCCTGCATGGCTGCTTCTTTTGCCAATGCTCTTCCCAATCCCCCGGAAACACCTGTGATTAGCCAAATTCGGTTTGAAGTATTCATGCTGCAATTTAACAATAATCAGGAATACTTAAGATAGCGAGATTTCGATATGAAATGGGGAATGGGAAATAGGAAATAGGAAATGGGGAATAGGAAATAGAGTAGAAATTTAAGATAGGAAAATTTCATGACCCAATTTTTCTCTACAACTAAACGCTGATACCTCAAACCTGATACCTCAATATATCGAAATCGCGTTAAGATTGAAGCTGGATTTCATTGCAAAAAAAAATAGCCGCCATTTTAAATGGCGGCTATCAATATAATTCGAATTGGAATTAAGCAAGTTTTGCTTTCAGATTCTGGTCAATAGCATCCAGGAATTCTTCAGTGTACAGGTAATGATCTCCATGACTTACTTTGTTTCCGTGGATACAAACAGCAAGATCCTTGGTCATTTTTCCACTTTCTACGGTCTCGATACAAACCTGCTCTAAAGCATGGCAGAAATCGATTAATGCCTGGTTATTATCCAGTTTACCGCGGAATTCAAGACCTCTGGTCCATGCGAAGATCGATGCAATCGGATTGGTTGAGGTTGGTTTTCCAGCCTGGTGATCACGGTAGTGACGGGTTACCGTACCGTGAGCTGCTTCAGCTTCCATTGTAGAACCATCCGGTGTGATCAGCACTGAGGTCATTAATCCTAATGAACCGAAACCTTGAGCAACCGTGTCTGACTGAACATCGCCATCATAGTTTTTACAAGCCCATACAAAGTTACCATTCCACTTTAAAGCAGAAGCAACCATGTCATCGATCAGACGGTGTTCGTAAACTATACCTGCTTTATCGAAAGCAGCTTTGAATTCATTCTGATAAACTTCTTCAAAAATATCTTTGAAGCGGCCATCGTATTTCTTTAAAATGGTATTCTTAGTAGAAAGGTATAGAGGCCATCCTTTTGATAATGCCTGATTAAAGCAGGCACGTGCAAAACCATAGATACTTTCGTCGGTATTGTACATTGCCAGAGCAACACCATCACCTTTGAAGTTATAAACCTCAAATGATTGTGTCTCACCACCATCTTCAGGGCTGAAAGTAATAGTTAACTTACCTTTTCCTTTAGTAACAAAATCAGTTGCACGATACTGATCACCAAATGCATGACGACCAATACAGATTGGAGCAGTCCAGTTTGGAACCAGACGCGGAACGTTGCTCATCACAATTGGCTCACGAAAAACAGTACCGTCAAGAATATTTCTGATCGTACCATTTGGCGACTTCCACATTTGTTTTAACTTGAATTCGGTAACACGTGCCTCATCAGGAGTGATGGTTGCGCATTTGATACCAACACCATATTGTTTGATCGCATTTGCTGCGTCGATGGTTACCTGATCGTTAGTTTCGTCCCGGTATTCCATTCCAAGATCGTAATATTTAATATCCAGTTCCAGGTATGGGGTAATCAGTTTATCTTTAATAAACTTCCAGATAATTCTGGTCATTTCATCACCGTCTAATTCTACTACCGGATTTGCAACTTTAATTTTTTGTACTGACATATACTTAATAATGAGGTTTTTGGAATTTCGACAAAGATAGGAATTTTGAAT
This sequence comes from uncultured Sphingobacterium sp., assembly GCA_964616525.1. GTDB lineage: Bacteria > Bacteroidota > Bacteroidia > Sphingobacteriales > Sphingobacteriaceae > Daejeonella. The sequence continues at coordinate 2,037 of CAZTRY010000148.1, read as the reverse complement.
ACACCTGAAAATCTGATAGTGAGGAAAATTTGGCTAAATTCTTTCATCAGACGAAATAGATGCTTAAAAATACTAATCTGCCTGAAATTGGCCTCAATTCAGGTTTCATCCCAACGTAAAAATATAGATAGAATAGATTTATTAAGGAAGAATATATAATTGGTAATCTGGAAAATCCTGTTAAGCAGGGTCAAAAATCCAGATCGAGGTTAAATCGCTTTCTGAACTCCTCAAGATTTGGGTTTTTTTCAAGCATATGCTGGTATTTTTCATTCGAGGTGTACAAACGTTTTTTCTGAATTTGCTCCAATAGTTTTGTTTGAAGGTCAATACTGAAGTTCTTAAGCTCTGTTCTCAGGAAATTCAGCAATTCAACTTTTTCGGTATGCAAAAGATCTTCCTGAAGCTTGTTCTCAATATCCAGTTCAATGACATAATCGGGCAGGAGACGGGGAGGGTAGGAAGTCATGATCGTGAAGATATTGATCTTACCATCATTCTTCATCTTAGCAGCATAGGCATTCCAGAATCGAAGCAGTGAATCAGCATTAAAATCCAATTTACTGTCACCACTAAGGTATTCAGGCCTGTCATCTTCCTTTTTGTTATAATTTGCTGCCAGGTCATTCAGATTTGGAATTAATACACTGTTTGCACCCAGGGAGGGCTTTGGCATACTAACAAGAGGCTTTTTTGCCTCAGGTTCTGGCTTATGACTATCTTTTTGAGGCGCTGGGGCTGCTGTTGTGATCTTTACAGGTTCTTCAAGAGTCTGTATTGATTGGATTGTTTCCTTTTCTGGTAAAGGGTATTCCGGATTGGCAGAAATTTCAGGTTTTAGCTGGGGATTAAGTTTTTTTTTTATTTCCCCTTCCGGTATGGAGGGCATTCCTGCAGCTGAAAGGTTGATGACTGATGGGATATGGCATAGTTTTATCAATGCCAGTTCGACCTGCAATCGCTGATTCTTGCTGGTCTTATAATTCAGATCACATTGATTACTGATATTCAGGGAAGAAATTAAGAAGGAAACAGGTGCAATTTGCGACTGTGCCTGATATTTCAGTCTGATTCCTTCACTCACCTCCAAAAGCTTTAATGTTGAGCTGTCTTTGCAAACCAGTAAATTTCTGAAATGAGAGGCGAGACCGGTAATGAAATGATTCCCATCAAATCCATGGCTTAAAATCTCATCAAAAATAAGGAGTGAACCTCCCACATCTTCTGCAAGAATAGTATCTGTTAATTTGAAGTAATAATCATAATCCAGAATATTCAGATTATCAATAACAGCTTTATAATTAACATTCTTATTTGAAAAACTGACGATCTGATCAAACATTGACAAGGCATCCCGCAATCCGCCATCTGCCTTTTGGGCGATCATGTGCAAACCATCCTGATCATAACTAATACCTTCCTTATCCGCAATCTCTGCCAGATGCTGAGCCATATCCTCGACCCGGATACGGTTAAAATCGAATATCTGACAGCGTGATAAGATCGTAGGCAGAATTTTATGTTTTTCGGTAGTTGCTAAAATAAAGATCGCATAGGGAGGAGGTTCCTCTAATGTTTTCAAAAAGGCATTAAAAGCCTGTTGTGATAACATGTGGACCTCATCAATGATATAGACCTTGTATTTTCCAGCCTGAGGAGGAATGCGAACCTGCTCAATCAGGTTACGGATATCTTCCACCGAATTATTGGAGGCAGCGTCCAGTTCATGGAAATTAAAGGAGTTGCCGTTCTGAAAAGATATGCAGGAATTACATTCCCCGCAGGCTTCGGCATCAGCGGTTAAATTCTGGCAATTGATGGTTTTGGCAAGAATCCGGGCACAGGTAGTTTTACCAACTCCCCTCGGTCCGCAGAAAAGAAATGCCTGAGCCAGCTGATTGTTTTTGATGGCGTTTTTTAGGGTACCAGTTATATGTTGCTGACCAACAACCGTTTGGAAGGTTGCTGGTCTGTACTTTCTGGCTGATACTACGAAATTATCCATCGGGACTAAATTAGAAAGAGGAATGGGTTAAA
>CAZTRY010000147.1:2943-6471 GCA_964616525.1 uncultured Sphingobacterium sp. | reverse complement strand
ATCATTGGGGCAGGAAGTATTGTAACTAAAGATCTTCCAGCCTATTGTGTTGCCGTAGGTAACCCCGCCAGAATCATTAAGAAATATAATCCTGCAACCAAGGTTTGGGAAAAAGTCAATCCATGATTCTGAAAGGTAAACATATCTTTATTCTTGGTGCAACAAAATTTGATGGTCCTGATCAGTCAACCAGTTTTAATGTCGCAAAAGAGCTGTCGAAAAATAATTTTGTGTATTATATTGACTATCCCATCACCTGGAAAGATTATTTCAACAAGAAGAACAGCAAGCTGATTCAGGCACGTAAGCAGTACTTTTCCCCGCTTTCAGACGGCATTGTTTCCAGCGATTATGAAAATCTTAAAATCATTATCAGCCCGCCATTAATCAGCATCAATTTCCTCCCTGAAGGGCAATTATACCGTTCATTCCTCCGGATTAACGAATTCCTGATCCGGAAACGGGTAAAATTGGCAATCAGAAAAAATAACATTAAGGATTTCATCTATATCAACTCGTTCAACTTCCATTATCCGGGGATTGCTGATTCATTAAAACCGGAATTATCTGTATATCATTGTGTTGATCCAATGATAATCCCCTATGATATGAAACACGGAATTATTTCGGAGGATGAACTGGTATTAAAAAGTGACCTGGTTATTTGTACCAGCAGAATGCTCTATGAAGAGAAGAAGAAACAAAATCCAAACACCTATTTCATACCCAATGCAGCGGATATTGAGCATAGCTCTAAAGCCCTTGAGGAAAACTTAACTGTTAACCAACATTTAAACGGAATAGCACGCCCGGTAATTGGTTATGCCGGAAGCATTGAAAGACGTTTTCATTATGAGCTAATCAGGGAAGTGATTAACGCTAACCCGGATAAAAATTTTGTATTTGCCGGACCGTTAATGCCAGAATTTGTCCCGGAATGGTTCCTGAAAACCCCAAATTTACATTATATAGGTCGTTTGCCTTTTCAGGATATGCCCGGATTAATTAAAGGATTCGACATAGCCATCATCCCATTCAAAAAAGATGAAGTGAGCAGAACCATTTTCCCGCTAAAATTATTTGAATACCTCGGAGCCGGCAAACCCGTTATTGCAACCGATTTCAACCCTGATCTTGAAGAATTCACGCATGGTATGGTTTCATTTTGCAAAGATGCTACTCAGTTTATGAACGCCATTGAAGAGATTCTGAAAACAGATAATCCACATTTAAAACAGGCACGAATCAGTGTTGCAAAGGAGAATACATGGGAAAAACGGGGAGAAGAAATCGCAGAACTGATATTTAATGCAATTAAAAACAAGCAATCCTAAGGGAATTACCTTTTAAGAACCTTGCTTTTGAATACTGAGCGGCAAATATCAAGAAAAGCTGAAAAACTCGACAGACCTTCTTTACCTAAAGTCCGCTTGTATAAAAACCTGTTGCATGCTTCTTCATCCCAGGGTTTGGTAAAAAAATCGCGATAATATGCACTATCGGGATTGACCAGAATTTCAAGATCATCCTTCCATTCATATTTCATCAGGGTCAGATCGCTATGAGTTTGTTGCATGATTTTGAAACCTAAAGAATTCTTGGGGAGAAACTCCTGAAATACATACCCAAAATCCATAACCGGTCTAAACCCGATTACTTCCTTATCATACATCACAATCTTATTATCGATCTCCTGAAGAATCCAGCGATGGGATTCCTTTGGAATTAAAAATTCACCAATAATGGATGGGGTCTCCATATAGCCCCCAGAAGATACCCTCACCTGCTCTTTTACAAATCGGATTGGATCATCAACATGCTCCAGTACCTGGGCACAAATTACGTAATCAAATGACTTATCATCAAAAGGAAGCTCTTCACCATCAGCGCTTAAAAACTGCTGATGGGTTAAGACTTTTATATCACCGCTACGATGATAATTTGAGTCTACAAACTTATCAACAACAACATTTGCACGGGGATGAGGGTTATGTCCACCACCAACTTCAAGCACACGGTCTGTAGGTTTTATGGAAAGGTCAAATCTCGAGCTGGGGTTCCTTAATTTCATTGTTATATTATCTCATAAAGATACGTTTAACTAATAAAAATAAAAAAAATAAAGTGGCAAAGATGCTTGTTTTTACTGATTTATCTAATTTAACCTGAGTTCGACACACAAATATTGGGATATCAATATTTTAACCACATAGTCTGAATATAGTATGCTTTAAAGGAATCATATATTGCAGTTTCGCATAGGTTGAAGCGAAGCTTCAAGGCTATGTGTGCCTATAAACAAGCCTAACAGCTATGAAATACTATGTTTCTATGCGGTTTTTAAAGTCTTATGTCGAGTTGACGTTAATTTATGTCTGCAACTGAAGCGGCCTTCGAATAAAGCTCAAATAGTTTTGGTTTAATCACATCCGGATGAAACTGTTCCTCATAACAACGTCTTGCATTTCTGGCCATTTGAATATATTCATCTTCTGATAGTGCAAAGACAGTTGCAATAGCACTTGCAATTTCTTCTGTACTATCAACCACAATACCTGCCTTATAATTTTCTATAATATCAGAGGTTGGAACCTGCCTGGAAACTATCACGGGCTTAAATGCCGATAAAGCCTGTATGACACTCAAACCAAAACCTTCAAATCGTGAAAGATGAATATACACTTTTGAATTACTTAGAATCCTGTTTCGCTCTGATTCCTCAACCTTTCCGGCAAAATAAACCTGTCTGCCAAGCTCTAGCTTAAGTTCCCTGCAAAGATCATGTCTTATTTGATCTGATAGTGGATCAGCCGGACCGACAATCGTTAAATTAAGTCCTGGAATTGGGACTTTAGAATTCAAAAATAGGCTGTAACCATTTAAAACCCTGTCAATACCCTTCTGATAGATATCCGAACGGCCAATAAAACAGATACGATTTTCAATAGTATTCATATTCAAACCGAGATGCATATCAGTTACCTGATTGGCAACCACCATGATCGGACCAGAGGTAAGTAATCTTAAACAAGGAATACATTGATTAGTCAGTGCATGAATATAGGAGGCATGATCCAGTACATATTTATCAATGAAGCGTACACAGAAATCCCTGTATATTCTCTTTAGAAAGGCCCGCTTTGATCTGAATTCTTTACAGTAAACATATGAGTCATGAGGTGTTATCAGGTAAGGTATGCTATAAGTATTTAACAGCCTGGCAACCAAATAATTGTTAAGATTGTAGATATGATTTAAATGGAAAACCAAATTATTAACAGATAAATCACTTAGCCATTTCTTAAATTCAGGAGAAAGCTTAAGGGCAGAAAGCCCTTTTGAGCCGAATCGATGAATTCGGATCTGGTCTGTTTCGGCAGTATGATAAGAACCGGGATCCTCCGTGTTATCAAATTCAACAAAATGAAAATCAATACTTTCCTTCAGTGCCTTTACATTTTGGAAATTGAACTCAGCCAGGCCATCAGCAAGGCCGGGTCTGTAATTGCCCAAAATATAGACCGTTAA
>CAZTRY010000147.1:0-2843 GCA_964616525.1 uncultured Sphingobacterium sp. | reverse complement strand
ATGAGCTATTAATCTAATCTCTTATAATTATATTTATAGCTAAAATCTTACTAAGCAATTGGATTAGGTTTTTGCGGCCTTTGATTGCCTGGTAAAATTAATAACTGATGGAAATCGTATATAAGTATCTGATTTCTTTGAATCACTTGTGATTAAATTATCTGGAAATTTGAAATTTAAGCTGTAAATTCCTTGATTAAATGGATGCGAATAATGAATTTTTTTAAGAATCCAGTCTGGTTAAATCAATTTCAATATCCTTTCACGACTTTCAATCAAATACCTGCAGAAGTATTTGATTCTGTGAACCTGGACCTTGACAGAATTCAAAGCAAATCCCCATTAGTTAGTATAGTAATTGCAGCCTGGAACGAAGAGGTAAACATTTTAAAATGTATTGCCAGCTTGTCGAAAATGCAAACAACCATTCCTTTCGAGATAATTGTCGTTAACAATAATTCAACAGACCAAACTCAAAACACTTTAAACCAGCTGCATATCAAATCATTTTTTGAAGAGATTCAGGGTTGCGGACCAGCCAGACAGCTGGGGCAGGAGAATGCGTTGGGGAAGTATATTTTAATGGGCGACGCCGACTGCCTGTATCCCGATTGCTGGCTTGATGAAATGATTACCGTTCTTTCACAGCCGGAAGTGGTATGTGTTTATGGTCGCTATTCCTTTATCAGTGAACCCGGATATCCGCGCTGGAAGCTGAGCATATTTGAATTAATGAAAGACATCATAGCAGAATTCAGACATGTTAACCGGCCCTATTTCAATGCTTATGGAATGAGTATGGGTTATATTAAGGAATTTGGGCTCAAAGTTGGCTTTATAAAGATAAACCGGAGAGGTGAAGACGGTCAACTTTGCCTCGATTTGATGAAATATGGAAAAATAAAACAAGTAAAAACAAAAAAAGCAAGAGTATGGACGGGAATCCGAACTTTAAGGCTCGATGGAAGCATTTCCGGGGCACTAATTATTCGTTTTTTCAAAGAACTTAGGCGTTTTTTTTATAATTTGCATTCCAGATTGCCTGAAAATAAAAATACAGAAGGAAAGTCCTGATCTTCAGAAACTATGACCTCAGACTACTTTTTTAAAGACGTCAGTTTACTCATTACCCATTATAACCGCAGCAGCTCACTTGAACGTCTGCTGAAATCCTTTAGAGAGCTAAATATCACTTTCGAAGAAATCGTTGTTTCTGATGATGGCAGCTTACCCGAGCATATTGATGCTATCAAAAATCTGCAAACACAGTATGATTTTAAACTGGTCACAACCTTATTTAATAGCGGACTGGGCAATAACATTAATAAAGGGCAGGCAGCAGTTACATTACCCTATACCCTTTATGTACAGGAGGATTTTGTGCCACTACCTGCATTTGGGGAGCGGTTTAAGGATGCTCTGGAAATCATGGGGAATAAAAAAGATCTGGATATTATTCGTTTTTATTCCTACATCAGGTACCCGCATCTTGTGCCATTTGAAAAGGGGTTTTCTCAAATGGTCTATAAACCATGGTCATTAAATTATCGTAAAATTTATTTTTATAGTGATCATCCGCACTTGAGAAGATCAAATTTTATTGAAAAATTCGGCCCCTATACAGAAAAGGTAAGTGTTGACCGGTCAGAGTACAGGATGTGCATATCATTTATCCAGCAAAGGGGTAAAGGACTTTTTTATAATGATTACCAAAGCCTTTTCAAGCAAGTTAATCCGGAAGAAGAGCCAAGCACTACTATCCGCGGGGCATTAACCCTGAGTAAAAACCCGATAATAAAATTAGTTAGAGATTTTTACCGTCAGTTCAGGTATAATTATGACCTGCGCTTTCTCAGAACGAACCATGGCTTTGCAATTCAATCAGATATTGCAAAACTCCGAAAAGAAAGTAACAGCTTTATCGATCTTTCGAAAGCGATACTGAATAAATTTTTAAGTCTTTATGTAAGAATCAGATACTCAGGCGTTTCCAGAGAGTTTATGCAATTTTATAAGGATACTTATTATTGCCAGATTGTTCAGCTCAGGCATCTGTTGAGTGATTTTCTTTTTCGCAAAAAATATAAAACGATTTCGTTCAATGGTGAATTTGCACCAGAATTACAGTTTGTCCTTCCTTTTGCATACTGGCATTTTAAGAATGGGACTCTGGATAAAACCCGCTCATCAAAATTCTCAAAGGAACTCTACTTTTTTTCGGAGAACCATGAAGAGGTTTATGATGAACGTTCCAATGAAGGAAATTATAATTTTGAAATTCCCAGAATACTTTACAGTCAGGATTACGATATCCAAAAATGGGAACAGGTTCCTTTAAAGGAGACCTACCAGAATGCAATATATGTATATGATAAGCCTATCCTGATAATTGCCAACCGTTATAATATGGAATGGGATGATGCACCTGTCAGCTTCCTGAGTATTGATGTACTGGATTCGATTATCAAAAAACTAAGGAATACATATACAATCATTTATAACCGCCCAAGATCACAAAACATTACGGTTGACGACAGTGTAATTTATGACCTTCATGAATATGAATGGCTGGAGCAGGAACATCCGGATGTAATCCTTATGGAAAATTTATATAAGGAGAATAAAGCCAAAGCAAATAATTTCAATCATCTGCAGCTTATGGTTTATGCAAATGCATCTCATTTCATTTCTACACATGGAGGAACAGCCACTCTTGCCAGCTATTTCGGAGGAATTAATGTGATTCTTTCCAAAAAAGGTCCGGAGCATCATTTTAAATGTTATCAGAAATTATACCCTAAGCTATCCGGGGCAAGAATATATCATGCAAAAAATGATGATGA
>CAZTRY010000146.1:2914-6558 GCA_964616525.1 uncultured Sphingobacterium sp. | reverse complement strand
GTTCCATGATAATGCTGTTAAATTCTACCATATTTAAGCTACTCAAATAACTCTATAAGTTTATGATATTCACATCGTCCAGAGGGCAAAATATTACTTTTTTATGCCTTTTTGCATCCTTATCACTCAATTCCTGCCAAAATAATCTAAGCAATAAAGAATGGGATGTTTATGCAGGAGGCAAAGAACGTCAGGCCTATTCGCCGCTAAATCAAATCGACACCAATAATGTAGGGAAGCTTAAAGTTGCATGGGTTTACCATACCAAAGACGCTGATAAATCAAGTCAGATCCAAACCAACCCATTGATCATTGATGGTGTTCTTTATGGTACATCTCCTCAGTTGAAACTATTTGCTGCTGATGCCGCTACTGGCAAAGAAAAATGGATTTTCGATCCGGCACCCAGCATGCTCATTGATAATGCCGGAAAACAAAGTTATGGTTTGAATGTTTGTCGCGGAATTGCTGTACATAAAGGCAAAAACAATGAAAACCGGATCTTCTATACCGCCGGATCATCACTTTATTGTATAAATAGTGTAACTGGAAAACCCATTAGCAGCTTTGGAAAAGATGGCCGGATTTCATTACATGATAATCTTGAAATGAACAGGGATATCAGTGATCTGAGAGTAACTTCTACATCAGCCGGTATGATTTATAAGGATCTGATCATTATGGGGAGCAGCCTTTCTGAAGAAGAAGAATCAGCTCCCGGACATATCAGAGCCTATGATGTTTATACGGGCGAATTGAAATGGCTTTTCAGAACTATCCCGGCACCAGGTGAAAAGGGTTATGAAACCTGGGAAGATCCTGAAGCTTATAAATTTGTCGGTAGTGCCAATGCCTGGGGTGGATTCAGTCTGGATGAAAAAAGAGGAATATTATATGCTGCTACAGGTACTGCAAACGCAGATTACTACGGGGGCAAACGGAGGGGCGATAATCTTTTCGGGAACAGTATTTTAGCATTGAATGCTGAAACCGGAAAATATATCTGGCATTTTCAGGCCATTCACCATGATTTATGGGATTGGGATTTCCCAAATGCACCAACCTTGTTAACTGTAAAAAAAGATGGCAAATCGGTAGATGCACTCGTACAAACAAGTAAACAGGGCTATGTTTATCTCCTCGACAGGGTCACTGGCAAGCCAATCTATCCTATTGTTGAAACCCCTGTACCTGCACACTCTGATCTGGATGGCGAACAACCTTCTCCCACTCAGCCAATCCCAACAGTCATACCGGCATTTGCAAGACAAGGAATTTCAGAGGCAGATCTCAATAAAAATATTCCGGATTCTTCCTATCAGGAATTAGTCAAACGCTTCCGAACTTTTAAAAGCGGACCTATGTTTACACCTCCGAGTTTAGAAGGAACTTTGGTATTCCCCGGACTTACCGGAGGTGGCGAATGGGGCGGTCCATCTGTGGATCCCGAAACAGGGATTATGTATATCAATGCGAATGAATTGCCCTGGATAGTTACCATAGCAGATAACCGCATTGATAAGCCGGTTAAAAAAAGGCAAAGTAATCTCGAAGCTGGCACTTCCCTTTACACCAAAAATTGCAGCGGTTGCCACGGTGCCGATCTGAAGGGTTCAGGTAATTTTCCGGCTTTGGTAGATCTGAACAATAAGTACAAAACATTGGATTTTAAAAACCTGATCAGTTCAGGCAGAAGGATGATGCCAGCTTTCAAAAACCTTAATGATGCCGATAAAACTGCTATTGCATCTTACCTGCTAAAAAACGAATCTCTACAAATAGAGGAGTACATCGCTGAAAAGAAAAACAAACATCCATTCTATGAAGTTCCATACCGTCTGGGAGGAATTAAGCAATTTTTAACCCTCGAAGGATACCCGGCAGTAAGTCCGCCATGGGGTACACTTCAGGCTATCGACCTCAACAACGGAAAAGTTGTCTGGAAAGAAACACTTGGCGATCATCCGGACATGAAAGCTAAAGGCATTCACTCAGGAACAGAGAACTGGGGAGGATCGGTCGTTACTGCAGGGGGATTGGTATTCATTGCAGCAACGAGCGATGAAATGTTCAGAGCCTACAATAAAAAGACCGGGAAACTGCTTTTTGAAACCAAACTTCCAGCTGGAGGATATGCAAGTCCCTCAATTTACAGTATCAAAGGAAAACAATACGTTGTGATTGCCTGTGGGGGTGGTAAAATGAGAACTAAATCAGCGGATGCCTATGTTGCTTTTTCATTGCCCGAAATTAAAAAATAAAGTATTTGAGAATTTCAGACCATTAAATTCTGCTTATGAACATGGAATTTATTCCCTGATGTATTTAATGATCAATGTATTATTTTCAATAGCCGTACGACATATTATCAAATTGTTTTTAATTTGATACCACAATTATTATTTATTGTATGGCAAAACTTTACAAATCCTTCAACATAAAACCAATTCTTCTGCTTTCCTTTTTTGCTATTCTGGTTTACACCGGATGTAAAGTTTATCCAGAAATGGGTAAAAAGGTTAATCTTGAGCGAACCTGGTCTGTTTACAAAGCCGATGCTGCAGGTACAGGCTATTCAGTTCTCGATGAAATAAATACTTCAAATGTTCAGAATCTAAAGATTGCCTGGACCCATAAGTTCAGCGACGCCCCTCCCGGATCGCGGGGCGGCAATAGTGAAAGCAACCCAATCATAATTGATGGTGTGATGTACACCTTATCTGCCCGTCACAGAGCCTATGCGCTCGATGCAAGTACAGGAGTGCAAATCTGGGCATTTGATCCATTTAATGGAGAAGCCGGAGGCGGTATTGGCAGAGGGCTTACTTATTGGGAAGATGGTATTGATAAAAGAATTCTATTTACCGCGGGTGATAAACTCTATGCATTAAACGCCCAGACCGGCTTACCAATCCCTTCATTTGGGAACAATGGCTGGGTAAGCATGAATGTTGGCATGCGTGGCGATCCCGCTAAAATATCGGTGATACCAACCAGTCCGGGAATTGTATTCCAAAACCTTCTCATTATTGGAAATGAGGTATCCGAATTATACGGTGCTGAACCCGGGCATGTCCGTGCCTATGATATCAAGTCGGGTAAATTGGAATGGACCTTTCATACCGTACCACAACCAGGAGAAATTGGATATGATACCTGGCCGAAAGAAGCATGGAAATATGTAGGTGGTGCCAATAACTGGGGAGGTATGAGTCTGGATGAGAAACGGGGAATGGTATTTTTTGCAACGGGATCACCAACTTATGATTATTATGGAAAGGACCGGATCGGCATGAATCTTTTCGGAAATTCTGTAGTTGCACTGGATGCGGCCACTGGTAAATACAAATGGCATTTTCAAACGATACATCATGATCTGTGGGACTATGATTTACCGGCCCCTCCTAACCTGATCACCGTAGTGCATAATGGCAAAATGATTGACGCAGTTGCTCAAACTTCGAAACTGGGCTATATTTATACGTTTAACCGCGATACCGGTGAACCCCTATTTCCAATCGGTAGTGGAAGGCGCCGGCCTGGGAATGTTGCCGCTGGGGACGGCGGATGAGTATCGGGAACTGATGCAGCATCCCGATCTGTGGCATCCGCAGCGTGGGCTGACGCTGGTGCTGACGGGCGTT
>CAZTRY010000146.1:0-2904 GCA_964616525.1 uncultured Sphingobacterium sp. | reverse complement strand
AAACTGGGCATTATTTTTACGTTTAACCTCTATACCGGTGAACCCATATTTCCAATCGAGGAACGGCCGGTTCCTGCATCTGATATTCCAGGCGAGCAGGCATGGCCAACACAGCCATTCCCAACGAAGCCGGCACCTTATTCCCGACAATTCGTTACCAAAGATGATATAAGCAATTATTCCAAGGGTTCACATGACAGCTTAATGATGCGATTCAATGCGTTCAGATATGAAGGCCCCTTTACTCCTCCTTCCCTTCAGGGGACTTTTATGCTCCCTGGAAGCCGTGGAGGCTCAAGCTGGGGAGGCGGGACAGTCGATCCCCACAAAGGAATAATTTATGTCAAGTCGAATGACTCTCCCGAAATTGCTACGATGAAAAAAGTAGTAGAAAATGAAACGGCCAATCTTTCTGTTTTTAACCAGGGTAAAGCTCTTTATTCAACCTATTGCATAAGCTGTCATATGGCAGATAAAAATGGTGATGAATCTGGAAACCCTTCTCTTTTAGCCATAGAAACCAGATTAAGCCGTGAAGATGCTTTGAACAAGATCAAGAGCGGAGGAGGCAAAATGCCATCTTTCGCCAGTGTAATTGCTGGAAAAGAGGAAGCAATTATTTCCTATCTTTTTGATAAAGAGTCTTCAACAGCTCGCCCTTCCAGAGAACAAAGTTTCTTAAAAGAAATTCAGGAGAATGAATTGGCTAATAAATCAGGTATCAGCACTCCAAAGGAGGATAAATACCTGAATTTAACTGCTTATGGTCAATTTCTCGACAATCAACGCCGCCCTGGTATCAAACCACCTTGGGGACAACTACATGCCATCAATTTGAATACCGGTGAATTTGAATGGTCAGTCACACTGGGAAATCAGCCTGAAGGTCAGCTACCCGGAGCACCAGAAACCGGAGCAAGCGGTTCGGCTGGTCCATTATTAACTAAGGGCGGCATACTCTTTATTGGCAGCACTCGCGACAGAAAGTTCAGGGCCTTTAATCAAAAAACAGGTGAAAAAATTTGGGAAACTACTTTGCCTGGAATTGCAAATGCAAATCCTTCAACTTACTGGAGCAAGGGAAAACAATATGTGGCGATTTCTGTAGGTGGAGATACTGAAAACCCTGCCGGGTATATGGTAACATTTGCATTGCCAGCCAAATAAACAATAAAATTATAATAAGGATTTGCTCATTTTAGGATTTGAGATCAGAAGAAAATAAATAATGAATAAACAGACATTCTCCGGCAAAATACTCTTAACCATTCTCTTACTTTCTGCAGCAATTTTAAATGCCCAGAATACAAGAACTCCTAAAGCCCTTGTACCTCCGCTAGCCTTAAGACCCGATATTAAAGTTGAGCATGTGATGGCGGTAGCACCTAAAAGTGTACGCATCTTATACGACGAATCGACCAAGACTATGTACTTTACCTGTTATGACGGGGAAGTTTACAGGATAAAAAATATACAGGATAAAAACCCTGTCGCAGAAAAAATCCTATCTGTTGAAGACCATGGCATTCCACGCCTGCAGGGTGCAGCAATTTATAAAAACACCCTTTTCCTCACTGGTAATACCAAGGTGAATAATGGCCTTGGCAATAAAGGCCGGATGGTTCGTTATGATCTTAAACCGAATGAAAAACCAGTAATGTCTGTAGTGTTCAATACGGTTGAATACGGCACCAATCGTACGGTATTCGACCATGGCTGGAATGCATTGGAGATTAGTCCCGATGGGAATTATATCTTTGTGAACAGTGGTGCACGAACTGACCATGGCGAAGTACAGGATAACAATGGTGCATGGCCTAATGCCCGTAATGGGGCTTTAACTTCAAAGGTTTTCAGATTCCCAATTGATTCAAAAGACCTTCTGCTTCCGGATGATGAAACAAAGCTAAAAGCAGATGGTTACATTTTTGCAGACGGTATCCGCAATGCTTATGATCTTGCTTTTGATGGTTCGGGAAACCTATTTGGTGTATCAAATTCATCGGATTATGATCATAATGAAGATATGTTCTGGATCAGACAGGGATTACATTATGGATTTCCATGGGTAGTTGGAGGAATTGAAAACCCACAGCAATACCCCGACTGGCAGCCAAATCCGGATACCGATCCATTCATTCCCAGAAGCGCACATGCCTGGGCAGTACGATACTTCCGGAATGATCCTGATTTTCCAAAAATTCCGGCAGGAGTTAAATTCTCTCCCGGAATACAAAACTTAGGCCCAGATGCAAACGAATACAGAGGTCATTCCGGAAAAATACTGGATGGCGACCTAACAGGAGTAACTGTAAGCACCTTTACCCCACACAGTTCACCTTTAGCGTTATTTTTTGACAGAAAGAAGGATTTGTCAAAAGATCTGAGAGGAGATGGTTTCACTATACGCTACTCACTTGGGGCCCGCTCAGCGCTGATGAAACCGTTTACCGACCAGGGTGCTGATTTACTGCACCTGGATCTGTCGTATGATAAAGCCACAGATAATTATTTTGTAAAAACTAAGCGCATAGTTGAGGGTTTTAATGGTGCCACCGATGCAGTGATGATAAAAAATAATGTATTTGTGATAGAATATGGGGCTGCAGGTGGTAATATCTGGAAGATAAGTCTGCCTAAATAAGTCTGAGGATTCTAATATCAGTTTTAACATCATTATACGATTACCCGATTAAAAAAAAATGAACAGGATACCGCAGATAATATTCATCTTCTTAAGCATCCTTGCTTTCTCAAGCCAGGCACAGAACTACAGTATCCTGATAAAAGGTGGTCTTGTAATTGATCCAAAAAACAATATCAATGAGCTTATGGATATTGCCATAAATGGCGATAAGATAGTCCTTGTTGCAAAGAATATAGACCCAAAAACAGCAAAGCAGG
>CAZTRY010000145.1:0-6620 GCA_964616525.1 uncultured Sphingobacterium sp. | reverse complement strand
TGTCAACTGTCAACTGTCAACTGTCAACTGTCAACTGTCAACTGTCAACTGTCAATTCTCAATTAAAACCCCGTATTTCGTCGCTTTCATCATCGAAAAATAATCAAATACCCGTTTAGAGAGGGTGCTGATAACTCCTGATGGTGCAGCAGATGTTTTATAATTTTCCATAATTGCTATCGCATAAGGTCTGTTCGGCAGATATACAATAGCCCATTCAGTAGATACCCCTCCCATCCCACCGGGTTTGAAAGCAATTTTTAAGTTTTCAGGAAGCCCCACAGCAATTTTACTGTTCGCTATCGGATTTTTCTTCAGAATTGATAGAATCTCTTCAGAGTTTGCTTTATCAATGAATTGACCTTCATGCAAAAGTCTCATGATCCCGACAGCATCAGCAGGAGTGGAAATATTCTCATCATTTCTCAGTGAAGCAGGCTGATCAATCATCTTACGCTGCAGCCTGGTATTCCCAAAACCAAGGGATTGCATAGTAGCGCTAACATTTTTTAAACCGACCAGATCAATTAAGGTATTGGTGGCTGAATTATCACTCAGACCGATCATCAGTACGCATAAATTCCGGATACTCAGGTTAACAGGATCGACCATAACATTTAATATCCCTGAACCGGCGACTGTATTTGAGGGCAATAATGGTCTGATATCAGATAAAGCAAACTTCTTCTCATGAGCCTGCTTATAAACTTCCATCAGGATTGGGATCTTAATTGCACTTGCCTGGGAAAATACAATATTCTCATTGATACTTATTGACTCGCCGCTACTCAGATCAACAGCCATTAAACCTGTTAATGATGGCGAAGAAGCTATGATTGCCTGAAGATCTTTTTCAGTCTTTTGTTTAAGAATGTCTCTAGCTGCTAACTGAGCAAAAACTGCTAATTGAAGCATACAAAAAACAATAGTCAGCAATTTCTTCTTCATATATTCTGTTTTATAAATTGAATGTTTAAAAATCTAAATAAAGGCATAACAAATTAATTCTATCAGTATTAAATTGAGCAGAAAACAATTCCGAGTTTCATGAAATATGATCCTTTAAAACTTCATCCCTGCAACTTCAGGTTCATCAGGAACAAGCTTCTCTGACTTATACTTTTCTGTACTGGTATCTGACAGCTTTCTTAATTTATGGATAACCTTTGAATACTTAGTGTTGCCTGCCAGATTAATGGTTTCGAGCGGGTCATTCCGAAGATCATACAATTCTTCGGGAGCCTTGATTAGCCTGTATCGGAAATACTTCCATCTGTCTGTACGAATACCTTCACTTGAGGGTATATCTGGTAAATTCCAAAGATGCTCAACCAAAATGGACTTCCTTCCGGCTTTATACTTATTCCCTTTATGGAGAAAAGGTTTGAGACTTATTCCCTGATAATTCTGAGGTGCTTTCAAGCCTGCAAAATCAAGAATTGATTTACTTACATCAATATTCAAAACCATTGCATCTATACTGGATGGATTATTATTTCTTGGGTCGTAAATGATCAGCGGTATCCGGATAGAAGTGTCGTACATTAGCCATTTATCTGCCAATTGACGATCTCCGGTAAAATATCCATTATCTCCCATTAAAATAATAATCGTATTTTCTGCAAGGCCCTTTTCTTTCAATAATTTACGAAGCATACCGATTTCATCATCAATTTCAGTAATCATCCGATAGTATCCTTTAATGCTGTTCTGGTATTTTTCGGGGGTATCAAATCGCCATTTCCATCTTGTCCTGTTAAAACCCTGTTGTACTTCCCTTGGCAAAGAATTGAAATATTTATCATCTGCCAGAAGAGGCGGTGGTATCACCGCATTCTCATAAAGATTATTGGACTTTGCCTGCCAGAAATATTGCTCTTTTGAAGGGTCGTGGCCATGTGGAGCACTAAAAAAAATGGAAAGACAAAAGGGCTTATCTTTCGGGGCATTATTAATAAATTCCTGCGCTTGATAACCACTGTATCGGGTCAGGTGGACAGTATCCTTACCAATTGTTTTATAAAAATAACCTCGTCTATCCGGTGAATTCCCACGATCATAAAAATCACTCTGATCGAAATATTGTTGTGGATTATCAATGTTCACCCCCAATTTTCCAAAAAAACCAAGGTAATAACCATTGTCTTTCAATAGCTGAGGATACATCATCCCGGCATAAGCTTGCTGAAGTTTAGGCTTTTGAAAGGTATATCCATGTGTTCGCTCATACAATCCTGTCAGAATGGATGCCCTGCTTGCCGCACAAATCGGTGTGGTTGAAAAAGCATTCCTGAAATAAGTTCCTGATCTTGCCAATGCATCCATTTCGGGGGTTTCAATAATTGAATTCCCAGCAAAACGAAGAGCATCCCAACGTTGATCATCCGTTAGAAGAAAGATTATATTTGGCCGCTTTGTTTGAGAAAAGGATCGAAAAGATAAAATGACCAGGCAGCTGACCAAACATAGAACCTGAGCCAAAAAGATTTTATAACGAAACATAATTTATTTTTAATTAAAATTATTTCGATTTGGAAAAATAAAATCTCCTTACGGCTAAAATATCCAAATGTCTATTCTTTTACTACAAAATCAGGGTTTTCAGTAATACGTTTTCCTTCGATTTTAAAGGCCTGGATGTAATCTGAAATTCTTTTCTTTGCTTCCAGAAGATTCTCATTATTCAGGTTAATGTTGAGCAAGTCTATGAACCAAGGGATTTTAAATTCATTGAAAACATAGATTTCTGCAATCTCTCTTGCTATCGGCAGAGTGGTTATTTTTGAAGCATCATAAACATCTTTATTATTTGCTTTTAACAATTTCTCATACTCCTCATCCATCAATCTTCTAAGCAGCTCTTTTGTAAAAACATCTCCGGCCCTGACTCCCGTAGCAGAATCATCTTCTGTAAATTTAGCTCCTTTATGCACCCATTCCCATACAATACTTAATCTGATCTCACCTGTCGCCATATCTTCCATCAGATACAGGATATCGTCATTCCCAAAATCATCTGCCGCCTTGAGTGCAGCTGCCTGCATACCCTGAGCAAAAGCATTTCCATACTGAATGGCTACACTTAGCAAGTTTCTGGCCCCTCTGATTGTAATTGGTGCAGGTTCCAGTAAAATTAATCCGTCGGCATCCTGCTGAGTATAAGTCAATGGGGGGAATTTACGTCCGATTTGATTTGCTTCCCCGATCTTTTCCCAAACAGGTCTCACGATATTAACCATTTTCCAATGAGCTACCCATTTTCCACTTGCCCCTTCGCGCTGTTCCCGTTCTGCACCAGCCAATGCTTTTTTCATACTGGCAGCGACACCTTCGGCTGAGCCAACCGGAATATTGGGTTCCATTCCCCCTTGCCAGATCGCACAATTACCATTGATATCCGGTGTATTTACCGCACGTCGAACACGGTCTTCATAATTCCGCATATAACCATAGGTCATGGTCACCGACTCAATATTTGGATTTATAAAGCTTTTATCCCATGCCATCGCATCAGAAACGCTGTTAATATAATCCCAGCGACCTGTATTATAACCTACGAAATGCTTGCCCAGAACCGCTCTGATCTCCATTAGCTGATAAGTAGCTTCAAGCTGCTCTACCAGCAGATATACTTTAATTGTTCCGTTTTCAAGACCCAGATGGTCTTCCAATGCGCTTAGCATGCTATTCCATAAAGCAGCCTCTCCGGCAGTCTGTATTTTTGGGAGATATAACACAATAGAGGAGCCTGATTTCCGCAATTGTCTATAATTATTGACGACATATAAACAAAGATCAGCAATTGAAGCAGCCAGAGCCACACCATCGGCATCACGAATATGCCTGTCGTCCAGATGAAGTCCGCGGCAGCGGAATATCTTTGTCGTAAAATCAAGCTGGCTTTTCCAGTCCTTAACAATTTCCTGACCCAGAAATCCTTCCGACCAGCGGTTCATCTCAGCGGCAACCTGCTCGGCCACTTTTAAGAAAACCGGATCTTTGGCAATGGCAAGCTTCAGATTTCGCTGATTATCCAGTGACATGCTGGCGATCTGTCCTAAGGCATCTTCCCCATCAAACATCCAGCCATCAGCACCGGATAAAAGGGCATAAGCTGCATTCCTGATGCTGCTTTCCAGACTTGCATTAGGTTTCGCTGCCGGACCAGTTCCCTGAATCCATTGCCGCTGAAGATCATGCGGTATTACAGAGCCTTCGAACCTGCCTTCCCGGGCATCTTTTACCTTTATTGCAGAGCCTGGGATCAGACTTTCAGGATCGTAAAATTCAATTCTTTTACTGTTTGTATGACGATCATTGCGGCGTTTGATCCGCTCATTCATCAAATGCTTCACTGACTTATTGAAATGAGCCATTGTGCTTAATGCCAGCAAAACTTCATCAGTATAAATATCTCTGTACTGTTCTTTTAAATTATCACGAATGATGATTGAATCGTTCTTCATTTGTATTCAGGTAAATTATTTAATCAAATAAACGGTCATACTTAAAGGACCATGAGCACCAAGCACCAAAGCCTGCTCAATATCGGCTGTTTTAGATGGGCCACCGATGAAGCCCCCAAATCCATAATCTTCTGAAGCTATTTTTGCATAAGCATCATGCATGGTTGAAACAATGCTGTCCTCCCGAACAATCACCGCAAGATGCTGGGCGATGTATGGTAATACGCGATGTCCCATAACATCCTCTGTCAGCCAAACCGCTCCATTTTCTGCTACGGCCAGGCGTGCTTCAATAATGGCTAATTCAACGTCC
This sequence comes from uncultured Sphingobacterium sp., assembly GCA_964616525.1. GTDB lineage: Bacteria > Bacteroidota > Bacteroidia > Sphingobacteriales > Sphingobacteriaceae > Daejeonella. The sequence continues at coordinate 1,841 of CAZTRY010000145.1, read as the reverse complement.
TCAAGTGTATGAGGATCTGCATCAGGGTCAGACAACTCCGCTACATCACTCAAAGCAGGAAGATTACTCAGCATTCGTTTGCTTTGATCAAAATCCTTTCTGATCAGGTCCTTTACATTCTCAAGACTTCCTGCCGAAACAAGCAAGCCCCCAATTCCCGCAAACATTTCACTGTACTTTTTAACTACATCTTCTTCATGCACCTTAAAAACCGAAATATCCGGAAGTGCAGAAAGCGGTGGCTGATTCTTTTTAACCGCAGCCAATATTTCTTCTCTGGTACTCATTCAAATTCTATTAATCATTTCTTAGATCCATTCTTTGCATACCATTCCCCAAAAGATTGCTTCGAGCTATCAGGCATATCGCGCTGCTTATACCAGGGATTAAACTTATTGTTGATAGCAAATGGCGCATTATTCAATAACCAGCGTCCTGTTTTTCCGGCAGTCTTGTAAATTTCAGGGGAAGAAAGCGTTAATGCCATCGCCTTCATACTGAAGGTTTTACGGCTTGCAGAATATCCTTGTTTCACAATCTCCTGGCGCCATTTATAAAGCTGATCATGGATCGGAATTTTAACAGGGCATACATTGGAACAAGATCCGCAAAGTGTTGAGGCAAATGGAAGATCCGCATGCTGTTTCATATCCAGATTTGGCGCCAAAATTGCACCAATAGGCCCTGAAATCGTATTATGATAGCTTAAACCACCGCTTTTTCGATAAACCGGACAGGTATTCATGCAGCCTCCGCATTTAATACATTTCAGTGACTCCCTGAAATCAGGGCGGGCCAATAAATTACTTCTGCCCTTATCAACCAGAATCAGGTGCATCTCCTGCCCCGGACGAGGTTTTTTATAGTGACTGGAGTAAATGGTTATAGGTTGTCCTATTGCACTGCGGGCAAGTAATCTCAGAAATACCCCTAGATGTTTACGCTCAGGAATGATCTTCTCAAGTCCCATGGATGCGATCTGAACTTCGGAAAGATGTGCACCCATATCCGCATTTCCTTCATTGGTGCAAACCACGTACTCTCCGGTTTCAGCAACAGCAAAGTTTACACCGGTGAGTGCTGCCCTGCGGGTCAGGAATACATTGCGAAGGTGTTTACGTGCCACGCGCGTCAGTAAGGTAGGATCTGAGAGCCCTTTCTCTGTCCCAAGATGCTCATGAAACAGTTCTCCAATCTCTTCCTTACGCTTATGAATACAAGGCAATACGATATGACTAGGCGGCTCATTATCAATCTGTTGTATGTACTCTCCCAAATCAGAATTGATTACTTCAATACCCCGCTCTTCCAAAAATTCATTCAAATGACATTCTTCAGTAAGCATAGACTTACTCTTAACCATTTGTTTGATCTCTTTTGCTTTTAGGATAGAATAGACGATCTGGTTATGCTCCTCAGCATCCGATGCCCAGTAAACCTTCACTCCATTCTTCTTAAGGTTTTCCTCAAACTGAATGAGATAATCATGCAGATTGGAAATTACATTCGACTTAATTGCAGAGGCTGCCTCTCTTAATTCCTCCCACTGCGGGGTTTGATGAGCAGAGCGGTCGCGTTTCTGTCTGATCCACCAGAGGGCACCATCATGCCAGTCGACACGTTCTTCATCTTTGTTAAATTCTTCTGCTAATGCTGCGTGATCTAAAGTACTCTTCATGCCCTTATGGATGAACTGTTTAATATTTCTGCTATATGTATGATCTTAACTTTGCTTTTATTTCGCTGCAGGATCCCTTCCATGTGCATCAGACAGGAAAGATCAGGCGAAGTAATGTACTCAGCGCCATGTTTGGTATGATCTGTAATACGGTCTTTACCCA
>CAZTRY010000144.1:0-6673 GCA_964616525.1 uncultured Sphingobacterium sp. | reverse complement strand
CATCAAGGTATATTTTCTGGATCTTATGTTCGGTTTTTACAAAAATAAAGTCATGGCTGTTTTGTTGCACTACAGGTAACTCAGGAACAACTGAATTATTATTTCCCCTATTCTGTAGAACCTTTTGAGCTGCCTTATAGAATCGGTCGAAAGCGATAGGTTTAAGAAGATAGTCTACTACATCCAGTTCATAACCATCAAGCGCATATTGAGAGTAAGCAGTAGTCAGAATAACATCGCACTTACCATTAATTATTTTTAAAAACTGAATTCCAGTTAACTCGGGCATCTGAACATCTAAAAAAACAAGATCTATAGCACCGCTCTGAACCAAAGATAAGCCTTCAATAGCGCTGGTTGTTGTTTTTACCAAAGTCAAAAATGGAACTTTTTTGATATAATCCTCAAGAATATCCAAAGCCAAAGGCTCATCATCAACTACCAGACAACGTATCATTTTATAAATTTAGATATAATTCACAATTATAAATATCATTCTTGTCCTGAATGTGCAGTTCATAATTGTCTTTATACAATAAATCCAGCCTCCTGCGGACATTCTGCAAACCTATTCCCCCGGTTTCATCCTTGTTTTGATTGCTCTTTTTGTTAATGGTCCTGAAAAATATCTTACCGGGTTCTATGTTCAAAAGTATACTTATTGGAACTTCCTTATCTGTAGCTATCCCGTGTTTAAAGGCATTTTCAACAAAGGAAATAAGTACCAGTGGTGTGATCTTTTGAAACCCTACCTCCCCTGTAATCTCGAATTTGATGTAGCTATTATCTTTAAATCTTAATTTCTGAAGTTCAATATAATTTTCAAGGTAACGTATCTCATCTGCAAGAGCCACTTTATCTTCATTACTTTCATAGAGCATATAACGCATAATCTCGGAGAGTTTTAAGATAGCTTCAGGGGTTTTCTCTGATTTCTGGTATGCCAGTGAATAGATATTATTCAATGAATTAAATAAAAAGTGGGGATTGATCTGAGATTTTAAGAATGCAAGCTCAGAAATTAGCTTTTCATTCTCGAGATTACTCTTAATTTTTTCATTCGAAAACCAATCTGTGACGAACTTTAATACCGCACTGAGGAAGATAAAAAGACAACTTACAAATGCGGCACTCATAAAATAGTCCCAGAATGCCATGATGTGCTTTCCGGAATCCCGCTTAATTATTAGGTCATAATAATAATAGGCTAAACCACATTTCACAAAAGATGAGAACAGTACCAGTGAAAGTATGACGATCGCACACCACAAATATTTCTTACGGTTCAGAAATGTGGGAAGAATGAACAGGTAATTAATATAAAAGACAGTGATATTGATAATTCCGTAGTAGATAAACACAATCACCGTCTTTTGTACAATCTTACCGTTACTGCCCATAAACATAAAGAGCAACAGGATTGCAGTCCAAACAAGAACATGCGTAAGTACCCGGATAGATTTATTCATAATCTAAAATAGCTTTTAAGCCTGTTTAAAGTATTCCGTTTCGACAAACAGGCCAAATCAATCTGCCAACAAGCAAATACAGGCTATGAATTTCAGGATGTAAAAATAGTACCGTTGGTCTGTAAAATTAGCCCCTTGGTCTAATAGATTTCAGCAAGAATTTTTTTAAGTATTTATTTGTTCTATCAAAAAAGGAAAGTATGAAACCATCATGATTTTTCCAATCATACAGTGAAATGAATAAAATCATGATAGCTTCATTACCTTTAAAAACAAATATAAACACATGAAAAAGTTAACCAATTGCGTATCTCCATTCATAATGTTACTTGTTCCATTATTCCTGCTTATCGGATTACTGGTTTCAAATCTTAATAACGAAATTCCTGTCGAAAAACAGCGTGCAGGGCTAAAACTTCAGGTACCTTCACTAAAGAGTCTGGTCAGTACTGTCCTCAAATAATAAATGGACCCTGAGCTGATTATTGAAACCAGAAATCTGTCCTATCAATTTGGTAATCAGCTGGTTATTGATCAGGTTTCACTTAATGTCAGAAAGGGAAGTATCTATGGATTCCTTGGGCCCAATGGAGCAGGGAAGACTACAACTATAAAGGTGCTGCTTAACTTACTCCAAACCGGAGAGAAAAAAGTGTTTCTTTTTGGTAAAGACCTTCATAATAACCGATTAGAAATACTTTCAGGAATCGGTTCATTGATTGAGCAACCAGCAATATATTCCCATCTGTCCGGAAAGGAAAATTTACTGAACAGGGCCTTGCTGCTGCGTGTACCCCATGCAAGAATTCATGAAATGCTCGATCTGGTAAATCTGACAGAACATGCAGATAAAAAAGCCGGAAAGTATTCACTGGGCATGAAACAACGTCTTGGAATCGCCCTTGCACTTCTGCATGATCCCAAATTGCTTATTCTGGATGAACCAACCAACGGACTTGACCCAAATGGGATTATCGAAATCAGGCAACTTATCCGCAAACTGGTTGAAGAACGGGGGAAAACCGTATTCATTTCCAGTCACCTTCTTTCGGAGGTCGAAAAAATGGTTACCCATATCGGAATTATAAACCGGGGAAAATTACTTTTTCAGGGAACAATTGAAGAATTGCATAGTTTAAGTGAGAAACAGCTTGAAATCCAAACCGATGATCTGATTAATTCGAAGGAACTTTTATGCAGAAAAGGTTATCGGGCAGAAATTTTATCGGATACGATTCTCATACCATATCTATCAGAGGATCATTGCGCAGAGATCAATAGCTTGCTTGTAAAGAATAATCATAAAGTTTACAGCTTAGCTGTGAGTAAACAAAATCTGGAAAATTTATTCCTATCCATTACCAAATAACAAAATGCAGGGATTTTTTCTTTCGCTTCAATCTGAATTCTATAAAACCAGAAGTACCCTTGCTTTTTTATCAGCAATATTATTGCCATTGGTTTTATGTATCCTGATTAGTATCGGCTTTTATACACATGCTGATAAAATAATACTGCTTAGCCCCAAAATGCAGTGGTTCAGATTCAGTGGAGCATTCTTAGGGGTGATGGGCAGCCTTATTCTTCCAATCCTGATCATTTTCCAGACTTTTTCAGTAAATAATATTGAACACCGGGCTGAAATGTGGAAAAGTCTTTATTCTCTTCCATTGCCTAAGTGGAGCATTTATTCAGCCAAATATATTTATGTAGTATTTCTGAATGCACTATGCTTAACCTTGTTTGCCAGTTTTATTGTTGCCTCAGGGCATTTATTGAATGTCCTAAATCCTGATTTGAAGTTTAATCAGTTTAATATTTCAGGTATCCTGTTCAAATTACACCTGAAACTATTTCTTGCCTCCCTGGGGATTTTATCCATTCAGTTTTTATTTAGCCTGCTCTGGGCCGATTTCTTAAAACCGATGGGTATTGGGTTCGTACTTACTGTTTTCGGAATAATCACTGCGAACCTGGGCTGGAAATACGCATTCACAATTCCTTATACCCATCCAATGCTGGCATTGCAAAGTATGATGAAACAAGTTCTGAATAATCAGAAAGGAAAATTGGAGTTCAACCTGCTAAGCCAGGAGATTTATGTGAGCCTGATTGTGGCAGCACTAACATTCACGATTGGATATTTTGTGATCAACAAACGTAGTATCAGATAATTAACGAACCGACTTCGGAATCACCACCAGACTTTCATGACCATCGGCATCTACTGATTGAACTCCGAAATAAAAATTGTCCTTTGAGTAGTTCAGGCTGGCTGTATTACCTGTAATGAAAAATTTCTTTTCCCAAACCGGACTCGTAGTCTCCCTCATCACCACATAATATCCCGCAGGCCTCTCTCCAACAGGATTCTCCCATTTGAGTACCGTTTTATTGGTGAGACCGCTGGTGACAATACCCACATTTAAAGGCTCGCGAGGTGCAAGAGCAAGATTTGCAAGAGAGGCAAGGTTCATCCTTGTAATTTTCTGGGTATAATCGTAATCCACGAAATCAGGAAGATCTCCATAATCCACGCCATTTTCTTTCCTTACATTCTGATGCTGACGATAAAAATCTTCATTCATTTCAGTAATTCTGATTCCCGCAAAACCTTGCTGAGAAAATGGGGTATGATCACCACCTCTGAAATATCTGTCACGGCGATAGATTAACTTCACATTCAGCTGATCAACATATCTTTCACCAACTTCCTTAATATAGCGGGCAAATTGCCGTGCCTGTCCATCATTCTCAGTACCGGTACTTGCTCTCCGTGCAGCCTCTTCTGGACTTTCTGTAACAGATACTCCCTCACTAAAGATCCGCACATTGTTATTATCCTTTATCCCTGTTTCCATCCCATAGGTATTCCCAACAATATCATTGGTAATCATCCCTGCCAGGTTCCACTTCTCAGCTTTTGCTCTTTTGGCAAGATTCACAGCACCATATAATCCCTGCTCTTCTGCAACCATGGCTACAAATATTAGGGTGCAGTTAAACTTATATTGACTCATCACTCTGGCCAGTTCCATAGCAGCGGCAGTTCCGGAGGCATCATCATTTGCACCAGGAGCAAATATCTTAGCATCATTTACATCAGAAGCCCTTGAATCATAATGCCCCGAGACTATGAACACTCTGTCATCAGCCGGATCTGTGCCAGGAAGTATTCCCAAAACATTCTTCATAACAGTCGGACTTGCAATTCTGCGACCGTCGGCAGGCTGTGTAAATGTATCGAATTCGACCTTTAACCGCCCAGCTGAGGCCTTTGAATACCGATCCAGCTCAGATTTAATCCAGTTACGGGCAGCGCCAATGCCTTTGGTTGCACTTATTGTATCACTCAAACTATGCCTTGTTTCAAAGCTTACAAGTTTTCTGACTATAGTTTCAATATTTTGCGCAGATACATCATCCACCATTTTTTTAATCTGCTGATCTTGCCTGATTACTACAGTTTGTGAGTAGCCTGATAATGCAGAGAAAATAAATAAACTTAAAAAAAGGTATTTCATAGTATTTATATAACAATTTTTAAAAGAGGCATTTGCCCTGCATCTAGTCCAGAATGAATTCCTGATGTCTGTCAGGAATCTCTACATTCTTATATCCTTTGGCCATGATCTTTTCCCGAAAGTTCAGCTGAACATCATATTCGCCATGTACTAAAAATACTTTTTTAACCTTTGAAGAATCCTGACAGGCAACAAACTGTAACAAATCATTATAATCACCATGAGCACTCATAGAACGAACAGATCTAATCTCTGCCCTGACCGGAAACTCTTCTCCGAAAATAGTCACTGTACTATATCCGGCAGCTAACCTTCCACCCAAGGAATTTGGTTCGCAATACCCAACAAGCAGAATAGTATTCTTCTCATCGGTAATATTATTTTTTATGTGATGCTTTACTCTTCCTGCTTCCGCCATTCCTGATGCAGAAATAATTACACAAGGTTCATGGTCAGTATTTAAGGCTATAGAACCTTTTGTATCCTGAATAAAGCTTAAATTTTTAAAATTAAAAGGATCATCATCATGAAGCATGACATCCTGAACATGTTTATTGAAATTCTCAGGATGGCTTTTAACAACATTTGTGGCCTTTATAGATAAAGGGCTATCAACATAGTATTTTACATCAGGTAAAATCCCCCGCTCTTCAAGATGATTCAATGAATAAAGTAATTCCTGAGTACGTCCAACACTGAATGCCGGAATAATTACCTTACCTCCCCTTAAAATACAGGTCTGGTAAATAATCTCTTTAAGTAAATTTTCTGCCGGTTCAGCATCCTCATGCAAGCTATCCCCATAAGTAGATTCAAGAAGAATATAATCCGATTGCGGGAAGGTCTCTGGCGACTTAAGAATCAGATCACCGTAACGACCAACATCACCACTAAAGGTTAATCGTGTTGTCTGATTATTTTCCTTTATTGAAAGATGTACCGCTGCACTGCCGATGATATGACCTACATCCGTTAAAAGAACACTGATATCATCGCTGATCTGATGCTCTGTGTTGTATTTAATAATCTTAAACTGACGCAATGCATGCATGGCATCGTCTTCTGTATATAATGGCTTAAGCAAGGGCAATCCTTTGCGCTCTCTGTGCTTATTGCTATACTCTGAATCCTGCTGCTGAATTCTTGCAGAATCCATTAGTAAAATTCTAGCCAGGTCCATGGTTGCTGCGGTACAAAGAACCTCACCTTTAAATCCCTGAGCAATTAACCTGGGAATCAAACCGCAATGATCAATATGAGCATGACTCAGGACAAGATAATTTATTTCTCCGGGGTTGAATCCAAAATGCTCGTTAAGGTGATCAGTTTCTTCGCCCATGCCCTGAAACATTCCGCAGTCAAGTAAAATTTTAATCCCATTATCCAGGGAAATTAAATGCTTACTTCCGGTTACATTCCTTGCAGCACCATGAAAACTTATACGCATAATTCAGATATTAAAAAGAAGGGTATATGTCAAAATTAATTTAATAAAGTTAATATCCCGCTATAACCTTGTAAAAGAAATAGCCATTTTCAATAATTCTGAAAACAAAAAAAGGCTCCGAAGAGCCTGAATTCAACCAAAACAATTCTATAATTACTGTTGTGTTACTGTATAAACTACCGGTACCACATTTAAACCTGTTGCTTTACCTGCATAGGCACCACCTGCACCAA
>CAZTRY010000143.1:0-6705 GCA_964616525.1 uncultured Sphingobacterium sp. | reverse complement strand
AGCGTATCATGCCATTCAAAAATAAAAGGAACAGTCGCGACGACAAATCCGAAAAATCCAAACGTCCTGCAAGGCCTGCCACAGGCTCCGGTCCGAAAAGTAACTCTTACAAATCAGACCGTCAGGAAAGTACAAGCAATACCAAGAAGAAATTATTCTCAGACGATCCAAAGAAACCATTTAAAAGCGGTTTCAGAAGTTCGGATGATAAAACAGGTCCTGGATTTTCCTCCGAAAAGAGAAGTCCAAAGAGTTTCGGACGCTCAGATGATCGACGCCCGGCTTCTGATCGTCCGGAAAGAAAACCATTCGGAGATAAAAAGCCATTTGGCGACAGGCCCACTTCAGGAGAAAGAAAACCTTATTCTGACAAATCTCAGACTGAAAAAAGACCTTATTCAGATAGAACTGAGAGTGGTAAAAGACCCTTTACCGATAAACCGCAGGGAGATAGAAAACCTTATTCAGGATCTAAGGACACTGAAAGGAAACCCTTCCAGTCCAGGGATAAAAAATATTCAGACAAAAATGCACCTGTGAAAAGGTTCAATGATAAGCCGTTCAAATCGCGGCAGCCCAGTGAGCCTTCCGAATTTGATCGTCCTAAATACAGATCCGATGACAGAAAATGGAGTTCAGAAGAGCATTTGGGAAATAAAAGAAGTAAAAAGCCTGCAGTTGCAAAAGATGACGGACTAATCCGTCTGAATCGTTTTATTGCAAATGCTGGTATTTGTTCGAGAAGAAAGGCCGATGAATTGATCGCAGCAGGAGTAGTTTCTGTGAACGGTGTTCCGGTAACTGAGCTTGGCTATAAAGTTGATCCTGCCAAGGATTTGATCCGTTATAACGGTGAGAACCTGAAAAGGGAGAAAATGGTCTATGTTTTACTGAACAAACCGAAAGATTATATTACTACCACTGACGATCCTCAGGAACGTAAAACGGTTATGAGCCTGGTTGAGAAAGCTTCGCGTGAGCGAATCTATCCGGTAGGGCGTCTTGACAGAAATACAACGGGTTTATTACTGATGACCAATGACGGTGATCTCGCAGAGAAATTATCCCACCCCCGGAATAATATTACCAAACTTTACCAGGTTGAACTCAATAAAAGTTTATCTCAGGGAGATTTGAATAAGATCCAGTTTGGTGTTGAACTTGAAGATGGTGTAATTAAGCCTGATCAGGTTAGTTATGTTGCCGGAGGTAGCAAAAAAGAAGTTGGGATTCAAATCCATAGTGGTAAGAACAGGGTAGTCAGACGAATTTTTGAAAGCCTGGGTTATGAAGTAGTCAAACTTGACCGTGTAGTCTATTCTCAGCTGACTAAAAAAGACCTTCCCAGAGGTCGCTGGAGATACCTGGAAGAAAAAGAGATCATTCAGCTTAAACACCTGATAAAATAAGATTTAAAGCCTTTGGGATTACCCGAAGGCTTTTTTGTTAATTTGCAGCATGATTCTTACGGATACCCATACCCATTTATATTACGAAACAGATCCCGCAAAACTGACAGAACTGATGCAAAGAAGTCTGGATAATCAGGTTAGCCGACTCTTTTTGCCCAATGTTGATTCCAAATCAATACCATTGGTTTTCGGATTGGCTGAGCAATATCCGCAGCATTGTTTCCCCATGCTGGGTTTGCATCCCTGTGATGTAAAAGAAGATTTCAAAGAGGAATTAGCACATATCTATAAAGAAGCAAGCATCAGAAAGATTTATGCTATTGGTGAGATCGGTATTGATCTATATTGGGATAAATCTACACTAAGCATACAAAAAGAAGCTTTTCGCACCCAGATTGGCTGGGCAAAGCAAATGAGTCTGCCCATCGTCATCCATTGCCGGGAAGCATTTGATGAGATCTTTGAAATTCTGGAGGAATTAAAGGATGATAAGCTGAGGGGGATCTTCCATTGTTTTACCGGTGATGGTGCACAGGCAGAAAAAGTAATCAGCCTCGGATTTTATCTTGGTATAGGTGGAGTCCTTACCTATAAGAATTCAGGTTTGGATAAAGTTGTGCAGTCAATTCCATTAGAACAGCTTGTTCTTGAAACCGATTCGCCATACCTTACCCCTGTTCCGTTTCGTGGAAAACAAAATGAAAGCAGTTACCTGGTTTATGTGGCGCAGAAGCTTGCCGATCTGAAGCAGATTTCGATCGAAGAGGTTGCAGAAATAACAAGCCGCAATTCTGAAAAGGTTTTTGGTATTTAAGCACAGAAGATTTCTCAAACTCAATTCAGAAAGTGTATTCCTTTACCTTCTTTTTCTATCTTTACCTTCCGATAACCAATTAATTTTCCAATGACCAATGTTCTGATAATTTATACCGGAGGTACGATCGGTATGGTCAATGATCCTAAGACCGGAGTATTGGTGCCATTTAATTTTGAGCAGATCACAGATCATGTACCCGAACTAAAGAGGCTCAAATACAAGTTGACAGTACACTCTTTTGATCCCCTGATCGATTCATCTAATATGAGTCCGGAGATCTATAAGGAACTTGCATTGCGCATTCAAAGAGATTACGATCAGTACGATGGTTTTGTGATCTTACATGGTTCAGATACGATGTCTTATACCGCTTCGGCCCTGAGTTTTATGATCGAGAATCTGGACAAGCCTGTGATTTTTACAGGATCACAGCTACCAGTAAATGGAATTCGTACCGATGCCAAAGAAAACCTGATCACTGCTTTAGAGATTGCGGCTGAAAAAAGAAAGGGCAAAGCCATGGTGCCCGAGGTGTGTATATACTTTGATTATAAACTTTTCAGGGGCAATCGTTCTTTCAAATATAATTCCGAAAAGTTTGAAGCCTTCAGATCGCCAAACTACCCGATACTTGCTGAAGCTGGTGTTTATCTCAAATTCAACAGAAATTATATCCTGAAGCCAAATTCAGAACCGGTGAAATTTCATACTAAACTTGACAGCGCAATTGGAATACTCAAGTTATATCCGGGGATTAGTCCGGCAATAGTTAGGGCAGCCCTTTCGGCAGATTGTAAGGCTGTGATCATGGAGACTTTTGGTTCAGGAAATACATCCACTGAAAAGTGGTTTCTGGATCTGTTGCGGGAAGCCATTAAGGAGGGTAAGCTTATTTTGAATATTTCTCAATGTAAGGTTGGTACAGTAGAGCTTGGACGATATGAAACCAGCAGGGAACTCCGAGAAATGGGCGTTGTCAGCGGTTATGATATGACCTTTGAAGCTGCAGTAACCAAACTGATGTATCTTCTGGGAAATTTTAAGAGCAACAAGAAAATTGCTGAATATCTTGAAACTGATCTGAGAGGTGAGCTTACAGTTTATTAAACTTATTACCTGCAAATAAAACTTATTACTTAACACTTACAACTTATAACTTATTTCCGTTTTTTTTAATAGGTTTATTTAATCAATCTGTTAAGAGTATGCAAACACCAGACTATATAGTATTCTTTGTTTATTTTATAATCGTTAGTACGTATGGATGGTACGTGTATAAACGAAAGAAGCATGAAGATTCCAAAGATTATTTTCTTGCCAAAGACTCCTTAACCTGGTGGGCTATTGGAGCCTCACTGATTGCCTCCAATATATCTGCCGAACAGTTTATCGGAATGAGCGGATCGGGATTCACCATGGGACTTGCCATTGCAGCCTATGAATGGCTTGCGGCAGTTACCCTCATTGTGGTTGCGGTATTTTTTATCCCGATCTATCTCAAGAATAAGATCTATACCATGCCTCAGTTTCTCAAAACGAGATATAATGAAACTGTGGCAATGATTATGGCCGTTTTTTGGCTTTTATTGTATGTAGTTGTCAACTTAACTTCCATACTCTTTCTGGGGGCCTTGGCAATCAGCAGTATCTCCGGACTTGATTTCGCCGTTTGTATGGTCGGACTAGCCCTATTCGCCATTGTTATAACCCTTGGCGGGATGAATGTGATCGGGTATACCGATGTAATTCAGGTGGTATTCCTGGTACTTGGCGGTTTGGTAACCACCTATCTAGCGCTGGATATGGTGGCTCAGCATTTTGGCTCAGAAGGGCCGATCAATGGCTTCAATCTGCTGACAAAAAATTCGGGAGATCATTTTCAGATGATCTTTGAAAAAGATGATCCTTATTTTATTGACCTTCCCGGACTTGCCGTGCTTGTTGGTGGGATGTGGATAGTCAATCTGAACTATTGGGGTTGTAATCAATACATTACCCAGAGAGCTTTAGGTGCAGATCTTCAAACAGCCCGCAGCGGAATCCTTTTTGCAGCTTTTCTGAAACTATTAATGCCAATAATCGTCGTTCTTCCGGGTATTGCAGCTTATGTTTTGTTTAAAGAGAATGTTTTCAGAGATGAAATGATGCTGAACGGAGAGGTTATGGCCGACCGGGCTTATCCTGTGCTATTGAATTTATTGCCCGTAGGATTAAAGGGTTTGGCTTTTGCGGCACTTACTGCTGCAGTGGTAGCTTCACTGGCCGGTAAAGCCAATAGTATTGCCACTATTTTTACACTCGATATTTATAAGAAAGTATTAAATCCGGTAGCGGATGAGAAAAGACAGGTAGAAGTTGGTCGCTGGGTTATTGTGATCTCAATGATCATGGCGGTAATTATCGCACCTTATTTAGGCATTGATAAAAAAGGGGGATTCCAGTACATTCAGGAGTATACAGGTTTTGTTTCTCCGGGAATTCTGGCGATGTTCCTGCTTGGGTTTTTCTGGAAAAAGGCTACCTCCAATGCAGCCTTATTTGCAACCATAGGGGGCTTTCTGCTCTCAATAATTTTTAAATTCATGCCCAACTATGTGGATCTGCAATTCCTTAATTCCACAGGATTTTCGGTTGCGAATGCAGAGGGTATTTATGAGATTCCATTCATAGACCGTATGGGGTTTGTTTTCATTATTTGTGTCCTGGTGATGTATCTGATAAGTATTTATGAAAACAGAAATGGAATTATTCCAAATGCTTTGAAGGTGGATAACAGCATGTTCCGTACAACCCCGGGATTTGCAGTTGGGGCATTATTCATAATCGGGATAATTGCAGCATTGTATGGTATTTACTGGTAGAATCCGGTTGGATCAATTCGGGACTATTGTAGGAAATTAGCATACATTTTGACATGATACTTGATTCAAAGGAAGAAGTAATAGCATATCTTACACAAGAAGGGCTTATAAAAGGGGATGATAATGCCCTGGTAGAGCATCTTTCCGGAGGCGTTTCGTGCCGGGTATGGAAGATCAGTGTAAATGAGGACCGCTGGGTAATTAAGCAGGCACTCGAAAAACTAGATGTAAAGGCAGACTGGTTTTCGGATGTAGAGCGAATTCATCGTGAGCATGAGGTGATGAAGCAACTGGAGCTGGTCATTCCTGATTCTAATATTCCTAAGATCCTGCATGTCGATTATATCAATCATATCTACCTGATGACCTGTGCCGAAGAAGGTGCTCAGACATGGAAAGATTTGCTGATGAATGGGATATTCAATCCTGATACCGCCAAAAGCGCTGCAGATATCCTTAGTCAGATCCATAGCCAGAGCCATAAAATTGATGAGCAGGTGAAGGCTGGGTTTAGCGATCAGAAGTATTTCATTCAGCTTAGGATAGATCCCTTCCACCGTTTTTTAATCAATAAATATCCTGAGCTTTCGGCTGAGATCAATGCTTTGATAGTAGAACTGACTGAACAAAAGACCAGTCTGGTTCATGGAGATTTCTCTCCAAAGAATATGCTTGTTGAAAAAAGCGGCAGCATCGTGCTTATTGATTATGAGGTGGCGCACTGGGGAAATCCGGTATTTGATCTTGCTTATTGTCTGGGTCATCTGATGCTAAAAGCCTGGCATTTGAAAAGGCCTGATGAGATTCTCGTGCTAATCAGTACGTTTCTTGCTAATTATAAGGGCCAGGTCAGTAATCTTCTGCCGCATCTGGGTTTGATGCTCCTTGCCCGTATGGATGGAAAATCACCAGTGAATTATATACAGGATGATACTTTAAAGCAAATTATCCGGGATAAGGCCATTAACTGGATCAGAGGAGCGGATTCTGGCTTGAATGTGTTCGAAGCAATCAAAAAGAAGTTCTGAAATCACTAGTGTCCGCTTAATATTAATTTCTTAATAAAATATGTTTTTATTTATTTCAATGAATTGTTTTTGGTCGATTTCCAAAAGAAAGTACCATCTTAAAGAACCGATAAGTTGATTCCAAAAGAGTAATTATGATTTATAGTATTTTTCCATCCTAATAATTATAATTCAGGTTGGAATTTTTTCTAATGACCCTGTAGGGGTCAAATGTTTATAGAAAAATTAACACGGAAATCCCGACCCTGAAGGGGTCGCATGTGGTAATTTCAAATACATTCGACCCCTTCAGGGTCGATAAACGGGGATATATGACCGTTTCTATAAACATACGACCCCTTTGGGGTCGAAGTACAAAAGTTTTAACAGGACATTAGCAATTCTGAAACCATTTCTTTTAATATTTTTACCTCCTGAATACACACGTTTATCCCTCTAATATTAATATGTCATGTCAAAAATAAAAGATCTAAAAGCCAGAGAAATTTTCGATTCACGTGGTAACCCAACTGTTGAGGTTGATGTATTTCTTGAATCAGGTGTGATGGGTAGAATGATGGTTCCTTCAGGGGCCTCTACCGGACAGT
>CAZTRY010000142.1:0-6734 GCA_964616525.1 uncultured Sphingobacterium sp. | reverse complement strand
AGTAACATAGTCGCAATCGTAGGCCGCCCCAACGTAGGGAAATCTACATTATATAACAGATTAACCGAAACGCGTAAAGCCATTGTGGATGACTTTAGTGGAGTGACCCGCGACAGGCATTACGGAGTCGCTGAGTGGACCGACAAGCATTTTACAGTAATTGATACCGGCGGTTATGTGGCGCACTCTGACGACGTGTTTGAGGCTGCTATACGTGAACAAGTCGTGATCGCAATTGAAGAAGCTACAGTCATACTTTTTATGGTTGATGTGGTTACCGGTGTGACCGATCTTGACGATGATATTGCCAAACTTCTTCGCCGCAGTAAAAAACCAGTTTTCGTCGTAGTGAATAAGGTGGATAATAATCAGCGCCTAACGGATGCGAGCATTTTCTACAGCCTCGGATTAGGTGAAATATATCCGCTTTCCTCCATGTCGGGCTCAGGTACCGGTGAACTTCTTGATGAAGTAATCAAACATTTTGAGGAAGAAGCCGAAGAAGAAAACCAGCTTCCAAAATATGCCATTGTTGGTCGCCCAAATGTTGGCAAATCATCCCTGATCAATGCCCTGATCGGTAAAGAAAGAAATATCGTAACCCCTATTGCAGGTACAACCCGCGATTCAATACATATCCATTACAATCAGTTCGGTCATGAATTCATGCTGATCGATACTGCCGGTTTGCGTAAAAAAACAAAGGTTAAAGAGAATATTGAGTTCTATTCGGTGATGCGGACCATCAAAGCACTGGAGGAAGCTGATGTGATCATTCTGATGATCGATGCTGTTGAAGGTATTGAATCACAGGATATCAATATCTTCCACCTGGCCGAGAAAAATAAAAAGGGTATTGTAATCCTGGTCAACAAATGGGATCTGATTGAAAAGAACACTAAAACAACAGGTGTATTTGAAGAACAGATCTATGATAAGATCGCTCCCTTTACCGATGTACCGATCGTATTCACATCAGTAGTAGAAAAACAGAGAATTTACAAATCACTTGAGGCAGCATCAAAGGTTTATGAAAATAAACTTAAAAAAATCCCTACCTCCAAATTGAATGATGTGATGTTACCAATCATTGAAAACTTCCCGCCACCGGCTGTAAAAGGGAAATATGTCAAGATCAAATATGTAACCCAGATCAATGCGAGTTCCCCAATGTTTGCATTCTTTTGTAACTTACCACAATATATCAAGGAACCTTATAAACGTTTTATCGAAAACAAACTTCGTGAGCATTTTGATTTCACCGGAGTTCCAATCCAGATTTTCTTTAGACAGAAATAATTATTTAAAAAATTAAAATATTTAACCATGAGAAAATTATTCTTTACAATTCTTGCAGCAAGTTTATTTGCAGTTTCATGTAATAGCGGTGCTAATGAGGCAGAAAAAGCAAAACAGGATTCACTTGCCGAAGTGGCTGCAGCCGATTCCATGCTTAATGCTGCAATGGAAACCGACTCACTGAGTATGGACACTATTACAGTCGATTCAATTCAATAACCCATCACAAGGGAGGGGTCTTTCAAAACTTCCAGTGAGCGGCTGATAGCCTGGTCTCCGGAATTCAGCACTTTGTAGAATCCTTCATCCCCAAAATGGTATCGGGCTAAGAGGGCTCTGAGCTGCGTTTCAATTTCCTTTCTGGATGAAGCGATCTGAGTTTCGCCTGCTTTAACACTTCGTTTGGCAGCCATCTGGATTAGTTTTTTGATATCCTGATCACTCAGTCTGAAATTCCTGATCAGCTCTTCTGTTGATTGGTAAACCTGATTTTGTCTGAGCAGATGGTTATACAAAACATCATTCAACACCCCTTTCGCCGAAAGCTCGTAATAAAGATCTGTGTATCCTGTGGTATCTACCGGAATGTAAATATCGGGCATAATGCCGCCCCCGCCATATAATACTTTACCCGATTTTGTAGTGTATGTCTTGCTCTTGTTATAGAGTGAATCGCCAAGGGTTTTTCCATCGGAACTTAGTTCTCCATTCCGGTAACGGTCTTTTACCTCGCTATAATAGGCATCATTACCCTTTTTGTACGACTTCTGAATGGATCTGCCGGATGCGGTATAATATCTTGCAATCGTGAGGTTTAATGCAGAACCATCCCCAAAATCAAATTGTTCCTGAACAAGGCCCTTTCCGAATGAACGTCTTCCAATGATCGTTCCGCGTTCAAGATCCTGCACAGCTCCTGCAATGATCTCACTCGCCGAAGCAGTATTCTCATCAATCAGCACCACCAGTTTACCATTTTCAAAATCGCCCTTCGAACTGGCAAAATAATCTGTTCGCGGTTCGTGCAGGCCCTGGGTATAAACTATTAATTCCTGGTCACCCAGAAATTCATCAGCAAGCGCAGTTGCCGAATTCAGGTATCCTCCGCCATTATCTCTCAGATCCAGAATGAGATTCTTCATTCCCTGTTTCTTCAACTTCAAAAGACTGGAATGAAAATCCTCGTCCGTTCTTGCTCCGAATTTGCTGATCTTGATATAAGCGCTCTGTCCGGTAAGCATATATGCTGCATCAATACTACTGACAATGATCCTGTCGCGCAGCATACTAAAGCTCTTGCGGGCTGTATCCCTTTTGACCAGCAGTTCAACTGCCGAACCTCTCTTCCCTCTGATCTGATCAACAATATGCCTCGAAGTAACCCGTATCCCGGCTACCGGTTTTTTATTGATAGCCAGAATCTTATCCCCGTGTTTTATTCCTGCTTTATATGCTGGCCCACCTTGTTTTACAGAAGTAATCAGCAATGTATCATTCAATATGTAATATTCGATCCCGATCCCATTGAAATTACCCTCAAGATCATCACTGAGGAGCTGCGCATCTTCAGGAGCAAGGTAGGCAGAATGGGGATCGAGATGCTTCAGTATTTCCTGAATGGCCATGTCTTCCACTGTATCCAGCTTCACTGAATCGACATAATTCTCATTAATAATCCTGATGACCTTTTCAACTTTAGAGGAACGGCCAGAAAGCCCGAAAGATAGAAAAGAACCATTTTTTGAGTTCTGATTTTCACGAACAAGCTTAGGTCCAAGCCAAAGCCCTCCAATCAGAACTGCAGAATATCCTGCGGCAATTAAAATATTTTTTCGGGTTCTGGTTTTCATCGTTTTCTGACATCAAATCTATTGATTTTCAAGTGGCTTAAGTGCAGAAATTGATCATCAAAAATATTATTAATAATCATTCTAAATAATTTGATTTTTTAAATCTCAATTTGTAATATTGCAGCCAATTTAAAATTAGTCTAATTAAGATGAAGCGGATTTTAGCTCTATTATTTACCCAGATACTCATTCAAAACGCCACTGCTCAGATAAAACAAACTGATCAAAGGTTAAAACTTGCCGACAGTACAATTATTGAAATGCCTCAGATTGTGATCATTGGAAAGCGGGATGGCCTAATCAGCAAAGTCCCGGGGTCAGCAACAGTTCTGAATTCCCGTGAAATTAGATTAACTGCCCCCCTTACCTCCAACGAAGTTTTACGCAAAGTAACGGGAGTAAATGTAGTTGATGAGGAAGGTGCGGGATTACGTCTGAATATCAGTATCCGAGGACTTGATCCCGACAGAAGCCGAAATGTTTTGATGCTTGAAGATGGTGTGCCGATTGCTTTAGGCCCATACGGAGAGCCTGAAATGTACTTCACCCCATCGATCGACAAAATGTCAGGAATCGAGATTCTGAAAGGCAGCGGGCAAATCCTTTACGGTCCGCAAACCATTGGAGGAATAGTCAATTTCTTTACCGCTGATCCACCTTCACAGGAAATTACCCGTATCAAAATTTCAGGAGCAAGAGGAGGATTTTTCTCAGGTTTTGGAACCTATGGCAATACCATTGGGAAAGCCGGGATTTTAGTTTCCTACCTGCACAAAAGAGCTGATGATTTGGGCCCTACACAATTCAGATTGAATGACCTTTCGGCAAAAATCAGATATGAATTAAATTCAAAATCAAACCTGGGGCTTAAACTTGGCTACTACGAGGAGGAATCAAACTCAACTTATATTGGCTTAACACAAACCATGTTTAATCAGGGTGATCAGGATTTTGTACGAATGTCGCCACATGATAATCTTCCGGTTAAACGCCTTTCCGGAAGTGCTACACACCAGCTTGAATTCAACGATAATATCAGTCTAAAAACAACGGTATTTGCCTATACAACAACCCGCGACTGGCAGAGACAAGATTTCTCCTTTAGTTCAACTGCGGCAAACCAAACAGGTGTACAATGGGGAAATCCGGCTGTAAGTAATGGAGCGGTGTATATGTTAAACTCAACCGGAAACCGAAACAGGCAGTTCCTGGTTGCAGGATTAGAGCCCCGCTTGAGTGTCAAACACAATTTGTTCAATATAAAAAACGTGCTTGAAACAGGGGCACGATATCTATATGAGAAAGCAGATGAGCAATTTATTGTAGGCAGCAATGCGAATACGGCAGAAGGCACATTGAGGGATAAAGAGGTTAGAACCGGCTATGCTTTCAGTGCCTATGCACAGAACAGGTTCGACCTGACTAAAAAACTCTCATTAAATGCCGGACTGAGACTGGAGAATTTTGATTACGAAAGGGAAATACTTCGCGGAAGATATCGCATCAATGGAGTAAATAATGTGATCAGAGACACCAGTATCATTGCCAAAGACAATACCATGGCTTTGATCCCGGGTGCCGGAATCAACTACTCAGCAAATGACAGGATTAATCTGTTCGCCGGGATACATAAGGGCTTCGCCCCTCCAAGAATTAAAGATGCTATCACTGCTACGGGTGTACCCTATAACCTGGATGCCGAACTGAGCACTAATTATGAATTAGGTTCCCGGATTAAGTTTAACGACTATTTCAATGCTGAAATAACCGGCTTCATACTTGACTTTCAGAATCAGATCATTCCGGTTTCAAATTCCTCAGGTAATTCGAATGCCAGCGGTGTGGTTAATGGAGGACAAACCCTTCATAAAGGAATTGAAGCAGGCTTCCAAATTGATCTTGGGAAAATGGCAGGATTGAAAAACTCCTATACTTTTGAAAGCAGCATCACTGTTCAGGGTTCTGAATACAGCAATGACCGTTTCATTTCGGTAAATGGCAGCGCAGTTAATGTAAAAGAAAATAAACTGCCATACGCAGCCAATCTAATGATCTGGAATGCAGCAGGTATAAACCTTCACAATGGTTTTGGTTTCAGAGTTTCTGGGAATTACATCGGAGCACAGTTTACAGATGAGATCAACAGCGAGGTCCCATCGGCAAATGGAAGAACCGGAAAGATTAGCAGCAGATACATTGTTGATGCAAATGCTTATTATCGCATTCCTAAAACCAATGCAAACCTGAACTTGTCGGTAAAAAACCTGACAGACCAAAGATATATCAGCAGCAGAAGGCCTGAAGGAATCAGGGTTGGATTGCCAAGATTAATTACTGCTGGATTTGAGATATTTCTTTAAAAAATAGAAAGTATCAGAATTAGCACCCGCACTGAATTTTCAGTGCGGGTTTTTTATTGCAAATTAATTGATTGGCTAAAAGATAATATTCCGATTTTTGTAATCGTAAACTATAAACATGAAAAGAACAACTGAAGCTGATTCCAACTATAATGATCTCGATAAAATGTCCGTGGTAGAATTACTGCAGGGCATGAATGATGAAGACAAGACAGTACCTCTTGCCGTAGAGAAAGCGATTCCGTCGATTGAAAAAGTCGTTAATGTCATTGTTGAAAAAATCAGCGCAGGGGGGAGGCTATTTTATATTGGAGCAGGTACCAGCGGACGATTGGGCATACTCGATGCATCGGAATGCCCCCCAACCTATGGTGTACCATTTGATATGGTAATCGGGATCATTGCCGGAGGAGATAAAGCGATCCGAAAAGCAGTCGAAAATGCCGAAGATAATAGTGAGCAAGCCTGGAAAGACTTGCTGGAGTTTAATATTTCAGATAAAGATGTTCTTGTAGGAATTGCAGCATCCGGAACAACACCATATGTTATCGGGGGATTAAAAAAGGCGAATGAAAACGGACTTGAAACTGCTTGTATTGTCTGCAATGCCGGGAGTCCGGTAGCTGCCGAAGCCAAACATCCGATTGAGGTGGTTGTCGGCCCGGAATTCGTTACAGGCTCAACCCGCATGAAATCCGGAACGGCTCAAAAACTTGTCCTGAATATGATCAGTACCTCAACGATGATCCGTCTGGGTCGGGTAAAAGGGAATAAAATGGTTGATATGCGGCTTAGCAATGTAAAACTTGTTGGCCGTGCAGTTAACATGGTAATGCAGGCAACTGGCCTGGATGCTGGCACGGCACAAAAACTGCTCGACAGATACGGAAGTGTCCGTCAAGCTGTCGACAATGCTGCTTCATCAGAACTATAATTTCAAAAAATGCATGAAATAGAACCATATTACCGTTGGAGGGACGATTATATTGCTTCAGAAGATGCGCTTTCGCCATTTTTTGAAACAAAATATAATGAGTTTGAATTTGATAAACAGATCTATAATTATCTGATTCATCCCCAATGGGATTTCTTTGGTTCTCAAACCTTATATCTCAAAGTTTTGTATGCCGATTATGAAAAGGGCTATGCAATTATCGAGTTCATGGGTGAATGGAACGATGCCCTTCATAATGATATCATGACACTCAAACGGGAAATTCTGGAT
>CAZTRY010000141.1:0-6744 GCA_964616525.1 uncultured Sphingobacterium sp. | reverse complement strand
GAACTACGTGATGGAGGCAATAGACATCGGGGTAAAGGGGTGAGTAAAGCTGTGAAAAATGACAATACAGAAATCAGGAATTTGCTGATTGGTAAGGATATTGAGGATCAGAATCATCTGGATAATCTGATGATCGAACTGGACGGAACCCCTGAAAAATCCAGGCTGGGTGCAAATGCAATTCTAGGAGCTTCTTTTGCCTGTATTCATGCAGCTGCAAATGAAGCAGGGGAACCTTTATTCAGACATCTGGCAAAGAAATACCTGAATGCAGGAGATGCAGTTTCGATGCCTGTCCCAATGGTAAATATTATCAGCGGAGGATTGCATGCCGGGAAGAATATTGATTTGCAGGATTTTCTGATCATACCTGTATCACCCAAAAATTATCCGGATGCACTCGAAATGATTTATAATGTGTACTGGAAAACAAGGGAAATACTGATTAAGAAAGGATATAATGCCTATCTGCTTGCTGATGAGGGTGGATTTGGTCCTGCTTTGCCTTCCAACGAAGCTGCACTGGAGGTTTTGGGAGAAGTATTTCATGCCTGTGGTTATAAGCCGCGTACCGATGTTGCCATTGCATTAGATGTGGCTTCGTCGCATTTCTACGATGAAGCCAGGGGAGTTTATCACCTGCACTCAGAAGACCGCTCACTAAGCTCAGGGCAAATGATTGATATGCTTGAAAAGTGGAGCAGGGAGCATCCGGTAATTTCAATTGAAGATGGACTGGCTGAAAATGACTGGGAGGGATGGCAGGCCTTAACTCAACGGTTAGGCAAACATGTTCAGTTAATTGGTGATGATCTTTTTACCACAAATAAAGTCCGCTTGCAGAAGGGCTTTGACCTGAATGCCGGAAATTCAATTCTCGTGAAAATGAATCAGATCGGAACATTGACAGAGACGGTGAATACCCTCCGGATGGCGAAGAATGGGGGATTCAGCACCGTGGTTTCGGCCCGTTCGGGCGAAACGGAGGATGCCACCCTGGCAGATCTAGCTGTTGGATTAAATGGCGGACAGATTAAAATTGGTTCTGTAGCCGGATCTTCAAGATTGTCCAAGTATAACCAATTGCTTAGGATCAATGAAGTAATCGGTAATAACTATTCCGGCAGTTTTGTTTTTCAATCTTTTGGCCTATATTAAGTTTTAATTAACATTCAATATCGCTGTTTGCCTGTAGGAAATTATTAAGTATAAACCATGGAACGTAGAAAATTCATTACGCTGGGAGCGGTGGCTGGTATTGCCGGTATTGCCTCAGCTGACATTGCACTTGCCGGTACTGCAGATATTCAAAAGAAGGAGAAAAGGTTTCAGAAAGGTAAGAGTCCATGGCCGGTTTGCCTGGATACTGCTACCATCAGACCAGCTTCCTTAAAAGAGAAAGTCAGGATAGCCGCAAAGGCCGGTTATGATGCCATCGAACCATGGGATGGTGAACTGCAAAAGTTTGAGGCAGATGGAGGTAACCTGAAAGATCTTGGTAAAGAAATCAGGGATAGTGGTTTGTTTGTTCCCAGCGTGATCGGGCTTTGGAATGCCTTGCCACCAACTCAGGAATTATGGGATAAATCATTGGCCGATACCCGTAACCGGATGC
Source organism: uncultured Sphingobacterium sp. (assembly GCA_964616525.1). GTDB lineage: Bacteria > Bacteroidota > Bacteroidia > Sphingobacteriales > Sphingobacteriaceae > Daejeonella. The sequence continues at coordinate 5,129 of CAZTRY010000141.1, read as the reverse complement.
GTATGGCTTCTGATATTGGGGCACAGCATATTCAGACTATTCCAAATACCATTGGTCTGAACTATAATCAGAAGTGGGCCGCAGATCGCTACAGGGATATTATTGAAATGGGAATCAACGACTATAAGTTGAATCCGGCATTGGTTTTTGTAAAGTATTTTCCTGTTAAAACAATGGGTCAGGCCGTCGGTATTGTCCTGGATGCCAACCATCCTAAAGCAATGGTTATTCCGGATGTTTATCATATGTATATCAGTGAAGGAGGTTTTGAGGGTATTAAATTACTCAGAGGTGATATGATTGCGATTTTTCAATTTAATGATGCACCCGCATCTCCTCCATTGGACCAACTGAATGATTCACATAGGGTTTACCCCGGGGATGGAATTTTGCCTTTGACACAAATTTTCAAAGACCTGAAAGGAACCGGATATAAGGGTTGTATTTCACTCGAGATGTATAATCCGGAGTATTGGAAGCAAGATTTGATGATGGTTGCTGAAACCGGATTGAGAAAAACGTTAGAGGTTTTGCAAAAAGCAGGGGTTTAGCTCATTGATACATTGTTACAAAAACGAAAGATTATAGTTAAACCTTTAATCTAGCCCATGAAGTTTTTGTTTTGTTCTACTATCAAAATACAATAGTGTGGTCAGAATAACCAGACAAAGACTCATAAATCCAGGTATTAAGTAGATTTGACTAGTTTCTAAATTAAGCCCGAGGAGCAGGGCTCCTATCGCAATTAACCCGGCAAATACTGCAAACCAAATGGTTTTATAGAACCAGGCGTAAGGGAAAAAATGTGCACCTGTAATGATAACATAGACCATTACAAAATAATCAGGTGTTCTAATCAATGTGAATACTAAAAAAGGGAAATAAAAGAGTTGAGCAAAATTCAGCCAAAGTCCCAATGGCTGCAATGGATTGTTTTTATTAGTCCAGCTTGTTTTTAATAGCTTAGAAAATAGAAGTGCCAATGGAAACATCAAACTTCCTGCAATAAAAGTGTAAACTGATTTATTGTAGGAACTGCCTTGAAGAGTCCAGATATATGAAATGGCAAACCAAATAAAACTTGCAGAAAGTGTAAAATCAAGTCCGTTTTTTGACTTTATCGATAGCTCAATCCTAAGTTTATCAAAATTTTCTATAGTCATTCAATCCAATCAATATTTAACTGATTTCAATTTATTCCTTTGATTTACCGAACTTAATCCACGTAAGCAATACAATCAATTTGTAATAGAATGCCATCTCTTCCCATTAAATCGGTCCCGCAACCTGTGTATGAACGTACCGGTGGAGGATCAGGGAAATAGCCACGGTAAGCCTCATTCAGTGCAGCAATATTTTTATTGGGCTCAGCGACAGTCATGTGAACTTTAAGCACATTAGCCATTGATGATCCGGCGCCTTCAAGTACTTCTTTCATAGTATCTAAGGCACTGCGAATCTGTACCTGTATATCTCCCGGCTCTTTGCGTCTTTCGGCATACCAGCCTCCAATACCTGAAATGAATAAGAGATGCCCGGAGCGGATACAACCTGACAATACCGGAGCTGGTGCTGCAGGTTTTGCTCCGGCAGTTGCCGGTGCAGCAACTGTAGGGTTTGTATTTCCACCACTGTTGCTCTTCCGTATAACCTGTTTTTTAGGTGTCCATTGTCCTTTTTGCTTTTTGTTTTGAGCATTAGCTTCTGTAGGAATTGCTGCTGCTGCGCCTGCTAAAGGAAGTAGACTCAGACTTTTTAGAACCTTTCTGCGATCCATAATAATATTTTATAAAGTTTTAAAATGTTTTAAATTAATCAACATAAGCGATACAGCTCACCTGGCATAGTATTCCATCCCTGCCCATCTGACTGGGTTTAGAGCCGCTGTATGAACGTACCGGAGGATTTTCAGGAAAAAATTCAGCATAAGCCTCATTGAGTTTAGCCATATTTTTGTTTGGTTCGGATACAGTCATCTGTATCTTCAGCACATTAGCCATCGATGATCCTGCACCTTCCAGAATTCCCTTCATGGTAGTCAGCACACTGCGGATCTGCACCTGAATATCCCCCGGTTCGGCTCTTTGATTGGCATACCAGCCACCAATTCCACCAATAAATAATAAATGCCCTGAACGAAGGCAGGAGCCTGCAGGTGTTTTAATCAGTTCTTTTTTGGGAAGCCATTCTTCAGCGCTTCCTCCACCTGCCAAAGCCTGCTCTTTCGAAATAGTGGCAGTGGCAATTCCTGCCAGTGGAATGATGCTCAACCCCTTTAATATTTCTCTGCGTTTCATCGAATTTAATTGTCTTTAACTATTTTAAATATAGAAAAATGAAAGGAATAATTACCGAAACAGAATTATTTTGAATCCGAAATTTTAATTCCAATCTCTTTGGATAATTTTAATACCTCTCCCATAATCAAAGGTTCAATTGATTCTTTCCATTTCGCAGGTAAACCGAAAGCCATTTGGGAGGTATGTCCTTCATATCCGCCCTCCCGGAGAATATCTACAGTTGGAATATAGGCCATCACATCATTGGAGTAGCCCATCACAAATAGCCCGGAACCAAAGATCTTTTTTAATTGGATCACATAATCTACAACCGGCTCACCGCCTAAAGCAACCACCGACTGAGCACCCATTTGCCAGAACTGAACAGGATAGGGATAGCTGGTCAAAATGCGCTCCCCCTTTTCATATTTCCGAATCATTTCCAATGCCCAGTTCCTGATGTAACCGCTTTCTTTAGCAAGCATTTGGTTTAACTCCTCCTTGCCCGGTGGATTTTCAAATTCAAGATTTACTTCTGAATAGGCAGTCCTTAAACGTGGTTCAAGTTCCTTCATTTCCCCTTCAAGTACGGCCTCAACAGCCAATGCGAGTTCCCGTCCGTATTGTTTGGCTAATGGGACTGATTTTCGTGGCAATGCATTCTGGTTTCCTCCGCAACCCTGGAAAAATAGCGCAGTAGTGCCGGGATGAGCTTTTTCTATCTCAATCTGTGCATAGCCGGCATAATCTCCAGACCATTCATAACCACTTAATACCGTATTATGACAGGCATAGCCAAAAGCTAAGGCTAATACTTTTCCTTTTTTATCACTTACTCTGATTACCGGGACGGCATAATCACTCGGTCCTTTCAGATCAGTTTGGGCATCAATTTTGCTTTCAATATTGTTCCTCCTGTTCACTGCAAATCGGGTGATTCCATTTTGAGTAGAAATATTCACAGGCTTCATTGAACCTAAGGCCTTTTTAACTAAAGCTTCTATCTGGTTTTCGAATTTTATGGTATAAATCCTGATTTGTTCTTTTTGTTTTTCATTTAGCGGATAAAGTGCATGAAGCGCATCCTGCAGCACCGGTCCCGAATGGGTATGTGAGGTATTGAAAATGATCTGACTTCGTGAGAGATTGAAACTTTTTTCCAGTCGATTCCGGATATTATCTGAGATGCTTTTAGGGATGCCCGATAGGTCGGTAGTGATGAGCAGCCCCTTTTTGCCGGCAGCATCTACAAATACCAGTGCTTTAGCCCATAGTTCATGAAGTTTACCCTCGGATGGGCGGGTACGGGCTGCAAATCCGGCCATCCACATCGATTCTTCAGGAGTAATAATTACGCTCGCAACTCCTGCTTTCCAGCCAGCCTCATTCTTATCCTGAGCAGATAAACTCTGACCGGATATAATTTTTAGAGAAAAAAATATAATTAGAACGAGATTTTTTTTCATGGAATGATAAAAAATAAGCAAAGTTTAGATTTCTCTTTTAGAGGATACTAATCCAAAACCTTATTGAAGTACCTGTTTATATTTTAAAAGATCTGCTTCCAACTCTTTGTATGGGATATCCTGTACCTTATAATTCTTGTCAATGGCAATGGATGCGGCAATGGCTGCTGATTGTCCGAGTACCATAAACACCGGCTCCATACGGATAGATCCGAAGGCGATGTGGGTGGCAGATAAACAAGCAGGTGCAAACAAATTGTTTACCTCTGATTTTTTGGGCACAATAGATTGATAGCTAATTGGATAAGGACTAGCCACATGCGCTTCCACATTTCCTTCATTTTTCACAAATCCATTCACATCTACATAGCGTTTGATGTTGTGGGAGTCCATACCGTAAGCACCCATTCCAACCGGATCATTGGCGACAATCAGTCGCTCACAATTTTTTTGAGTCATCACATAATCACTGACCATGCGTCTGGCTTCCCTGATGTATAACTGACCTTGCCAGCCGTCTTCCCTCTCATATTCATCCTTACAGGTACCCCAGGTAGAAACGACATCCCGCACTTTTTTAGGAATGCGTGGATGATAAGCGAGGGTCCACATTAAACCTTGCTGATATTTCCGATGGCGTTCAATAATCTTTTCGCGCTCTTCATAGGTCGCTTCGGGATAGTCATAATTCTGCCCAATAAAATCTGTTGAAAATCCCTTTTGATTATTAGTATCTGTCTTGCGGTTGGGCATATCCGAATTTATCCAGGGTACCAGTGGGTCGCCATAATCATACATTTTTTCTACAGGACCTTTGGCAGCTTCGTAGTTTCTGAATAATAATTCATATTCCAGTTCTTTATAACCTGCAGGTTTGGCAAAAGGTATCCGGTTATCCGGATGATTGGTTAGGGTCATGCGGAAACAATAAGTCTGTATTTTATTATCCCCTTCTCCATCGATTCCCGGTTTTCCTGGGGTGATAAACGGAAGTAAACCACTTTTTGGATCCCCTTTTTTTATGTAGGGATCAACCCCCTCAATGAAGTTATGGTTATAGGTATTCATTGAAATAGTTCTGCGCAGGGTCAGACTAATTTTGTTTGCCTGAATTCCGTTTAATGATTCACCATACTGTGCATTTGATTCACGGCCTACGGTATAACTTACTCCGGCTGCGGCCATTAGATCGCCTTCATAAGTGGCATCGATAAACATCTTTCCCTGGTAAACCTGACCACTTTCCATTTGTATGGAGGTTATTTTTCCGGAGGTTTTTTTGACCCCGCTTTTGCGATTTAAGCGCTGATTATATACCAGTTCGATATTTTTTTCCTTGCTTAACATATCCTTGAAAATCTTCAATGCTGCCGATGGTTCGAAG
>CAZTRY010000140.1:0-6804 GCA_964616525.1 uncultured Sphingobacterium sp. | reverse complement strand
GTGGTATTGAGAAAACTGATATCCGTCGTGGTATGGTTATCTGTAAGCCAGGTTCAGTAACTCCGCATACTGACTTCAAAGCTGAGATCTATGTATTGTCAAAAGCAGAAGGTGGACGTCACACTCCATTCTTCAACAAATATCGTCCACAGTTCTACTTCCGTACAACAGACGTTACAGGTGAGATCACTCTTGCTGAAGGAGTAGAAATGGTTATGCCAGGTGATAACGTTACAATCAGTGTAAAACTGATCAATGCAATCGCCATGGAAAAAGGACTTCGTTTTGCAATCCGTGAGGGTGGTAGAACAGTAGGTGCCGGACAGGTAACTGAAATTGTAAAATAACAATTTCTTAGAAAGGTTAATTGGATAACATAAGTCCCTTTATTGTGGACTTATGTTTTCTTATAATACACGGGCTTAGTTTACAGGTCATTCTGTAATCGCAGTTTTAACAAACGGGAATAGTTCAATGGTAGAATAGAGGTCTCCAAAACCTTTGATCAGGGTTCGAATCCTTGTTCCCGTGCTTATGCTAAATAGAAGATGGCTAACGTAGTAGAGTTTTTAAAAGAATCGTATACAGAAATGACTCAGAAAGTAACCTGGCCAACATGGGTAGAGTTACAGAATTCAGCTGTATTGGTATTGATTGCTTCCATTATTATTTCACTTGTGATATTGGCAATGGATGAAACCGCTGGTAATGCACTAAAGATGTTTTATAAATCTCTTGCGTAATTTATATGAGCGATCAATTAAAATGGTATGTGGTTAGAGCTGTCAGCGGCAAAGAGAAAAAAGTAAAACAATACCTCGAGGCAGAAGTTAACCGTTTGGGGATAGCACATCTTTTACCTCAGGTTCTGATTCCGATGGAGAAATACTATCAGATGAAGGATGGTAAGAAAATTGCTAAAGAAAGAAACTTCTATCCCGGATATGTTCTTATCGAAGCTGCGCTTGACGGAGAACTTGAACACGTAATTAAAGGAATCAATAGTGTAATTGGTTTTCTTGGTGATAAAGGTGGGAATGCCGTTCCAATGAGGGCTGCCGAAGTTAACAGAATCTTAGGTAAGGTGGATGAGATGGCTGAACAGGGTGAGTCAATGAATGTACCATATTACGTTGGTGAGAATGTTAAGGTGATGGATGGGCCGTTTAACGGATTTACGGGTGTTATCGAAGAGGTTAACGAAGAGAAAAAGAAACTTAAGGTCATGGTTAAAATCTTCGGAAGAAGAACACCACTTGAGTTAAATTATATGCAAGTCGAGAAAGAGTAATACGTTATACGTTTTAAGTTATACGCCGCGTGCAACACTTAGAACTTATAACGTAATACGTACAACTCAGAAAGGTCTTAAATGTTACATAGCTTCCACTACTAACATTGAGTTAAAAACAAATCAATAAAAATGGCAAAAGAAGTCGGTGCTTTAATAAAATTACAGATCAAGGGCGGCGCTGCAAATCCATCTCCACCAGTTGGTCCCGCGTTGGGAGCAAAAGGTGTGAACATCATGGAGTTTTGCAAGCAGTTTAATGCGCGTACCCAAGATAAGCCAGGTAAAGTTTTACCGGTTGTAATCACTGTTTATGTCGACAAGTCATTCGATTTTATCATCAAAACTCCTCCTGTAGCTATCCAATTACTGGAAGTAACAGGTTTAAAGAGTGGTTCTGCAGAGCCTAACCGAAAAAAGGTTTCCAGTGTAAACTGGGATCAGGTTGAAAGCATTGCCAAAGATAAAATGACCGACTTGAACGCATTTACTGTCGAGTCAGCCATGAAAATGGTTGCTGGTACAGCACGCAGTATGGGAATTACCGTTAGCGGTGATGCACCCTGGAACAATTAATTATACAAAATCAGTTTAAGAAGTGGCTAGATTAACAAAAAATCAAAAATTGGCACATTCCAAAATTGAGGTTGGGAAAGCATACTCATTAACTCAGGCTTCGGCACTGGTTAAAGATATTACAACTACTAAATTTGATGCATCGGTTGATCTGGATGTACGCTTAGGCGTAGATCCTCGTAAAGCGAATCAAATGGTACGTGGTATTGCAAATCTTCCTCATGGAACCGGTAAAACTGTTCGTGTATTAGTTCTTTGCACTCCTGATAAGGAAGCAGAAGCTAAAGCAGCAGGAGCGGATTACGTAGGTCTTGATGAATACATTGCCAAAATAGAAGGTGGATTGACGTTGATATCATAATTACTATGCCTAGTGTTATGGCAAAAGTAGGTAAGCTTGGCCGTGTTTTAGGTCCAAGAAACCTGATGCCAAACCCTAAGTCAGGAACTGTGACCACAGATGTGGGCAAAGCAGTAACTGATGTTAAAGGTGGTAAAATTGATTTCAAAGTTGACAAAACAGGAATCATTCATGCTTCTATCGGAAAAGTATCTTTCGATGCAGATAAGATTTATGAAAACGCGCTTGAAGTAATTCAGACGATTTCTAAGTTGAAACCTTCAGCAGCAAAAGGAACTTATTTCAAGAGCATTCACATGTCGTCGACAATGAGTCCGGGAATAGAAATTGAAACTAAATCAGTAGCAGGAATCTAATCATGAGAAAAGAAGAAAAACACGAAGTTGTTCTTGCTTTAACAGAGACGATTGCTGAGTACGGTAATTTTTACATTACCGATACTGCAAACCTGTCTGTAGCAAAAGTAAATGATATTCGCCGCAAATGTTTCGAGAACGATATCAAAATGCAGGTTGCTAAGAATAAACTGATCAGAAAGGCTATGGAAGCCTCTGAAGGTGATTTTAGCGAATTGTTTGACGTACTTAAGGGATCTTCATCTATATTATTCTCAAAATCAGCAAATGCTCCGGCCAAGCTGATTAAACAATTGAGAAGGTCAGGTGATAAACCGGTACTGAAGGCTGCATATATTGATTCAGCTGTATTCATTGGCGATAATCAGTTAGATGCCCTGGTTAACCTTAAATCTAAGGAAGAATTGGTGGCAGACATCATTGCATTGCTTCAATCTCCTGCTAAAAACGTTATATCCGGCTTAAAGTCAGGTGGTAATAAGATCGCAGGAATTGTTAAAACATTACAAGAAAGAGGGTAACGAACACCTTAGAGTTCGATTAAATTATTCAAGTACAGAATTTTAAAATTAAAATAAAATGGCAGATTTAAAATCGTTTGCTGAGCAATTAGTAAACTTAACAGTAAAAGAAGTTAACGAATTAGCTCAAATATTAAAAGATGAGTATGGTATTGAGCCAGCTGCAGCAGCAGTGGCAGTAGCAGCAGTTTCTGGTGGCGGTGACGCTCCTGCAGCAGCAGCAGAGCAAACAGCTTTCGATGTAATCCTGAAAGAAGCTGGTGGTTCTAAACTTGCAGTTGTTAAATTAGTGAAAGACCTTACTGGCTTAGGCTTGAAAGAAGCTAAAGATCTAGTTGACGGTGCACCAAAAGAAGTTAAAACTGGTGTTGATAAAGCAGAAGCTGAGTCATTGAAAAAAGCACTCGAAGAAGCTGGAGCGACTGTTGAGATTAAGTAATCTTAACTCATAAAGATTATGGCCTTAGACTCCGATTTTCATCGGGGTCTATTGCCATTTGTATTATACCCATTTCATGTTAGACCTACATATCCGCTCCGGGCGGATGAACAGGACACAGTTTATTTACTAAACTAAATTCTCAATCCCTTGGCAAACAAAATTAAGCACAACGAAAGAGTAAATTTTGCTACCAGTAAGCATGTGATGGACTATCCTGATTTCCTGGATGTTCAACTGCAATCTTTCAGAGAATTTTTTCAGCTTGAAACAACTTCAGACAACCGCCATCAGGAAGGTTTGTTTAAAGTTTTCTCTGAAAACTTTCCGATCTCTGATTCAAGAAACATATTCGTTCTGGAATTTCTTGATTATTTCATTGATCCTCCACGTTATGATATACACGAATGTATCGAGCGTGGTTTAACCTATAGTGTTCCTCTGAAAGCCAAGCTTCGCTTGTCCTGTAATGATGCTGAACACGAAGACTTTGAAACAATAGTACAGGATGTTTATTTGGGAACCATCCCATATATGACACCTAAAGGTACTTTTGTTATCAATGGTGCTGAGCGTGTAATTGTATCTCAATTGCACCGTTCACCGGGTGTATTCTTCGGCCAAAGCCGTCATACAAACGGAACCAAATTATATTCAGCCCGTGTAATTCCTTTTAAAGGTTCCTGGATCGAATTTGCAACTGACGTTAACAATGTCATGTATGCCTACATCGATCGTAAGAAAAAGTTCCCGGTTACCACCCTTTTACGTGCAATCGGTTATGATTCTGATAAGGATATTCTGGAATTATTCGAACTTGCTGATGAAGTAAAAGTTAGTAAATCCGGTTTAAAGAAAGCTGTTGGCCGTAAACTTGCCGCCAGGGTTCTTAAGAAATGGGTGGAAGATTTTGTGGATGAAGATACCGGTGAAGTTGTTTCTATTGATCGTAATGAGATCATTATGGAACGCGAGACTGTCCTTGAAGACGAGCATATCGATATGATCATTGAAGCTGGTGTAAAAACGATCATCCTAACTAAAGATGATGCAGTAAACAGCGGTGATTATACTATCATATATAATACTTTACAAAAAGATACCTCTAACTCAGAAAAAGAAGCCGTAGAGCACATCTATCGTCAGCTTCGTAATGCTGAACCACCTGATGAAGAAACAGCACGCGGTATTATTGACCGTTTGTTCTTCTCAGATAAGAGATATGATTTGGGTGATGTAGGTCGTTACCGCATTAACCGTAAATTGAAGTTAGCAACTCCTATTGAAACTAAGGTTTTAACAAAACAGGATATCATTGCCATCGTTAAGTACCTGATCAAACTGATCAATTCTAAAGCTGAGGTGGATGATATTGATCACTTGTCAAACCGTCGTGTTCGTACTGTAGGTGAGCAGTTATATGCACAGTTTGGCGTTGGTCTGGCCCGTATGGCCCGTACCATCCGCGAGAGAATGAATATCCGTGACAACGAGGTATTTACTCCAACCGATCTGATTAATGCACGTACACTTTCTTCTGTGATCAACTCATTCTTCGGAACGAATCAGTTATCACAGTTTATGGATCAAACCAATCCTCTTGCAGAGATTACACATAAGCGTCGTCTATCTGCATTAGGCCCGGGTGGTCTTTCACGTGAGCGTGCAGGATTTGAGGTTCGTGACGTTCACTATACTCACTATGGTCGTTTATGTACGATTGAAACACCTGAAGGTCCGAATATCGGTTTGATTTCATCACTGTGTGTTCATGCTAAAATTAATAACCTTGGTTTCATAGAAACTCCTTACCGTAAGGTTGAGGATGGACGTGTTGTAGTTGAAGAACCAGTAATTTACCTTTCTGCAGAAGATGAAGAAGGAAAAACTATTGGTCAGGCCAATGCGGTTTATGATGATAAAGGTAATTTTGAGACTCCACATGTTAAAGCACGTTATGAAGGTGATTTTCCTGTAATTGAGCCTAAAAAGCTTGATTTAATGGATATTGCCCCAAATCAGATCACTTCAATTGCAGCTTCATTAATTCCATTCCTGGAGCATGATGATGCTAACCGTGCCTTGATGGGATCGAACATGCAGCGTCAGGCAGTTCCATTATTGCGTCCGGAAGCTCCAATTGTAGGTACTGGTCTTGAAGGCAGAGTAGCCCGCGATTCGCGTACCCTGATTAATGCAGAAGGTAATGGTGTTGTGGAATATGTAGATGCAAATGAAATCCGTATCCGTTACGAAAGAAATGAGGACGATGTTCTTGTATCATTCGAAGGTGAGGTTAAATCATACCGACTGATTAAATTCAAGAAAACAAACCAGAGTACCTGTATCAATTTAAAACCTATTGTTAAAAAAGGTCAGAAAGTTGAAAAGGGACAGGTTCTTTGTGAAGGATATGCAACTCAGGATGGAGAATTGGCATTGGGTAGAAACCTTAAAGTAGCATTCATGCCTTGGCAGGGATTCAACTTCGAGGATGCGATTGTTATTTCTGAACGTGTGGTTTCTCAGGATATCTTCACTTCATTACATATTGAAGAATTTGAACTTGAGGTTCGTGATACCAAGCGCGGAGAAGAGGAATTAACTCCTGATATTCCAAACGTATCTGAAGAGGCTACAAAGGACCTTGATGAGAATGGAATTATCCGTATAGGTGCCGAGATCAAGGAAGGTGATATTCTGATCGGTAAGATTACTCCAAAAGGAGAATCTGATCCTTCGCCGGAAGAAAAACTTTTACGTGCTATTTTTGGTGACAAGGCCGGCGATGTGAAAGATGCTTCCCTTAAAACTCCTCCTTCAATTCATGGAGTAGTTATCGATACTAAATTATTCTCCCGTGCCAAGAAAACAACTAAGCAGGAAGAGAAAGCTCTGATTGAGAAATTAGACGCTAAACATAATAAAGCAGTTAAGGAATTGAAAGATACCTTGATTGAGAAATTGTTTGTCATTGTGAATGGTAAAACTTCACAGGGAGTATTCAACGTATACAAAGAACTATTGGTTGCTAAAGGTGTGAAGTTCACCCAAAAGATACTAACTGAACTTGAGTATGCTAATGTGAATCCAACCAAATGGACAACTGATGAAGACAAAAACGAACTGATCAAGCAAACACTTCACAATTATAACATTAAGCTTAATGAAGAGCTTGGTGCTTACAAACGTGATAAGTTTGCAATCAGTGTTGGAGATGAGCTTCCTTCAGGAATTGTTCAGATGGCTAAAGTTTATGT
>CAZTRY010000139.1:0-6843 GCA_964616525.1 uncultured Sphingobacterium sp. | reverse complement strand
TAAGGAAATGTGCCAGGATATCTGAAGATTGCATCATCAGCAACCGAAGTAAATACCGGATAGGTTGCCGGATTGGCTAATATGTTAGTAATCTGCTGATTAACATCAATTTCTCCATTACGCTTAGAAATCCTCAACAAAAGTCTCAGTCGTAATGAATTGGCAAATTTCCTCCACTTCTGGATACCCGGATTTTTACTGCCACTTAATGCGTTGGCATTATATACCAGGTCACCGCCATAAGTAAGGGCCTTAGTATCATCAAAAAGACCATTTGCTGTTTCCAGATCTTTCAGGATCTGTACATAGATGTCCTTCTGCTTATCAAATGCAGGTTGAAAATTTCCATCTTGTGCTTTTATTGCCTGGGAATAAGGAATATCACCGTATAAATCTGTTAGTATGGAATAGACCCAGCTTTTATATACAAGTGCAATCGCCTTGTAATTATTTTCCTTCAGCTTATCAGACACTTTGTAAATGTCTTCAACATCAGTAAGCCTGTCATAATAACCAGTCCAGACTGCTTGACCGGGCTGTACTACATAGCGGTGCAAGCCCTGTCCGCTGGTGCTGGAACGCGGAGCATCTACCTGCATCAGTTCATTCGTAAAATTCCTTGAGGTAGTGACATTATTGTTAATTAATCTATACTGCATCTGACCCAGTAAAACCCCCGGAGTAACATCTTTCGGGCGGTTGGGATCTGTATTTAATTCTTCAAACTTATCGGTACAGGATATCATTGAAGTGATCAGCATGCTTAATGCAAGAACTATTTTGGATGTAAATTTCATTGTTTTCTTATTAAGAACTAATAAATCAGATTAGAATTTAAAGGTCAGGTTGGTACCCATGGTACGGTTTGAAGGGAACTGAGCCAGCTCTACACCGGGAGTCAGGGTGCCATTATTCAGATTACCACCTTCCGGATCAAAACCCGGGAATTTGGTAAAATTAAACAGATCTCTGCCCCAGACCGCAATACTGGTTCTTTGAACCCCAAACTTCTTCAGGAGGGTTGAAGGCAAAGAAAATTCAAGCCTTAGCTCCCTGATCTTTAAGAATGAGGCATCAAAAATATTGGTTTCAGCATTGGATATCTGATAGTAATTATCATAATATGCACTTGCAGCAGCTTTTACAGTATTTGGCACAAAAGTACCATCCGATTTTCTGACAACACCTGGTCCGATGATCCCACCTTCCCTGCCCGGCAAGGTTACTCTGGTCTTGCCCAGTGTATTGTTCTTATGATTGGTTTGAGAGTACATCGAGCCACCCATCTGACCATCAATCAAAGCACTGAATCTTATGTTCTTATAGCTCAATTCGTTGCTTACACTACCCTTCCAGTCAGCAAAAGCATTGCCCCATTTTTTTGCAACGGGATCAAGCGGCGCAGGCAATCCATTGGAGGAATTGTAAATAATTTGTCCGTCAGGTGATCTCTTAAATCCTCTTCCATACATATCACCCATTAAACCACCCACACGGGCCTCAATCAATACATTCGAATTATGCTGATAAATGATTTGATTCGAAATCCCTTCAGCAAGTTCCTTCACATAACTTCTGTTTCTGCTCCAAAGCAAGGTGGTATTCCAGGTGAATTTGTTATTTGAAATTGGCTTACCTGATAATTTAACCTCCCAGCCCTTACTGTTAATCAATCCGGCATTAATTAATGCAGTTGAAAATCCGGTAACCGGATCTAAGGGGATAGACAAGATCTGATTCCGGCTCTGATTATTGTAGTATGCCACATCAAATCCAAGCCTGTTTTTTAACATGCGCAAGTCCAAACCAAACTCATAGCTGGAGGTAATTTCAGGTTTTAACTCAGCATTAAACAGCTGGGTAGGATTCGTGAAACTATTGCTGTAGATCCTGTCATAATACCTGGCCGTTTGGTAAGGGCGGGTATCATTTCCTACCTGAGCCCATGAAGCTCTGGCCTTTGCGAAAGTGAAATAAGCCGGTAAATTAAAGATCTCATCTAGTATAAAACTTGAGCTGAAAGAAGGATAGAAGAATGAATTATTCTTGAAGGGCAAGGTACTTGACCAGTCGTTTCTTCCGGTTACATCAAAAAATATTTTCTCATCAAAAGCTATCTGAGCAGATCCGTAAACACTCTGAATTGATTTACTGGTCTTTAATGGATCTGCAACCGCCTGATCTAAACTATTGGATATCTGATAAATACCCGGTTGTGCAAGTTGATCTGCGTACATACCTGCAAAATCATAGTTCTGATTCATTGAGTTTGCACCTGCTGAAGCATTCAAATTAATTTTGGATGAGATTTTCTCCTTGTAGGATAATAGCACATCTGTATTCGACTCATAACTGAATACATTTTGTTCCCGATACATTCCGCGCGGGTACCTCGTCATGCTAAAGGGTCTTTGCTGTGACCGAAACTCATTCGACATATCCAGACCTGTTCTTAACATTAAATCAAGCTTTTTAGAAATCTCATAGTTAGCCGATACCGAACCCACAAGACCATTCTTATTCATGGTATTCAGCATTTCGTACATAGCCAGGTATGGATTATCCGGGCCGGGATTGAATGGATTTTTCTGTTCCACATTTTCCAACCCCGGTTTCCAGTAAGGCTTATACCATGAGGCCTGCAAATTTGGACTTGGGCCAATAATCAAAAAGTACATTAAGGTTTGATTGTTATAACCTGCCATCGGAAGATTATCACTTTTCTTATTGGAGTAATTGGCTCTGCCGCTGATTCTTAGTTTGGGAGAAAGTTTCTGATTGACTGAAAGTGAAGCATTTAATCTTTCGAAACCGGTATTCGGAATAATCCATTTATTTTTCATTTGGGTTACCGAAACCCGGGCTGAACCCTTTTCATTTCCGCCATCCAGCGACAGGCTATTGGATATTGTGTGTCCTGTTTGGAAAAAATCAGAAATATAATTTTTATTGGCTACCCATGGAGTCCGGGCAGTTGGTTTATTATCAGGGGTATTGGGATCATACTGAAAATAACTTTGTCCTGAAAATTTTGGACCCCATGCACGACCTGCAGCTGCTGTGGTACTCGTATTAATTCCATCCGGACTGTCCAGGTAGGAGTAATAATCGCTTGTTCTTCCTTCCCCGTATTCAAACTGATAATCCGGCCAGCGGTTAACCTGCTCAATATTAAAGTTTGAGTTGAAGGTGATTCCCAGGCTGCCGTCTTTTCGTTCACCAGATTTGGTGGTAATGATGATAACCCCACCCGCTGCACGACTGCCATATAGTGCGGTTGCACCCGGACCTTTCAGCACCGTGACATTGTCGATATCATCCGGGTTCAAATCAGAAACAGAAGAACCATAATCTACCGGACTGTCAGCAGAAAGGTGGGATGAAAAACCTGTACCGGTAATTTTACTGCTCAAAGGCACCCCATCCACCACGATCAGAGCCTGATTATTATCCAGATTAAGAGAAGACTCACCACGAAGTGTGATTCTCGAAGAACCCATCGGTCCGGCACCGGTACCCTGTATATTTAATCCGGCGACCTTACCCGATAAGGAATTTACCCAGTTGTTCGTTTTAGCATCAACAATTGCGTTTGCACCAATGGTCTGAGCAGCAAAACCGAGCGACTTTTCTTCCCGTTTGATACCCAATGCAGTAACTACTACTTCACCAAGAAATTTACTGTCATCAGTTAATTTTACCATGAACTCTGTCTGACCACTGATGTTTATTTCCTGGGTGGTATAACCAATAGAGGATATGACAAGAACACCCTCCTTAACATCTGTTCTCAGTTTAAAATCTCCATTGAGGTCAGTAGTAGTTCCAATTTTTGTGCCCTTTAATAAAACACTGGCTCCGGGAACAGGTTCGTTTTTGGCATCCTTCACTTTTCCGGATAGCTGAGTTTGAGCAAACACTTTCCCACGGAAGTCGAGGAAAGAAAACGTAATAAGTAAAATAAGAATTTTACTAAAAAAGAGCAGGTATTGTCTTTTCATAATCAGTTTTGAATTTTGAGGGTTAAATAATTACGCCACAAAAGTCAAATCCAGATATTAAGACGGCATGATGAGAATATTTTCTTTTGAAGAAAAAATTGAATTGAAACAGGACTAAATGGAAAGAAAATAATTGATCTCAAAATGAATTATTTTATTGATAATCAATTACTTAAAAAAAAGTATTTTAAAAAATAACCGCGTAAATGGCTTGATCAAATGTTAACTAATTGTGACTGAAAAGTTTAATTAGAAATTGGATGGGATATTTGAATTAGGGGAGACAAAGAAAATCAGGATGATTCAATAATTAAAAAAAAATAATTTAGAATTTCTAAATTTAATTGCATTATTTTAAATTTGTGTTATAATTTCAATGTTATCATGGTTGTAATCAGCTATGGGGTATTAAGGGATTTCTTTGAAATCCATGCAGATGCAAAAGATGCGTTAAACAATTGGTATAGAATAAGCCAGAATGCTGATTGGTCAAATTACCATGAGATGAAGGCAATGTTTAATTCCGTTGATGCAGTAGGCAATGATAGGTTTGTCTTTAATTTAAGAGGCAATACCTATCGTTTAGTTGCGATGATATTTTTTGATATTCGAACCATATATATCCGGTTTGTGGGCACACATAAAGAGTATGATAAGATTGATTGTTCATCTATATAAAATACCTAAATACTGATTACACTCTTGAAGCAATTCATAATTTAATTAAAAACAAAAATGACCAGGATTAAAAATGAAGTTGATTACAGTAATGTAATGAAATTGATCGATAAGCTGATGGCAAAGGGGAGCGAAAATATTTCTAAGGAAGAACTTAGAGAAATCCGAAAGCTTGCATTATCAGCCCAACAATATGAACAGAAAAAATATATCATTGATGCTCCTACAACTTTAGCCGGGATGATTGAGATACGAATGTATGAAATGCGTTTAAAGCAAAGAGATTTGGCTAAAAGGTTGAAAATAAGTGAGGCAAAACTTTCCCTAATCCTGAACGAAAAACAAAAACCAGATATTGATTTTCTGAAAGCTGTTCATACTGAACTTAAGGTTGATGCTAAATTTATTTTAGAGCATGCTTAGCAAAATTTTAGTTGCATACTTGAAAATTCATTTAAAATTCAGATAATTGCAGTCGGAGAGCCAATTCATTGGAAAACTCCAAAAAGGGGGGATTAGCTCATTTGGCTAGAGCGCTTCGCTGGCAGTGAAGAGGTGATCGGTTCGAATCCGATATTCTCCACAGAAAAAAAACCTGCATTTATGCGGGTTTTTTTGCATTTAATCGTATTTATTTTGTGATAATAAACCAAATTTTTTATCATTTAAGCAGAGTTTTAGCAGAGTAAAAAAGCGAAAAATCTACGATTTGGTATCCTTAGATTCTCTTTTAATGAAATCTGTTATTATTTCCAGTTTAAGTTCCGCATCACTTTTGCTTTTATTTTTCTCTTTATTCTGACCTTTCTGGTTAAAAAGATTATTTAACTTCTCCTCTAAAACTATAGTTGCATCCTTCTTAGTCAGTAGACCTTGGGACACAATATTAATGATTTGATCAAGTTTAGGATTAGTGTTATCTACAATAACCTTCACACTCTTAAGATTTTCTGTTAATTCTAATAGCATTTGACTAACTGGTTCATGTATAGGTGGAATGCTGTGTTCTTTATTACTATACAGTAGAGTATTTCCTGTAACTTCCAAATAGTATTGTCCAAATTTCTCTAAGTTCGGAATTAAGTCATCCAACCAATAAGAGCCTGTTTCTTCTAAAAGTGGTTTATGATTTTTATGAAGCCATTTTGCGAAAGCAATTAAGTCATCAAAATAAATCAACCCACGCTTATCAAAATCTAAATCTATGGATAGATCGTTGAGATTTTCAAAAAAGATGCGGTAGGATTTAATATCTATTGCCATTTATACATGAACTAATGACATAATTGCCCAGCAGGAGCTATTTTTATATGTTCCATATCCCCCCATTTTTGTTCCATATCCCCCGTTTATTGTTCTTTTAAACACTCTAAAATACACTATTATTTTAAGCCACATGGTATCCCTGTACTTTAGACTGAGAACGATGCCCCCTGCTTTAATTTGGAGTCCCATTGTTCCAAAATTTTTCTAAAAAAAAAGAGAAAATTTTGAAGAATAAATAAAATACCCTTTACAAAAAATCATAAATAAGGTATTTTCTAATAAAAAATATTTAATCCACCTCTGTATAATTAATGCAAGCATAAATATCAATGTAAACACATGATAATAAGGTGGTTAATATGAATAAGATAAAGGAAATAAAAAAAGAGAAATAAAAATGAATATAGATAGACTAATATCTGAAAATATTGGATTAATAAAAAAAGAAATTATTGAAAAGGATGGTAGAATACTAATAAAAATTTCGACCATGACTGTAAGCTTCCCCGATATTAAGACATTGAGTAATTAGACAAAATGTTTAATTTCAAATTTCAGAAAAATGAAGAAGCAACAGTTTACAGAAACACAAATCACCACCGCTATTAAACAATATGAAGGTGGCCGCCAGGCGCAGGATGTGTGCCGGGAATACGGGATCAGCAAAGCCACGCTTTATAATTGGCGCAAGAAGTACAGCGGTATGGATTCCACTCACCTGCGTGAGCTTAAATCGCTCCAAGACGAGAACCGCAGACTAAAACAGATGTACGCTGAGCTAAGTCTGGATTATCAACTGGCTAAAACCATCATCGAAAAAAAGTTGTAAAGTCCTGTCAGAAGCCTATCGTGTGGACACATTTCTGGCTAGCTCCCATCCGGTGATTGCAGCTTTAAA
>CAZTRY010000138.1:831-6946 GCA_964616525.1 uncultured Sphingobacterium sp. | reverse complement strand
CAGAATCCCCTCCTACAGAAATTGCAATATATTGTTTGCCCTTACTCCAGTAAGTTGAAGGATTTGCATTTGCAATTCCGGGCAAAGTGGTTTCCCAAATTTTTTCACCTGTTTTTTGATCAAAGGCCCTGAATTTTCTGTCGCGGGTATTACCAATCAAGAGTAAGCCACCTTTCGTTAATAATGGACCAGCTGAGCCGCTGGCGCCTGTTTCAGGTGCTCCCGGTAGCTGCCCTTCCGGCTGATTTCCAAGTGTGACTGACCATTCAAATTCGCCGGTATTCAAATTAATGGCATGCAATTGTCCCCAGGGTGGTTTGATTCCCGGACGCCGCTGATTGTCTAAAAATTGACCATAAGCGGTTAAATTTAAGTACTTATCCTCTTTGGGAGTGCTGATGCCGGATTTATTAGCCAATTCATTCTCCTGAATTTCCTTTAAGAAGCTTTGTTCTCTGGAAGGTCTTGTCGCTGAAGATTCCTTATCATACAGATAGGAAATAATTGCCTCCTCTTTACCCGCAATTACACTGGCAAAGGATGGCATTTTACCTCCCCCGCGTTTGATCTTGTTCAATGCATCTTCACGGCTTAATCTTGTTTCTATTGCTAGAAGAGAAGGATTTCCGGATTCATCCCCATTTTTATCTGCCATATGACAGCTAATGCAATAGGTTGAATAAAGGGCTTTACCCTGATTATAGACAGAAAGATTGGAAGTTTCATTTTCGACTACTTTCTTCATAGTAGCAATCTCCGGAGAATCATTCGACTTGACATAAATTATTCCTTTGCCTGGGTCAACGGTACCACCTCCCCAACTTGATCCTCCACGGCTGCCAGGCAGCATGAAAGTTCCCTGAATAGAAGGAGGGGTAAATGGCCCTTCATATCTGAAAGCATTGAAGCGCATCATTAAGCTGTCATGTGAACCCTTAGAATAATTGCTTATATCTTCTTTAGTTACGAATTGTCGGGCATAAGGTGCCGGTTTTGTTGGAATAGGCTGTGTTGGCCAGGCCTGCTCACCGGGAATATCAGATGCAGGAACCGGTTTTTCTTCAATAGGGAATAGGGGCTCCCCGGTATCCCGGTTAAAGGTGTAAATGTAGCCAAGTTTCGAAGTTTGAGCTACTGCATCGATCTTTTTGCCATTATGTACTACCGTAATCAGATTGGGCGGGGCCGGTAAATCATAATCCCAGAGATCATGATGAACAGTTTGAAAATGCCATTTGTATTTACCTGTGGCTGCATCAAGTGCAACTACAGAATTACCGAATAAATTCATTCCCAGACGGTCCTTGCCATAATAATCATAGGTAGGTGACCCCGTTGCAAAAAATACCATTCCCCGTTTTTCATCCAAACTCATGCCTCCCCAGTTATTGGCACCACCTACATACTTCCAGGCATCTTTAGGCCAGGTATCATAACCAAATTCTCCGGGCTGTGGCACGGTATGGAATGTCCATTCCAATTTTCCGGATTTGATATCATAGGCACGGACGTGTCCGGGTTCGGCACCATATAATTCGGATACCTCATTTCCTATGATAAGAAGATTCCTGAACACAATTCCCGGACTGGTAGGTATCACCGATATTTTAGCGGGATCGCCACGCATACCAACATTCATGCTAACCCAGCCATTGTTCCCAAATGACGGGATGGGCATGCCGGTTTGTGCGTTTAAAGCAAAAAGTTTATCACCTGCGGTAAGTAGAATTCTTTTATCTGCACCATCTTCCCAATAGGTAACCCCTCTTCCAATACCACCCCCTGCCTCTCCATTGAAGGGATCAAATGCCCAGATTTGCTTACCGGTACTGGCATCCAAAGCATAGGCTCTGTGCCGTGCAGATAAAGTGTACATAACACCATCTATAACAATGGGGTTACTTTCACTGTTACCGCCCCGCGATCCTGCAGGAGCATCATAGAACTTATGAGTCCAGGCAATTTTTAGGTTTTGAACATTGCTGGTATTGATTTCATTGAGTATGGAATAGGCTGTGCCTTCAGCATCGGCCTTGTAGACCGACCAGGTACGTTGAAGATTAACTTTCTTTGGATTAGGATAGATTTTACAACCGGTATAAACGCTTATCAGGACAATAGAAAGTAACCATAAAATTCTTTTTGCAGAGTCAAATCCGGGTATAATCATAGTTCAATAGTTTATTGCTATCAGGTTAGTTCCAATACAGTTTATTGATAACTAAAAATAGCATTTGATTTTCTGTTATTCACTAAGCTTGGTAAAAGGTGTATAATTTTTACAATGCAGAGTGAAGGAGTGATCAATATTCTATCTCAGGCTAATTTTCAGGAAACAACTTTCAGGTTTAGTTATATTTTTTTTGCCATGGAAAAGCATAAGAGGGCTTATTCTGAAATCGTTTTATGCCTGTAATCAAATTTATTGAACCGGATGGCGGGAGTTCTACAACAAAATAAGGTTTGCCTACTTCAATCTTTTGCTGCCCATCATAAATATTTGTGAAAGTATGTTCTCCAAAGGCACCTGCCTGAACAATTAATTTCCGGCTTTCAGAAGGATTTAAATTCACAAGCTGTATGCCGGTTTCATCAGCTTTCAGTAAATTAACCAATGCTGCCACATCCTGAGGTAGTCCGGGTCTCCGTAAATCAGCATCGAAATACCTTACAGTAGCACGAAGTAAACCACCATTGTAAATTGTTTGAGGTGTCCCCATTGTAGTTTGAACGAGTCCTTTAGTAATAACCGGATTATTTGGATAAAGATCATCTTTCTGTATGCTGTAAATGTTCCGGGGATCATTCTGCATAAAGTTCATTCTCTTCAATACTTCCTGATAATCAGCTTTTAAGACCTCCAAGGGCCAATCCGGATTTTTACCAGCATAGTACATTAATCGTGCATGTTCCGTAATTCCAAAGGTTCTGTCTCCCGAAATTACTTCCCTGTTCCAGTCGAATGGTTCGGCCTTTTTCCAGGCGATAGTATCAAGCTCTGCAAGAGTATTCTGGCCCCATATCCCTTCATCCCAAAGTGGGTGAAACTTATTGCCTTTCATTAGTACTTCAATTTTTTTCCAATCTTCAGGATTCATAGAGGCATGCCAGAGATGGGCCAAATCCTGAATCATCATGGGGCGATAACTATACCAGCCCTCTTTTTTATAGCGATAAGGAACAAGCATCTGACCCTCTTTGGTATAACTTGCTCTTTGCATCAGGCTATTAATTTGCGAACGCAAGAGATCGAGGTACTTTTCATCTCCGGAAAGCAGGTAGGCACATTCGCTAGCGACAGAAAGTGCTGAAAATTGCATTAAAACACCATACCTCCCATACCAGCCGTAAAGTCCACCCCACCATTGTCCATTTCTGTACTCACCAATCTTACCGCTTTGGCCTATATTATCAGGAAGAATGCCCTTGTTTTCAGCAATCCTTTTCATCCATACATCCACATAGTCAAGAACCCATTTTTTATATTTTTCATCACCGGTGTATAGGTAAGCATTGGTAATCAGCCCTGTGGCAAGCAAGTTTACCGGGACATCAGTTCGGGTAACTATCTGATCGTATAAGTCCTGAATTTGTTTTTGTCTTTCCGGATTTTCATGCCAACCAGGTTCCAAATCTTTTATTACCGGGAAAAGGGAGGTGTGGCCATATCGAAGGTTGTAAACAGCGCTTGAGGTACTTGCTGCTCCCTGGCTGCCGGTAAAAATTGATTTAATAGTTTTTTGAGCAGAATTGAAATTTTCAGCTTCCGGGTCTTCATTCATATAAAATCCGGCAAATCTTTTCGCCCGTTTGATATTTTCTGAAAGTTTTGCATCAGCTAAACCCATATTGTAGAACAGCGTTATTCCTTCTGAAATATGGAACCAATCGTCCTGTCGTGGAAATTCTTTAAAAAGCTGATGATTATAGTCTATAGAGTCCTTAACATACGCAGACCCGTTTAATGTAATTGCCTGATAACTTTTGAGGGCTGTTTCAAATAAATATTCACTTCCACCCAGGGCATACATTTCAGGCCAGTTGTAGAACATTTCATACACATCGTCATAAGGACCAAGGCCATAGGGAGTGCCGTCTTTCTGCGTAAATTTTTTTGTATATTCTGGTGCCGACTGTTCAATTGTTCGCATCAATTGACGCTGCATGATTGCCCAATCAGGGTGTGGCGACAGCCTGTTAGCTTTTATCAGAGCCGAATTTTTTAGAAAGGCGGAAAAAGATTGTTCAGCTAAAGATTTGGTATTCTGGGCTATGATATTAGAACCGCTGCTGATGAGAAAAATTAATAGAAGCCATTTTATTCCGGTAATATTTTTCTTATCCATTGGATTGCTTATGCTAATTTTATTTTTGCTTGTTCTTCCGCCAGGCAGCAAAATCATTCTCAATTTCAGGAGTCCATTTGCCATCAATCTGTCCAGGAGTATATTTACCTTCTTTGAGCCTTTGGTGTCCGAACTGATCTTTTAATTGTACCAACTCGCCGGCTTTCACAACTTTCTCAACCAGATGAGGGGGTATAAACATTACACCATCCTGTTTACCCAGAACTACATCTCCCGGTACAACTGTTACCGGTCCGATTCGGATTGGCACATTAATGCCGGTTAGCATCATTTCCTGTTGGTAAGATGGATGGCTGCCTCTGAAAAAGGATGTGAATCCGGGAATAGTTCGTAAACCTTCCACATCACGTACTGTCCCATTAAACACAACACCATTTCCCGATTTGGTTATAATTGAAGTTGCAAGGTTATCGCCAATGATTGGCCCATCATTATGTTTGCCATAGGAATCAGCAACATATACATCTCCTTTTTGCAACTGGTCGATCGGCCAGGATACCATATCACCTATTCGGCCTGCTTTCTCGCCTTCTTTTTCCAATTCTTTACGAATTTCTGGACGAAGAGGCATAAATTGAGCAGTCAAAACCCGTCCCACAAGTACTTTACCGGTATGGATGGTTTCCCAACCCTGTTCTAATTGATGGGTATAACCTTCGCCTTTTAAGACTGACCATGCCTGCTCCAGAGTGATTGACTTTAAACGTTCGAGTAATTCATCTGAAACCCGGGGACGACCATCCGGAAAGCGCTCACCATCCCATTTAGGTGTCAAAGCAATTAAGTTTGCTTTGTTCATGGACACTTCCTGGGAATATGTTTGATAATTGGAGCCCAGTACTATCAGAAAAATTAATGCCGATTTGAATTTCATTCTTTTTTTTCTAAATTATTTTTAATCAGGTAAGGAAAATGCAACATAGGCATCTGCCGATTTGGTTCTCATTTTACCACCCCCACAGGCAATAACTACATATTGTTTCCCTTTGATACTGTAAATGGATGGACTTGCATATCCACCTGCCGGAAGTTTGGTTTCAAATAGCAATTTTCCGGTCTTTTTATTATAAGCCCTGAACATTTCATCACTCGTTGCAGCAATAAATATCAGGCCGCCTGCTGTCACTACCGATCCTCCCCAGTTTTCAGTACCTGAATGGATTCCTCTGGCTTTCATGGCAGGATGATCACCCAGCGTTTCTTTCCATACAACTTTTCCATTGTTAAGGTCTATAGCCTGGAGAGTACCCCATGGTGGATTTACTCCCGGATATCCTTCGAGGGTTAAAAATTGCTTGATTCCTCCCAAGCGGTATGGAACTTCATAGAATGGATGTTTCTTTTTCTTTTCAGCGATGTACTCTTCTTTTTGCAGCTCTTCATTCTTAAGCAGGTAGGATTCAAGAGCAGTTTTATCTGCTTCGCTAAGGTTTTTGAAAGCGGGCATCATTCTTCTGCCTGAGCTGATGAGGTTTTTAAAATCCGGGGCTTTGTATCTTTTATTCAGATCTGCTAATGCCGGGAAATTGCCTGAACCTTTCAAATCAGCACCATGACAACCACTGCAATTTTTGGTGTAAAGGGAAGTTCCTGCTTCAAGGTTGCTTTGTCTTTTTTTAACCGGTTTATCAATGCGATTATCGGCTATGGTAACTATCCATGGTAATTCGTTTGCATTGATATACATTATTCCGGTTTCTGGGTCCACCGAAGGACCGCCCCATTCGCCACCGCCGGTAAGTCCCGGG
>CAZTRY010000138.1:0-821 GCA_964616525.1 uncultured Sphingobacterium sp. | reverse complement strand
ATACCAGAGTACCTTCAAGACTTGGGGGAGTAAACATTGGTCCGCTTTTAAATGTACGGAATCGCTTAACAAGTTCCTGATAGGAGGAGTCCGGTATATTTTTATTGAGATCTGCTTCTGATATACCCTGTCTTGCAAATGCAGGAATAACTGTTGGGATTGGCTGAGTAGGTGAGGGTTGCTCACCATCCAGATCAGAATGTGCAGGTACAGGACTTTCAACAATAGGATAAATCGGCTTACCGCTGACCCTGTCAAGAAGATAAATATAACCCTGTTTGCTTGTTTGTACGAGTGCATCTATCGATTTGCCATCCTTTTTAACAGTCAGCAGGGCGGGAGCATTTGGGAAATCCCAATCCCATAAATCGTGGTGAATAGCCTGGAAATGCCAGATATATTTTCCGGTTTCAGCATTCAATGCCAAAATGCTGTTCCCGAAAAGGTTATCGCCTCTCCGTTTACCACCATAATAATCTGCGTTTGCAGTACCGGTAGAAGCATATAAAATCCCCCTTTTTTCATCCAGACTGAATCCTCCCCATGCATTGGCGCTACCCACATATTTATAAGCTTCGGGATCTTCCCAGGTTTCATATCCCTTTTCTCCCGGTGCCGGTATCGTCCTGAAAAGCCACTTCAATTCACCTGTGTAAACATCATAAGCTCTGATATGTCCGGGAGCTGATTCTTCTTCTTCTGAGAGGCTGCTTCCCATGATAATCAGATCCTTATAAATCATACCGGCTGAAGTAGAAGTTACTCTCAGGTTACTGATATCCCTGTTCATTTCCAGATTGTCGTGCAATGAAATCCGGCCA
>CAZTRY010000137.1:5762-6969 GCA_964616525.1 uncultured Sphingobacterium sp. | reverse complement strand
TCTAAAGCCCTGTGATTAGCATATTGTTTTACTATATTTCTGATGCTCAGCATATCGTTGGATTATTCACAATTAGAGGAATTCAGGGAGTATTTGTTACAGTTTCTTCCATTTTCACCGAAATTAATTGGAGGTGGCTTTTGAGTTCTTGTCATTCAGGCCTAACCAGTTTTGAAGCTTAATAATTAACCTGGGATGCTTGTCTGATTTTGCCCGGCCAATTAGAAAACCGTAAGGCTTAAGTGTAGTCACATGATCACAAATAATTTTGACAATCCCAAGCATTGGTATCGCCAGTATCATACCCGCAATACCCCAAACAATCTCCATGAAAACAATGACCAGAATGGTAAATAATGGATTAATATTGACCTCCGAGCCTACCACAAGTGGCTCAAGAAAATAAGTCTGAATAAACTGGATTATTAAATAAGTGACAATCACACCTATGATCATATTGTCACTTCCACCCTGTGAAATTACGGCGAGTGCAGTAATTACCGTTCCTGTGAAGTTTCCTATGAAAGGCAGAATCTCCAGAAGGCCGCATAAAACAGCAAAAAAGAGTGCGTTTTTTACACCTACGATTGAAAATCCGGCAGCATACATAATCCATAATATAACGATCATGCTGCTTAGCCCTGAGAGGTACTTCTGCGCCACTTTTCCTGCATCTGAAATGATTTTTTCAGTTTCGACCGTTTCACCAACAGGAACCAGCATCAGGATGAACTTTTTCAGGTGAGACCGGTAATAGATGAATAGAAAGAGGTAAACTAGGACAAGAATAAACTGAATGATAATGTTCATGAGTGAACCCAGCACAAGCCCAGCAATGCCTATGGTAGTAGCGGATCCGTTTGTTTGGTTTAACATCCATTGTTTTTGTTTTTCGGAAGATATCCCAATATTTCTGGCTATAAATTCTCTGAGATCGTTTGCAATCATACTGATACGTTGGGTAATCTCAGTAAGATCTTCGGATATTCCGCTTGCCTGCCATGACAGTATACCAATGATAGTGCCGGTACCCAGCAGAAAGATTAATACACAGATTCCTCCGGCAAACATCCGGCTTATTCCTTTGTTTTCAAGCCAGCGCGAAAGTGGAACGAACAACATGGCCAAAAGGGAACTGATCGCTAATGGGATAAGGAAATTCTGCGCAAAATAAAGTCCGCTAATCACCAAAAATGAAAAGAATAAG
>CAZTRY010000137.1:0-5752 GCA_964616525.1 uncultured Sphingobacterium sp. | reverse complement strand
AAATGCTTCTTTGTAATGATGGGGATGATCTAATCATAGCGGTTCAGTGGATCATTAGTCATAAAGATACCTGAAAATTCATCTTCCTGAACTTTTCTTTAATTTAATAGTTCAGGGGATTTATTTCAGAATCATCTGATCTGTATGAATCCTCTGATTAGGCATGGAATTAGTTCCAAAGGAAAACCATTGAGCTTTCTTTAGGGCTTATATATTTTAATTGAACTATTCATCCCTAAAATATTTCGTACCGGTCATTATTTTGAGTGGAATTTATATCTTTAAAATAAGGATAGACCGATGAAGATACTTTACTCTAAAAAAATTATTGTATTGCTTGCACTGCTACTGGTGCTAAGCGTCTTGTATAAACTGGCTTTGTCAAATCAAAAGGTTGATTATAATACCCAGGTTAAGCCGATAATCAATAAAAAGTGTATCTCCTGCCATGGCGGCGTCAAGCAGGAAGCCGGATTTAGTCTGCTGTTTCAGGAAGAAGCTTTAGGTCCGACTGAGTCCGGAAAACCAGCGATTATACCCGGTGATCCCGAAGGCAGTGAACTGATCAGAAGAATTACAGAAAAGGATCCGGATGAGCGGATGCCTTATAAGCATGAAGCACTTTCCAAAGATGAAATTGATGTTTTCAGACAATGGATTAAAGAGGGAGCAAAGTGGGGTGAGCACTGGGCTTATGTGTCTGTTAAGAAACAAGATATACCCAATCTTAATAATAAATGGATCAGAAATGATATTGACCGCTTTATCTACGAAAAGCTGGAGGAACAAAAATTAGAACCATCAAAAGAGGCTGATAAGCCAACTCTTTTAAGAAGACTTAGTCTCGATCTAATCGGACTTCCGGCTTCTTCCGTTATTTCAAAAAAGTATCTTCAGGATAATTCCGATAAAGCATACGAGAATCTTGTGGATGACCTTTTGGCCTCACCCCGCTACGGTGAGCGCTGGACATCCAATTGGCTTGATATTGCCCGTTATGCAGATACCAGAGGTTATGAAGCCGATCGTGGACGTATCATCTGGAAATACCGTGACTGGTTGATTAAAGCTTATAATTCGGATAAACCATATAATGATTTTCTGATTGAACAGCTGGCCGGTGATCTGATGCCTAACCCTGATGATGCAAAATATATAGCTACGGCTTTTCACAGAAATACAATGACAAATGATGAGGGTGGAACTGATAATGAAGAATTCAGAACTTCTGCCGTAATGGACCGGGTGAATACAACCTGGAGTGCTACAATGGGTACAACTTTTAATTGTGTTCAATGTCATAGCCATCCCTATGATCCATTTAAAGCCGATGAATATTATAAATTCATGGCCTTCTTTAACAATACCCGTGATGAAGATACCAATGCGGATTACCCATTATTGCGGCAATACAGTACTGAGGATAGTTTAAAACTGGTACAACTGACCAACTGGTTAAAGAGTAATGCCTCAGAAGCCGAGGCAAAAAAATACTTTAATTTTCTTAAAACCTGGCAGCCTACCATTAACTCATTGCAATGCGATCAGTTTGTGAATGCTGCTCTTATTAGCAGCTGGTTCGCCGGACTGCGGAATAACGGAACATGCCGATTGAAGGATGTTGTACTGCAGGATAAGAGCCAGCTCATGTTTAGATATAAAACCAATTTTGATGGAGGTAAATGGTCTATTTATCTGGATACATTGAATGGAAAACTATTGAAAACTGTTTCGCTTGCAAATACAAAGGGAGAGTGGAAAATTGTGACTGTACCGATCCCATCCGAAAAAGGAAGAAGGAACCTATTTTTTAAATATTATAGTCCGGCAATAAAAAATCCCGATGATACCGGTGTTCAGTTTGAGTGGTTCCAGTTTGACGTTCCTTTTCCCGGAAAAGGAAAACCCGGATATGAGCTAGCCATGAGTAATTTCAATTACCTGATGCAGGCTAAAGTTGATGAAACCCCGATTATGATTGAAAATAACCGGGATCAGCTCAGAACTACTCATGTTTTTGAACGGGGGAACTGGATGGTAAAGGGAAATAAGGTCGATCCGGGTGTTCCAGGCATAATGAACCCAATGCCGGCAAATGTGCCAAAGAACAGATTGGGAATGGCCTTATGGTTGACTGATGAAAAAAATCCGCTTGTTGCCAGAACGATGGTGAACCGTTTATGGGAGCAACTGTTTGGATTCGGAATTGTCGAAACGCTTGAAGATCTTGGTTCGCAGGGTATTGCACCAACACATAAGGAATTGCTTGATCATTTGTCATGGCAGTTTATGAATGAGTATAACTGGAGCATGAAGCGCCTTTTAAAGGAGATTGTAATGTCTTCGACATACCGGCAGAGCTCTGCAGTTACTGAAGAAAAGTTAAAAATTGACCCCAATAATAAATTTTATTCCCGCGCATCAAGAATCAGACTTACAGCAGAGCAGCTTAGGGATCAAGCATTGGAGGTAAGTAATGTATTAAGTAAAAAGATGTATGGTCCAAGTGTGATGCCATTTCAGCCTGAAGGAATCTGGCTCTCTCCCTATAATGGAGCAAAGTGGATAATGAGTGAAGGTGAGGATCAATACAGGAGGGCTGTTTATACCTATCTGAAACGAACTGCTCCATATCCTTCTATGATGACCTTTGATGGTAGTTCCAGGGAGTCTTGCCTGCCCCGAAGGATCAGGACCAATACTCCTTTGCAGGCTTTAACCTCTCTGAATGACTCAACTACCTTGGTTATTTCAAGAAGTCTGGCTTATCGGATGATGGAACTGGGAGGGAAGGAAAGTAATACTCAGATCAGTAAAGGCTATGAGGCCATGATGTTTAAGCCTATTTCGGCAAAAAAGTTAAAGGCATTATCCGACTTGTATGCAGAGGCTCTCAGGAAATATAAACAGGATAAAAAGGCCATGAATCAATTAATGGGAACAAAGGATAAGCCCACCGATCCTGAAACAGCCTCACTGGTAGTTGTTGCCGGTGCCTTACTGAATATGGATGAATGGCTCAATAAAAATTAAACAGGTTTTAGTCAATATTATAATTTTAAAATGAATAAGGATGCTCAGGAACGGAGGTTAATCAGGGAGGCTGAAAACGCTGCCTTGCAATTACATACCCGACGTCATTTTTTAAAGGAAGGTGCAATGGGCTTTGGTGCTTTGGCATTGGGTTCTTTGCTTGGAAGTTGCGGTTTTGGTGAATCTTCTGCTTCAAATTCGTTGTTTGATGCATCCAATCCGCTAGCACCAAGGCCGCCAATGTTTCCGGGCAAGGCTAAATCAGTGATTTATTTGCACATGGCTGGAGCTCCTTCCCAATTGGAAATGTTCAGCTATAAACCGGAACTGGCAAAACTCGATGGACAGGAATGTCCGCAGTCTTTGCTGGAAGGCAAAAAATTTGCCTTTATCAGAGGTGTGCCTAAAATGCTGGGTCCGCAGGCCAATTTCAGACAGCATGGAAAAAGTGGCTTATGGCTTTCTGATAATTTACCCCACTTGGCCACTGTTGCTGATGAGATTGCGATGCTGAATGCGGTCACGACGGATCAGTTTAACCATGCACCAGCCCAATTGCTGATGCAAACGGGTTCAGCGCGTCTTGGAAGACCAAGTATAGGTGCCTGGGTTACCTATGGTATGGGTTCTGAAAATAAAAATTTACCCGGCTTTGTGGTATTAACTTCCGGAGGTAATAATCCGGATGCGGGTAAAAGTGTTTGGGGAAGCGGTTTCCTTCCCAGTGTCTACCAGGGCGTTCAATGCAGGGGAGAAGGCGATCCTGTTCTTTTTATAAAGGATCCGGAAGGGATGGACAGGGATTTGCGCAAGGCATCTATTGATGCAATCAATAAAATAAATCAGGAACAGTTTGAAGAATATAAGGATCCTGAGATTCTGTCGCGTATTGCACAGTATGAAATGGCCTATAAGATGCAAATTTCCGTGCCTGAAGTAATGAATATTAACGATGAACCGGCATATATCCATGAAATGTACGGTACAGAACCTGGTAAGACAAGCTTTGCAAATAATGTATTACTTGCCAGAAAACTGGTTGAGAAGGGTGTTCGTTTTGTCCAGTTATTTGATTGGGGATGGGATACACATGGTACTTCTGCCAGTGGATCCGTTGATATTGGCCTGGTCAATAAATGCCGGAGTGTAGACAAGCCAATTACCGCATTGATCCTTGACTTGAAGCAAAGGGGCTTACTGGATGAAACCCTGATTGTTTGGGGTGCTGAATTTGGAAGAACCCCAATGCAGGAAAACCGCGAAGGAAAGGATTTACCCTTTAAGGGGAGAGATCATCACGCTGGTGCATTTAATATGTGGATGGCCGGAGGTGGTATTAAAGGTGGTACTACCTATGGAGAAACCGATGAGATAGGATATGATATTGTGAGTGGTAAGACGGAGGCATTTGATATTCAGGCCACTATTCTTAATCAATTGGGCTTTGATCACGAAAAATTCACTTATGAATCTCAGGGCAGACCTTTCCGTTTAACGGATGTTGGAGGGAAAGTGATTACCGAGATATTAGCTTAAAGCGCATGCTGCGTACATTTTATGAGACAAGACAGAAGAAAGTTCATTAAAACATCGGCAGCGGGTTCAGCTGCATTACTATTATCAAACCTCGAATCATTTGCTTTACCCGAAATGACTTCAACCTCTGTGAATAAGAATTACGACCTGAAAATTATGGCCACCAGCTGGGGCTACCAGGGATCAATGGATTCATTCTGTGCAAAAGTTAAGAAGGAAGGCTATGATGGGATTGAATTATGGTGGCCGACGGATAATAAAAAGTCACAGGATGAAATATTCTCTGCACTAAAAAATTATGATCTCGAAATTGGCTTTCTCTGTGGGGGATCCCAGCCCAACCCTCAGGAACATCTTGAATTCTATAAGAGAATGATAGATGCAGCCGCAAAGCAAAATATCCAGCGACCGCTATATATCAACAACCACTCCGGAAAGGACTATTTTAGTTTCGATGACAATAGCAAATTCATTGAGCATACACAGGCATTGGCAAAAGAGACAGGCCTGTTAATATGCCATGAAACACATCGTGGCAGAATGCTGTTTGCAGCGCATATCACCAGGAATTTTCTTGAAAAATATCCTGATCTGCGACTCACCCTGGATATTTCACATTGGTGCAATGTTCATGAAAGTTTACTGGCAGATCAGAAGGAGACAATTGACCTGGCAATATCCCGCACTGAACATATTCACGCCAGAATTGGTCATCCTGAAGGCCCGCAAGTGAACGACCCGCGAGCACCTGAATGGGAACAGACGGTGAAACAGCATTTCGAATGGTGGGATAAAATTGTGGAGCGGAAAAGAAGGAATGGAGAAAGGTTAACTGTCCTCACAGAATTCGGTCCCCCCGATTATATGCCCACTTATCCCTACACCAGACAACCCCTGGCTGACCAATGGGCCATCAATGTGCACATGATGCATTTGCTTAGAAAACGATATTCCTGAATTCATACTTTCTGAATGAGCACACTTTCTATTTTTTTATTTAGCCTGCTTGATTTTGTAGGTAGTTTTCATCCCTTGCTTGTGCATCTCCCTGTAGGGGTATTGTTGCTCGCTGCCTTGTTTCAATTCTTATCCCGGAAGGAAAAATATCAGTCTTTGGCTTCGGCAATTGGTATTTCTTTGTTCATTGGTATGCTCAGTGCAATTGCATCCTGTATCAGTGGCT
>CAZTRY010000136.1:0-7038 GCA_964616525.1 uncultured Sphingobacterium sp. | reverse complement strand
CCAAGACAATGAAATACTAATATTTGACATTTAGTACATTTCTCAAATTGTCAACCCGATAGCTATCGGGTGTCAATTATCAACTGTCAACTGTCAACTGTCAACCCGATAGCTATCGGGTCTCAACTGATTCACAACAACCTATCCTTGATCACCAGTGTCCCTGCAATCTTATCATGCAAGCATTGCTGTTTCCTGTCGAAGAATCCCATCATATAACCAAATCCGATAGTGGCAGTACTGATAATTTTTGAAAGATTTCTGATTAGCGAGCGACCAAAGGCAATGGGAGCCCCCTTCTCGTCGGATACCTTAAGTCCCATTAATATTTTACCATAAGTTCCCTGTCTTGAGGAAGACTCCATAATTATGCTGTAAATAATTTTTGAAATCGGGATGATTGCAAGTCCGGCGACAGAAACTATTATACGCATCTGCTTCTCATCAATAAACAAGACCACTATTGTGGCAATAACGCAGTAAATGGCAAAAATCAGGAAGAAATCGATGATTACGGCCAGGAGACGAACATCTAAAGAAGCAAAATACTGAGGCTCACGGACATGGGTTTTGATACCCAGAAATTCACATAATTCAGGAACATCATGCGCTTCTTTATAGTCGTCCATATCCTCTGTTTTCACAAAGGTTCCGGATTTAATATTCAGCCCTTTTAACTGATCGGGGGAATGAGGCCCGGTAGGTTTCCCATCAACAACAACAAAATAGTCCTTCATTTTTTATATGGAAAAAGACTGTCATCCTGAATTCTATTCAAGATGACAGTCTGTGTTCCATCAAATATATTTAATACTTTTTAACTTCGAATGAAGATAAACCGCCTTTCAAACTAATATTAATCTTATTCGGTGCTGTACTATAATTACTGGTTTCATAGCTTCCGTCAGCTTGCTTGATGAAACCAATAAAATCTTTGGAAGATAAACCACTATCGACATCAATACGGCAACCAGAACTATCCGGAACTTCAATCTCGACATTTGCCACACCAGTTTCTACCTGAACTTCTGTCAATGGCAACCCGGAACCAAGCTTGGCCTCAAAGGAAGCTGCTCCGCCCTCAAATACCAGATTTTTAACTTTATAATTACTCAGATCAAAAATTGCTTCACCGGCGCCCATCTCAATTTTAATATCCCAGACAGGTGTATTGTTCAATTTAATTAGAGTTTTGTTATTCTCCATTTTATCCAGATTCCAGCTTTGCTTTCCATCCCGCATTCTGAAATTCAGAACTTCAACAGAATCAATTACAGTCTTGTTGAGTGTAAATTTTCCAAATCGCTGCTTTAAGTTTGCCTCAAATAAATTTGAAGTACTATCGGTCAGCCTGAAGCTTGTGGCACCACCCTGAATATTCAGACGGGCATTTTTAGAGCCGTCATAAGTCTCGGTAAAACTCGTGTTTGCACCTCTGGAACTATAGTCCTCATCATGATCATTCTCATGATTGAAGTTTAACCAGGCTCTGTCATTGTCTGGTCGTGTACCCTGGTAGGCAATCAATCCAAGAGTAAGAATGGTAATTGCACCAATCATATAGGGCGCGGCAGATTTATTTCCAAACCTGCTAAGCAGCATATTAGCTCCAATCAGGATAAATATTACCGGCCAGAATCGCCATACTGAACTCCAGTAAAACTCAATCAGGTTAAAGTTCTCAAGAAGGAAAATACTTCCTGTAAAGATGAGGATCAAGCCCCATACTATTTTTTCAGTTTTCATGATAGCTTAGTTTTGCTTTTGGTCAGTATTTGAATTAAGGTCTTCTGATGAATCAGCAGGTTCAGATGATGCTGTCGTGCTGGCAGACTCCTCTTTATTTGGAGCTGTACTTTGGGTAAAGCCTCCGGTCTGTGACCAGTTTTCTTTCCAGGGTTCCTTTTTCTTTGCACCTGCAAGAGTATAAAGTCCCATTGCAATTAATATCAGTGGCCATAGGTTATGAAATTCCACCCAGTGAGGGATGAGGTCAAATTCATTCAGGAGGAAAAAGGTACCAAAAAATATAAAGATTGAACCTGCGATCAGTCGTCCATTTCCGCTTCCTTTTTTCTTTCGCATAAAGGCCGGATTCGCTGCATTGACAGGTTCGGACACTTTATAGTCGACGTTGAACTGACTGTAATCAGGCAGATAAGGTCTTTTGGGAACGGCAATCCAAAGCACAATATATGCCAGAATACCCGAAGCTCCTGCCATAACAGCAACAACAAATGCGATCCTTATCCAGGTTACGTCAACATCGAAGTATTCTGCGAGACCGGTACATACACCTGCAATCATTTTATCCTGCTCGATGCGTTGAAGTTTCTTTTCCATTTCTTTAGTTTTAATTATCAGTTAGTTTAATGTCTATTGTTTTCTTTCTTTAATTGATAGATCAAAACTAATCCTTGAATCCCGGGTTCTAAATACCAAATAGGTAGGTTATCCTAAGTTCTCGGTAAAGCGCATTAATTTATCGGTAAATGAAGACAAAAAATTAAACTTTACCGTAAAGTGGTCTGATTATAATCTCATCAATATTTGCTCCTGAGCTCATTTGAAGGCAGTTCATAATTGATTTTGCAATATCCTCAGATAAAATAAACCAATCAGATGGAAGGTTTGTCCCTGACCATGAATCTGTCAGTGTAGATCCGGGAAGAACCGCAGTTACCTTTACTCCTGCCGGTCTCAACTCCTCCCTCAGGGCTTTGCTAAGCCCGAGCAATGCCATTTTACTGACACTGTATGAACCGGCTCTTATAACAGGCTCTAAACTTGCAATTGAACAGATGTTTATGATATGTCCCTTTCCCTGTCCGATCATTTTTGCAGCAAAGAACTTGGCAAGAAAGTGGGGCGCAAAAACATTCACCTGCATTTGCCGTTCCAGACATCTTTCATCCTCCTTCATGAGTTCTGATGGGATATACAAGCCCGCATTATTTAACAGGACATCCACCCGGCCAAAAGACGCTTCAGCAAATTCAGCAAATCTGCTCACTTCGGAGCTTTCTTCCATATCTGCACGCATCCCAAAAAACCGCAAATCTGGATAGTTCCTCCTAAGATCATCCAGAAGCGCTTGCACCTCCTTTTCATCTCTGGCACAAAATGTGATATTATAATTATTAGCAGCGAGTTCCATAACAATGGCCCTGCCCATTCCCTTTGTTGCACCGGTTATAATTGCATTCATGGATTAAAATTAATAAAATCAACGATGGAGGAGTATTTAATTTAAGGCATAATCTCATTTGATTACCTTTGTTAAATAATACTTCTGTCTATGGCCTGATAATTTTGTATTATTATTGTATAAAAAGTAAACAAACAATTTTAAAATGATATTTCACCCCTTAGGTAAATATATATTATTGTTAAAAGCAGTTTTCCGCCGACCGGAAAAATGGAATATTTACCGCAAGGAAATTTTCCATGAAATGGTTTCTATTGGTGTTGGTTCATTGGGCATCATCGCAATTATTTCTGTGTTTTTGGGCGCTGTGACAACCGTTCAGACTGCATTCCAGCTTGTTAGTGACTTCATTCCAAAGTCGGTGATTGGCATGATCCTTCGGGATTCATCTATTCTGGAATTGAGTCCTACCATTTCTGCAGTAGTACTCGCAGGTAAAGTTGGATCAAGTGTCGCCTCTCAAATTGGG
Organism: uncultured Sphingobacterium sp.; assembly: GCA_964616525.1. Taxonomy (GTDB): domain Bacteria; phylum Bacteroidota; class Bacteroidia; order Sphingobacteriales; family Sphingobacteriaceae; genus Daejeonella. The sequence continues at coordinate 3,361 of CAZTRY010000136.1, read as the reverse complement.
ACTATGCGCGTTACCGAGCAGATCGATGCACTGGAAATAATGGGAATAAATTCACCCGGATACCTGATTTTACCCAAAATTATCGCTGCAGTTACCACCATACCTTTACTGGTGATCATCTCTATTGGCCTGAGTATATTGGGAGGCTATTTTGCCGGAACCGCATCAGGAGCACTTACTGAACAAGATTTTATAACCGGTATCACTACTGATTTCAACCCATTTACACTTACTGTATGCATGGTTAAGGCAGTAATTTTTGCATTTATAATCACGTCTGTATCAGCTTATCAGGGATTTTATACTAGCGGAGGGGCACTTGAAGTAGGACAATCGAGTACCAAAGCGGTTGTAATCAGTTGTATTGCCATTCTGTTTGCTGATTATGTTATCGCACAGTTAATGTTATGATAGAGATTAAAAACATCCATAAAACATTTGGCGAAAACCACGTCCTTCAGGGTATTTCAGCAGAGTTTGCGGAAGGAAAATGCAATTTGATTATTGGAGGATCCGGGTCAGGTAAAACCACTTTATTGAAATGTATGGTGGGCCTGCATGAACCGGATGAAGGCTCTGTAATTTATGATGGCCGTGACTTCACCAGGATGAACTTTGCTACCAGAATTGAAATCCGCACCGAAATCGGGATGCTTTTCCAGGGATCTGCATTATTCGACTCAATGAATGTGGAAGACAACATCATTTTCCCAATCAACATGTTTACCAATCAGAGCCATAAAGAAAAACTTGATCGTGCCAACTTCTGTCTCGAAAGGGTAAATCTTGCCGGAAAGAATAAATTATTTCCGGCGGAGCTTTCTGGGGGAATGAAAAAAAGGGTAGGTATTGCCAGGGCTATTGCCATGAATCCCAAATACCTGTTTGTAGATGAACCCAATTCGGGTCTTGATCCTAAAACCGCCATAGTAATTGATGAGTTAATCCAGGAAATTACCACAGAATATAATATTACCACCGTTGTGGTTACCCATGATATGAATTCGGTGATGGGCATCGGAGAGAATGTAATCTTCCTTCATAAAGGAAAAAAATGGTGGGAGGGTACCAATAAGGAGATTGCATCAACAGATAATAAAGAATTGAACGAATTTGTTTTTGCCAGTAAATTCATGCAGGCATTACAGAAAAAATAAAGAACTCATTACTCTGCCTTGCATGAGTAAAATAGCATAAAAATGATTCAACTGTTAAGTCCGCAAAACTGGAAAGATTACGAACTGATCGATTGTGGCAATTTTGAGAAACTGGAACGTTTCGGAAATGTGATCCTGATCCGTCCTGAACCACAAGCTGTCTGGGAAAAAAAGTATTCTGAAAATGAGTGGACCAAACAACATCACATTCGCTTTAAGGGTCGTTCTGCAACTTCAGGAGAGTGGATCAAAAAAGATCAGAAAACACCCGACAGATGGCATATTAGCTATAAAAATGAGGATATCAGGCTGCAGTTCAGACTCGCACTCACTTCATTTAAGCATTTGGGAATATTCCCTGAACAAGCCGTCAATTGGGATTACATCACCAGGAATATCAAGAAATTTAAAACTGCACAGCCAAAAGTCTTAAACCTTTTTGCTTATACCGGGGGGGCTTCCCTGGCTGCAAGGGCTGCCGGTGCTGAAACAACACATGTTGATTCAATCAAGCAGGTAGTAAGCTGGGCGAATGAAAATCAAACACTGTCCGGACTGGAAAACATTCGCTGGACAGTTGAGGATGCCTTGAAATTTGTGAAACGTGAGGTTAAAAGAGGACGCAAATATAATGGAATCATTCTGGACCCTCCTGCTTACGGACACGGGCCAAATGGAGAAAAATGGAAACTGGAAGATAATATCAGGGAAATGATGGATGATGTGGTGAAATTACTTGATGAGGATGAACATTTTTTGATCCTGAACACCTATTCTCTGGGATTTTCGTCTGTGATTGTAGAAAACCTGATTCTGTCTTCTTTTCCGGAGGTTCAAAATCTGGAAACCGGAGAGCTTTACCTTCAGGCAAGTTCAGGTTATAAATTACCATTAGGCGTATTCGGAAAATTCTGTAAATTTTAGTTTTATTAAAAATTATTTGTGTTTAACATAGCCATTAATTTGATTCTCCGGAACGCTTTTAAAATACAAAACAATTTCAACATATAAATTAAGCATCTTTATAAAAACATCACAATAACAGCATATAAATCCAATTTATGAAAACCGGAAAACTAAGTTTAAGCAGTCTTTCAATTTTATTCCTCATTATTTTTTTCACCAACTGCAGTGAATCAAAAAGCAAGACAGATACTAAATCTGGGCTAAAAACTGAATCTGGCGCTAAGGCTGAAAGTGAAGAAGCAGAAGAAGAATCAACATCAGAAAAAATTGAATATGAGCCAATCGACACTGCTCTATACAACAAAAAACTTAAGGAACTGGCAAATGGCGATACCACCGGAAAATGGCCGGTTAAAAAACAGCCCTATCCGCTTCCGGGTGCAATCCTGCCCTTCAAGAGAGTGGTAACTTATTATGGGAACCTTTATTCCAAAAAGATGGGAGCATTAGGTGAATACGCTCCAAAAGAAATGTTGAGAATGCTGTATGCAGAAGTTGCAAAATGGGAGAAAATTGATCCTAAAACACCGGTTCAGCCAGCCCTGCATTATATTGCGGTGGTAGCAGCCGGCGATCCGGGAAAAGATGGAAAATACAGAAACCGTATGCCTGATAAACAGATTGATTCCGTGTTAACTATTTCCAGAATGAAGAAAGATATGATTGTATTTCTTGATATTCAGGTAGCATTGAGCACAATCAAGGAAGAACTTCCGCGTCTCGAAAAATATTTAATAATGCCAAATGTCCATCTGGGAATTGATCCTGAATTTTCAATGAAAGGCGGAGTTCTGCCCGGCAGAAAGATCGGTACTTATGATGCTTCAGAAATCAATTATGTGTCAGATTATCTGGCAAAATTGGTGAGAACCCATAATCTTCCACCCAAAATCTTTGTCATCCACCGCTTTACAAAAAAAATGGTTACAAATTATCAGAATATCAAGTTAAGGCCTGAAACACAAATTGTTATGCACATGGATGGATGGGGAGAACCAGAACTAAAAATGGGAACTCATCGCCACTTTATCTATTCGGAGCCTGTTCAATTCACCGGATTTAAGTTATTTTATAAAAATGACCTTAAAAAAGCGCCCAACCGTTTAATGACTCCTCAGGAACTGATGAAACTTAAACCGCAACCAAGCTATATTCAGTATCAGTAACAATAAAATCATAAGATAAGAGGCTGTCTCAAAAGTAGGCAGTCTCTTTTTTATTTCCGGGCATTTTCGTAA
>CAZTRY010000135.1:0-7284 GCA_964616525.1 uncultured Sphingobacterium sp. | reverse complement strand
CGTTTTAAACTTGATGAATCAGCCTTTCTTATCAGCAAAGCTGAGAAAGTAGTTAGTCATGATACCGGGCTCATGCATATCGCCGCAGCCTTTAATAAGCCTATTTTATCTGTTTGGGGGAATACTGTGCCTGAATTTGGGATGTATCCCTATAAAGCAGATCATTCACAAATCATTGAGGTTAAGGGTCTAAACTGTCGTCCCTGTTCTAAGATTGGATTTAACAGCTGCCCTAAGGGGCATTTTAAGTGCATGAATCTTATCGATCTGGATCAAATTATCAAAGAAAGCAATGCCTAAACAATTACTGGTCATCCGCCATGCAAAAGCAGAAGAAGCCGATTTCAAAAAACCGGACTTCAAAAGAGCATTAAGCCATAGGGGTGAAAAAAATGCTCAGGAAATGGCCAAAAGATTAAAAACAAAAGATTTACAGCCTCAAATACTGTATAGTAGTCCGGCATTGCGTGCCATTTCAACCGCCAGATTTTTTGCAGATGAATTAGGGATATCACAATCAGAAATCATTCAGGATCAGGAAATATATGAGGCCTTAACCGATACCCTTCTCCATTGTATTAACCAATTGGATGATCAGGCAGATTTTGTTGCACTATTTGGTCATAATCCGGCAATAACTGATCTCGTTAATAAATTCTGCGGAGCAGATATATACAATATTCCCACCTGTGGTATCGCATTGATACAATTCCCTTTTGACAGTTGGAATATGCTAAGTGTGGGGACGGGAGAATTGATGCTCTACGATTATCCAAAAAATGAGCATTAAGTCATTTTATAAACCTTTCCGGGTAATGAAATGATACTTCCCTCCATTTCCATTCCCAGAATGATCATGACCAGCTTACTTTGCTGAAAACCAGTTAAAATAGCAATATCATCAACCCCAAGACTTCCTTTGGCATAAAGTATATCTGCAATGATCTGCTCATCGTTTGTCAGATTGATTGGCAGGCTAAGTTGAGGTTTTAAAGGTGATAACTGATCTCTGGTCCATCCCATCAGATACTCGAGATCAGCTACTCTGGTCATCAGATTTGCTCTGTTTGTCTTAATCAGTAAATTACATCCCTGACTAAATTCATCATTAATCCTACCCGGATAAGCAAACACATCCCTGTTGTAAGAATTAGCAAGTTCAGCAGTAATTAATGCACCTCCTTTGATGTTAGCCTCCACAACGATGGTCAGGTCGGCTAAACCGGCGATGATCCGGTTTCGCTTGGGAAAATTCTCCCTGTCGGGAATTGTACCCGACATAAATTCAGTGATTAGTCCGCCACAATCCACAATTTTCTCAGCCATTGTCCGGTGTTGTGCCGGATAAATACGGTCAAGACCATGAGCAAGTACAGCAATATTGGGAATATTGTTTTTAAGAGCTTCTTTATGAGCCGCGCCATCAATCCCATAAGCCAGGCCACTGATAATCAGAGGCTGATGTACCTTCAAGTCTTCAACCAGGATTTTGCATATCTCTTTACCATAATCAGTTGCATTTCTGGTACCGACGATACTGATTACTTTTCCGGCATTAAGGTCGGCATTCCCTTTAAAATAAACTATTACAGGCGCATCCGGACAATTTTTCAGGCGTTTCGGATAATCATCATCTGTAAGAAAAAGGGCTTTGATCCTGAACTTGTCAATAAATTCAAGCTCCTTTTCTGCCCGTTTTAATGCTGAATGTTCTTTTAAAAATTCCAGTGTTTTAGGGCCAATACCCGGGATGTGGGCAAGATGTTTAGCTTTCACTTTAAACACTTCCTCGGCATCGCCACAATAACTAAGGAGATTTCTGGCAAGTACTGAGCCTATACCGGGTATACATGATAATGCCAACTGATGAAGCAATGCCATATTCTAAGAATTTTAACGAAAGAATATAAAAATAGAGCAAACAATACAGCGACATTTGGGGATGTCAACTTTAATCAAAAGACTATCAAATCTTACTGCGGAATATAAACCACAAACTTAGTCTCAAAATAATCTTCTTTAAAAAAATTTGAAAGAGGTATAAGCTCTGTTTTTAAGCCTGATTCTTTAATTTCCTCAGCCAGATCACCCCCCTTCAGGTACAATATACCATTTTGGAGAGTGTTCATCGATTTTTTCTCAAACTTCCCCTTCACCCAGGGATAAAACTCTGAAAGCCTTGTTACTGCTCTGGAAACAACAAAGTGGAATTTCTCATCAATCTGTTCAGCTCTGGCATGACTTGCACGCACATTTGTCAATCCACATCCCGAAGCAACCTCCTGAACAACTTTAATCTTCTTTCCAATAGAATCAACCAGATGAAAATCAGTTTCCGGAAACATGATAGCAAGCGGAATTCCCGGAAATCCTCCACCAGTGCCTACATCAAGCACTTTTTCACCTGGCAAAAATGAAATAAGCTTTGCAATAGCGAGCGAATGTAGAATATGATGAAGATAAAGCATATCGATATCTTTCCTTGAGATCAGATTGATTCTCGCATTCCAGAAACGATACAGCTCATCCAATTCGGCGAACTGCTCCTTCTGCTTCGGGCTAAGGTCAGGGAAATAATATGATATAATATCAGAAGTCACTTCTCAAATTTTTCTTTCTACGGTTCATTATATTAGACATCAGATCACGGGCCCTGAAAAGCTGTGCTTTTACAGTACCTAAAGGCAGATCGAGCTGCTGTGCGATCTCTTCATAGGATTGTTCATCGTAATATCTCAAAATAATCAGGGTCCTGTACCTTTGTGGTAACTGATCTACAATACTCTTCAGTTTTTCACTTTCCTGCTTCTTTATTGATGTTTGTTCTGGGTTTAAGGAATCAGATGCAATCTGTAATTGCTTCTCCTCCTTATCCTCCTCTGATATAGATTGCAGTGAAACCACATTTAACCTCTTCTTCCTGATGAAATCTATACAATTATTAGTTGCAATTCTGAATAACCAGGTACTAAAAGCAAAATCAGGTTTATATTTCTCAATATTCTCGAAGGCTTTCCCAAATGTTTCAACTGTAAGATCCATCGCATCATCCTTATTGTTAACCATTTTAAGGGCCATAAAGAAGATAGAATCCTTGTATCGCTGCATTAATTCGGCATAAGCCTTCTGATCCCCATCCTTTGCTCTGATGACCAGCATAAAATCGTTTTTGGCATTTGCCGAAAAGTTAGGATTTATTTCCATTCAACCCTCTTCCTGAATATGGCTATAAAGTTTAAAAGCACTATATAAAAGTAATAAATGAAATCAAATACCGGTACCCACCAAATCAGATCAATATACTTTAATTTCTTTAAAACAGGGATATAGACCAGAATTTGTGCCAAAAACCTGATAAAATAAAATGCAGCAATAATCCACCAATCTGCCTTAATAAGTATTAAGGCAATTAGAAATAAATAAAACAGGAAACCAGATATTACCTGCACTCCCAGCATTTTTTTATGACTGCTTTTGTAGGCTTTTCCGGCTGACTGATGACGAAATTTCTGCGAAAAATAGCTGGAAAATGAACTTTTAGGTTCAGACCAGATATGGGAATCAGGATCGATTTCAATCCTCGTATTGGTACTGCTGGCGTTCTGATTTACAAACAGGTCATCATCTCCCGATAATATATGCATGTGTGATGCAAAGCCCTTTCCCTTGAAAAACAGCGATTTCTTGTAAGCCATATTTCTGCCTACACCCATATAAGGATTCCCCTTTAAAGCATATGAAAGATAGTTAAGGGCGGTAATAAACGTTTCATAACGGATAATGCGGTTAAGCAGTCCCCCTTTAAATTCATAAGGTGAATAAGCCAGCACAATTTCAGTGTGCTCATTGAAATTTCGCTGAATACATTTTAACCATTGGTTTGATGCGGGTCTGCAATCTGCATCAGTAAAGACAAGATTTTCATTTTTTGCTGCCTTTATTCCGAGGGTTACTGCAAACTTCTTTCCGTGCTTAAAACGGGGATGATCATTTATTGTAACGATTTTAAGGTTTTTATGCTGTAAAGATAAGTCCCGTAAAAACCAGTCGGAACCGTCATTTGAACAGTCATTAACAATTACTACCTCAAAATCAGGGTAATCCTGTTCCAGGAATGGCAAGAGATTCTGTTTTAAATTCTGCAGCTCATTTTTTGCACAAATGATGACCGATACCGGTTCCAAAATCTGGTTATTTGTCTCATAACCTTTATAAACCGCTAATTTTCTATGAATTGCAAGAGTATAATATAATTGCAGGACCAAACATATCAGTAGGGAAATTGAAATCGAAATAACTAAATAATCCACGCCTTAGAATGAGCTTTAAACAGGGGTAAATTTCTAATTTTTCGGCTAACTATTGTTATAGTTTGCAAAATAAAAGAAATAATCCTGGCATAATTCAGGCTCTCCCCGGCTACAGTTTATATTTTGCTATTTTTGCGGCTGATATTTTGGAATTGAATGAAATTTAAATTAAAGGCCTCGGATAAAAATTCAAAAGCACGGGCAGGTGAAATCAGTACAGACCATGGCATCATCAAAACCCCTATTTTTATGCCTGTGGGTACTGCAGGTTCAGTTAAGGCCGTGCACCAGCATGAACTTTCAGAAGATATTAAGGCTCAGATTATACTTGGTAACACCTACCATTTATACCTCAGGCCGGGTCTGGAAACCCTTCAGCTCGCTGGGGGCTTGCATAAATTTAATGGATGGAATAAACCACTTCTGACTGATAGTGGCGGTTATCAGGTTTATTCTCTCTCGGGAGTACGGAAGATTAAGGAGGAAGGTGTGACCTTCAGATCACATATTGATGGTTCAAAACATCTTTTTACTCCCGAATCAGTAATGGATACCCAAAGGATTATTGGTGCTGATATTATCATGGCCTTTGATGAATGTACTCCCTATCCCTGCGAATATGGCTATGCCCGTCGCTCTATGGAAATGACTCATCGTTGGCTGAAGCGCTGCTGCGAACGTTTTGACACGACTAATCCCCTATATGGATTTGGTCAAACCCTCTTTCCAATTGTTCAGGGATCTGTCTATAAAGATCTCCGCAAGCAATCTGCAGAAGTTATAGCATCTTTTGAAAGGGAGGGAAACGCAATCGGCGGACTCTCAGTTGGAGAACCGGCTGAAGAAATGTATGAAATGACCGATATTGTTACCGATATCCTTCCAAAAGACAAGCCACGCTACCTTATGGGAGTAGGTACTCCTGTCAATATCCTCGAAAATATTGCATTGGGAATAGATATGTTCGACTGTGTAATGCCAACACGAAACGCCAGAAATGGGATGTTATTCACTAAAAATGGCATTATCAATATCCGAAATGAACGCTGGAAGAACGATTTCTCTCCATTGGAAGAAGATAGTGATCTTTTTGCAGACAGAAATTATTCAAAGGCGTATCTTAGACATCTGGCTCATTCAAAAGAGATACTTGGTGCTCAGATCGCAACCCTGCATAATCTGCATTTTTATTTATGGCTGGTGAATGAGGCCAGAGAGAAAATTATAGCCGGTGATTTTTACGATTGGAAAAACAAGATGGTCGTTCAATTAGCGCAACGCTTATAGAATTAGAATATGATTGGAATTATCGACTGGTACATCATAAAGAAATATCTGGGGACATTTGCCTTTACCCTGACCATTTTCACTGTGATTATTGTAATTTTCGATGTCTCCGAAAAACTTGATGACTTTTTAAAACATCAGGCACCAATGAAGGAGATTATTTTCAGTTATTATGTCGGCTTTATCCCATTTTATCTCAATTTTCTATCTCCCTTAATCAATTTCATAGCTGTTATTTTCTTTACGGCTAAAATGGCCGATCAAACAGAAATTGTTCCGATACTGAGCAGCGGGGTCAGTTTTAAACGATTTTTATGGCCTTACCTGATCTCCTCTACAGTTATTTTCTTAGTTACACTAATCTTTAACCTTTTCATCATTCCTGAAACCAACCGTCTGAAGATTGATTTTGAGAATGTGTATGTGAATCCGAAATCAGATAATTCGAAGATGTATACCCATATGCAGATTGATAAAAACACGCTTGTATACATTGAAAATTTCGATAATAATTTAAAAACCGGTTATAAATTCACACTGGAAAAATTTTCAGGGATGGATCTGAAAGAAAAGCTCGTTGCCGACAGGATAAGCTGGGATTCAGTGAAAACAAAATGGAAAATTGAAAACTATTCCATCCGGAAAATTGATGGCTTGAGGGAGTCTATGACTTCAGGTTTACAAATGGATACCACACTGGACATGCGGCCGAAAGACTTTGAAATTTATGATAATATTTACCAGGCGATGAATATGGGCGAGTTAAATGATCGTATTAAGAAGGAAGAAATACGCGGCACCGGCGTGATGGCGGATTTAAAACTTGAAAAATACCAGCGTTTTGTGTACCCCCTGTCGGCATTTGTTCTAACCTTAATGGGCGTTTCACTTTCATCACGAAAGGTACGTGGTGGAGTTGGCCTTCCACTTGGTATAGGAATATTTTTAAGCTTCACCTATATCCTGTTCATCAGATTCTCAAGCATGTTTGCCTTAAAAGGAGGATTACCACCTTTAATTGCCGTTTTAATCCCCAATATAGTTTTTGGAATTCTGGGCATCTATTTACTGATGAAAGCACCAAAATAAGCCATCATGCCTTTTCAAAAACCTGAGATCAGTAAAAATCTGGTCATTCTACACATCACAGTCTTTGTATGGGGATTTACAGGAATCCTGGGCGCTTTGATCTCCATCGAAGCCGCACACCTCGTTTGGTACAGGGTTTTGATAGCCTTTATTAGTTTGTACGGGTATTTCCTTTTTAAGAAAATATCCATAAGGGTATCCAAAGAAACCTTTTTGAAATTATTCTTTACCGGAGCAATTGTAGCGGCGCACTGGATTCTGTTCTTTCAATCAATCAAACTGTCCACTGTTTCGGTTGCTTTGGTCAGTCTTTCCTCCCTAACCCTGTTCACTGCAATTTTAGAACCCCTGTTAAAAAGACAAAAAATATCTGCCCTCGAAATTTTCACCGGCTTGATGATCATCTCGGGAATCTATATGATTTTCAAGTTTGAATCACGGTATTCAGTTGGTATAATCAGTGGCTTATTAAGTGCATTATGTGCGAGCATTTTTTCAATCATAAATTCCAAACAAATCCAAAATCGTCCTGCACCTATTATTAGCTTCTATGAGCTCATTGGAGCATGGGTGTGGGTTTCTCTCTATTTATTAATTT
>CAZTRY010000134.1:4432-7325 GCA_964616525.1 uncultured Sphingobacterium sp. | reverse complement strand
ATATTATAAATCAGTATAAATCGGACCCCCGGGTTGCCATTCTGGCAGAAACCCTCAATAAAAGAAAAAAAGGTCGGGTCCATTTAAGAGGTCTGGTTGGATCAAGCGATTCAGTCCTTGCGTTAGCTTTGTATTTTCTGTTGCACAGGCACATGATTTTTGTTCTTCCCGAACGTGAAGAAGCAGCCTATTTTCTGAGTGATCTTGAAAATCTGTTAGAAAAAGAAATTCTCTTTTTCCCATCCTCATTCCGAAAATCCTTTGAATTTACCCTCATCGACAGCAGTAATGTGCTTCAAAGGGCTGAAGTTTTAAATGAACTCAACCATTCTTCTGAATACGGGAAAATTATAGTTACCTATCCGGAAGCTCTGGCCGAAAAAGTAATAGATCGCTCTGCTCTCGAAAAAAACACACTCGAAATTGCTGTAGGAAACAAGCTAAGCATCGATTTTATCAATGAATTTCTTATTGAATATGATTTTGAGCGGGTTGATTTTGTTTATGAGCCGGGGCAATTTTCTATCCGGGGAGGAATAGTTGATATCTTTTCTTTCTCTCATGATCTTCCATACCGGATTGAATTCTTTGCCGATTATATCGAGAGTATCCGGACTTTTGAAATTGAAGATCAATTATCTGTGGAGCAGGTTAAAAGCATCACGGTGGTTCCCAATGTACAATCAAAATTCCTTACCGACCACAATATTTCCCTTCTTGAATACATTGATCAGGATACCATTGTTTGGTTTAAAGATGTAGAGTTTACTTTTGATGTTGTCAAAAGCGGTTATAAAAAGGCTGTAGAATACTGGAAAGCACTTTCTCATGAGGATAGGCAGCAAAACCCGCATTGGATTGATCCCAAATTTAATTTCACAGATGAAAAACTGCTTGCTGATCAGCTTCGTGATTTTGATATTCTGGAATTTGGCAAACAGTTCTATTATCAGGCTGATGAGACTGTACATTTTGATATCAAACCCCAGCCTTCTTTTAACAAGGATTTCAGCCTGCTGATCCATAATTTTAAAGAAAACGAAAAATCGGGTCTCGAAAATCTCATATTCACCGACTCGACTAAACAGATTGAGCGTCTGTACAGCATTTTTGAGGATCTGAATGCCGGTGTAAAGTTTAGTCCGGTTCATCTTTCCCTGAGAGAAGGCTTTATTGATTATGCCCAAAAACTGGTTTGCTATACCGATCATCAGATCTTTGATCGTTATTATAAATACAAATTAAAGAAAGGCTATATCCGCAATCAGGCAATTACACTCAAAGAATTGCGTGAGTTGAAGCCGGGAGATTTCATCACCCATATTGATCATGGAATCGGTAAATATGCGGGGCTTGAAAAGGTAGATGTTAATGGCAGATCACAAGAAATGATCCGCCTGGTTTATGCTGATAATGACTTGTTATATGTCAACATCAACTCCCTGAACCGCATCTCCAAGTACTCAGGTAAAGAAGGTACTGTACCCAAAATGAATAAACTTGGTACAGATACCTGGGAGAAGCTTAAAAAAACAACTAAAAAAAAAGTTAAGGATATTGCCCGCGACCTGATTAAGCTCTATGCAATCAGAAAGGCACAAACAGGAACAGCATTTTCGCCAGATACTTACTTACAAACCGAGCTCGAAGCATCCTTCATTTATGAAGATACGCCCGATCAGGTTAAAGCCACAGCCGATGTAAAGAAAGACATGGAATCAGCACATCCTATGGATAGACTGGTTTGCGGTGATGTTGGTTTTGGTAAAACAGAAATAGCAATCCGGGCTGCATTTAAAGCGGTAACCGATAGCAAACAGGTTGCTATTTTAGTGCCAACAACCATTCTGGCATTGCAGCATTTTAAAACATTTCAATCCCGGCTGAGTGATTTTCCTTGCTCTATTGATTATATAAACCGGTTTAAATCGGCAAAACAGGTTAAAGAGTCTCTTCAAAAACTTGCTGAAGGTAAGATTGATATTATCATTGGCACCCACCGCATCGTGAGTAAGGACGTGAAATTTAAAGACCTCGGACTCTTGATTATTGATGAAGAGCAAAAATTTGGTGTAAGTGTGAAGGAGAAATTGAAGCAGTTCAGGGCAAATGTTGATACCCTCACACTGACTGCGACCCCAATTCCAAGAACCCTGCATTTTTCGCTGATGGGTGCCCGGGATCTGAGTATTATCAGCACCCCACCACCAAACCGCCAGCCTGTTCTGACAGAACTGCATGTATTCAATGAAAAACTGATCAAAGAAGCTGTAGAGTATGAAATAAACCGTGGTGGGCAAGTATTCTTCATCCATAACCGGGTGCAGGATTTGATGCAGCTGGGAGGTTTGATCAACACCCTGGTTCCGAAAGCCAGAATTGGTATTGCCCACGGACAACTGGAAGGGGATGCACTGGAAGATGTGATGCTCAAATTCGTTGGGGGCGATTATGACGTTCTTGTAGCTACTACAATAATTGAGGCCGGACTGGATATTGCGAACGCAAATACTATTCTGATCAATCATGCGCATATGTTTGGCTTGAGTGATTTACATCAGATGCGCGGACGTGTGGGCCGCTCAAATAAAAAGGCATTCTGTTATTTATTGAGTCCGCCGCTATCTACCCTCACAAGTGAAGCAAGAAAACGTCTCAGTGCCATTGAAGAGTTCTCTGATCTGGGAAGCGGTTTTAATGTGGCAATGCGCGATCTGGATATCCGCGGAAGCGGAAACCTGCTGGGTGCCGAACAAAGCGGATTCATTGCAGAAATAGGCTTTGAGATGTACCATAAAATTCTGGATGAAGCCATTCAGGAATTAAAGGATGATGAATTCAAAAATCTCTTCAGTGACGAGAAACCAAGGCCATTCATTTCATTTACTCATGT
>CAZTRY010000134.1:0-4332 GCA_964616525.1 uncultured Sphingobacterium sp. | reverse complement strand
TCAAAAATCTCTTCAGTGACGAGAAACCAAGGCCATTCATTTCATTTACTCATGTAGATACGGATTTGGAGGTGATGATTCCGGATGAATATGTTACTAATATTGCTGAACGATATAATTTATACACCGAGCTTTCAAACATAGAGAACGAAATGGCTCTCGATGATTTCAGGCAAAAACTTGCCGATCGTTTTGGACCTGTTCCGAACCAGGTAATTGAACTGATCAATACCTGGCGACTGCAATACCTGGGAAAAATGATTGGCTTTGAAAAAATAAGTTTCAAAAAAGGCGTGTTAAGGGGCTATTTCATTGCTAACAAACAATCCCCTTACTTTGAGACGACGCAGTTCGGACGTGTACTCGAATTTTTACAGGCTCATCCCCGGATAAGTAACCTTAAAGAGGTTAAAAACACTCTTCGGATGGCAATCGAACATGTATCTACCCTGGATATGGCAATCGAATTACTTCAGGAACTGGCAGGATTGGATGCTGTTAATTCCCCAGCATAAAAGTTATTGGCAGAACATAGGAAGTTCTTACAGGTTTTCCGTTTGCCATACCCGGCTTCCAGGCTGGAGAAGACCTGAGCACACGAATAGCTTCCTCATCGCAACCACTGCCTATACCTCTAACTACCTTAAAATCAGCAAGGCTACCATTCTTTTCAACAACAAAGCCTATATAGACCTTGCCCTGAATTTTGTTTTGACGGGCAACTGCTGGATAACGTAATCTGGATCCAAGATACCTGCCCAATGCCGACTGCCCTCCCTGAAATTCGGGTGCGAGCTCAACACTGGCCAGATCATATAATTTTCCCTCATAACGTGCTTCAGAATTTGAGTTTTCAAGAGGTTCCGGTAAAGGTTCTGCAACTTTTTCTGGAACAGTAGATGCCTGGCTATAATCAGTTTCATTTTTGATTATACTGTCAGCGTAAGAATTAAGGGAGGTCATCACGAGATTCTTAATTTCTGCTTCCCTGAGCGACATGATTTTCCCTTCCTCATTCACCGCCAATTCAAATTTTATGTCGCCCGAAACTTCAGCATTTCGGGAAGGCTGCAGATAACTTACTTTTGCCCAGTAGGTTGCGAGCAGTTCATTGTTATTGCGATCGTAATCCAGGCTGGAAACAATCCAGGTGAGATTGTAATTCCGTAGATCAGACATTCGCTTTTCATGAACTTCTTTCAGGCGCTTGTAAGTCAGGTTATGATAGTTATAATAGGTTCTGGTAATGGGCGAAAAATAACTCGGTGGATCAAAATATCCCTTCCTTTGATCGTTATAAAAAGCTTCAATAAACTTAATCAATGAGCTTCGTACCTGTTCATCACTCATGCTAGAGTTCTCGACCAGAACATCCGAATTATTGTCGTCAATAACGGTCACTACCTCTTCCTTTTTATTGGAAAAAAAGGAACTGGCATCATCTACATAAAGTGTAAGATAACCCATGACCAGTATGATTATACCAAGCCCAATAGCCATATACCGTAATGAAGGGTCTTTTATTACCTCATTATCAGTCATGGACTCATTCGGTGTATTATTCTCTCTTTCCAATTAATACTATTTATAGCCTATAATAATAAAAATCGTTCCAATATTTTACCATAGCACCTTAGCAGAGCAAGGCTTTCAAAACAGGTTCAGAAAATCTTTACGAAAGACAAATATACAAATACGAGAGGGGCGGCGAGTAATAATCCATCAAAACGATCCAGCAGACCGCCATGCCCTGGTAAAAAGGATCCGGAATCCTTTGTCGACAGACTTCTTTTGAGCATTGATTCAGAAAGATCACCCAGTGTACCTGAACCTACAATGATTACAGAAACAATAAGCCAATGGACTAATGGCAACTCTGTAAAATAAATACTTAAAATATAACCTGAAAGCAAGCTACATAACAAACCTCCTGCAAATCCTTCCCAACTCTTTTTTGGAGAATGTCTTTCAAATAATCTGTTCTTTCCCAATGTGATGCCAAAAAGATAAGCTCCGGTATCACTGGCCCAGAGCATAATCAGAAAAGCAAGTGGTAAATGCCAGGAATATTCTCCTTCCGTAAAACCTAGGGCATAAAAAAAACAAAAGGGAATTGCCGCAAATAATACTCCGAATATAGTATACGCAATATTGTGAAATGGATTTTTCAGATCCCGGTAAAGCTCGGCGATTATTATTAATACAAAAAATGGAACACAAATAAGAAGTACTTCTGGAGGTGCATCCCGCAGAAAATATAAACTGAGTGGTACATAAATACTAATAACCAGGATCCAGCCCCATAAACTATGAGGTTTAAGACCATCAGCACGTACAAGTTTGTAAAACTCCTCAGTACTGAACAAGCTCAGCAGCAGGAAAAACACAGTAAAGGCATAAGCACCAAGAAGAAGTGAAGCAAGCATCACTGCCACAAAGAAAAATGCTGTTATCGCTCTTGTTTTCATTTACAACTCATTTTTTATTATGATTTCCAGTGCTTTTTGAAAATCATCCTCATGTATATAAACTTCAACCTCTCCAATCCGGTATGGAAAGCCCTGCTTATTCATTATTATTGCCTCAATTTCGTGATCAGTTAAGACCTGCCTGACAAGTTCTGATTTAAAAAAATCAGCTGATGTATAAATTTTAACCCAGCCCGCTTCCATCCGCACTTTCGCTGTTAATTTCGTTTAATTTTCGTGTATACCTATAAAAATAACTGATTGAGATAATAAATAAAATTAAACTGAGGATGACCTGAACGGGACTTGAGGGTTCAGCTTCAAACATTTTATCAATTGATTGCCCTTGCTGTTGATACCAGTAGGCAGTAAAAACCGCCAGGGCATTATTTAGAAAATGACCAAGAATTGGAAGCCATAGACTGCCGCCCCAAACCAGAAGGTAACCAAACAAGGCACCCAGAAACATTCTTGGAAAAAATCCATAAAACTGAAAATGTATTGAACTAAAAATAATTGCAGTCAGCCAGATAGCGACATGATAATTGCCGAACCATCGGGTAAAAATCTGCTGAAATCCGCCCCTGAAAATTAGCTCTTCACCAAAAGCAGGGATAATTGCAAGCATGATTAAATTAACAAGTAATGCCGGAATAGAGTTCATTACTATGAGCTGTTTTGTCATCAGCTCCATCTTCATTTCCTGCTCCAGCATCCATGCTTCTGCCTCTTTAAGGAAATCGGGAAGTTTCATTCCCTTATTCAGCTGCACAATATATTCCAGTGCCGGACTTGCAGAAAACATTATCACAATAGTAAGCAAAGCCAGATAGGCCGGAATGGGTATAATTTTAAGGTATCCAAGCCAGTCCTTGTTTTGAAGCTTCGCATAAATCAGGGCTGGTATAACAAACATTCCTGTGGATGATATAATCTGAATCATCTTGATAAAATCAAGGTTGCTCGAATCCCCTTCAGAAAGCTGATGCATGGCTTCGGCACCGTAAATTGAAATGCCGATTGTGAAAGCAATACCTGTAAAAAGCACAGCCCCTGCAAAAATAAGGAGGAGTAAAAGGATTAATGAACTGAAAGGATTACGCTCTGCTGACGCTGTTTTGAACATGCTTATTTATTATTTGTAATTTTGCACTTTAGAATTAGAAAATACAAAGTTGAAATATAGCTAATGTCTGTAAAGATAGGAAATATAGATTTAGGGGAATTCCCGCTGTTGCTGGCACCTATGGAAGATGTGAGTGATCCTCCATTCCGTTTCGTTTGTAAGCAAAATGGGGTGGATATGATGTATACTGAGTTTATTTCTTCAGAGGGACTGATACGTGATGCCGCCAAAAGCAGGGCAAAACTCGATATATTCGAATATGAGCGCCCTATTGGAATTCAGATTTTCGGAAGTGAGATTGAAAGTATGGCAGAGGCAACACGGATTGCAACCTTAGCAAATCCTGATCTGATCGATATAAATTATGGTTGCCCTGTAAAAAACGTAGCATGCCGCGGCGCCGGAGCAAGTTTATTGCAGGATATAGACAGGATGGTTGAAATGACAAAGGCTGTGGTCAATGCCACCCATCTTCCGGTAACTGTCAAAACCCGCCTTGGCTGGGATGACAATACCAAAAATGTATATGAGGTTGCTGAACGTTTACAGGATATTGGTATTCAGGCACTTACAATTCATGGTCGTACCCGGGCCCAAATGTATAAGGGTGAAGCCGACTGGACACTGATTCGGGAGATCAAAAGAAACCCAAGAATTAAAATCCCAATTTTTGGGAATGGAGATGTAAATTCCATTGAAAAGGCGGCCAACTGGCGGATGGAATATGAAGTTGATGGA
>CAZTRY010000133.1:0-7475 GCA_964616525.1 uncultured Sphingobacterium sp. | reverse complement strand
GCCAATTGTTATTCACTGGTTTTTATTGTTTTATAGGTGTTCATGCTTTCGCCGCTAAAGGGCGGCTCAGGTTTGAAGGCCAAAAGAAACAAAAGCCCTTTTCAATCCCTAGGTGCCTTGGTCACAAGACCCCGCACATCAAAAAAAGTGATCGCTGCTTTTGGGGGATTGTGAAATATGGAGGTTTTCCTCATATGATCCCAAAATCTAATGCTCGGAAGTGATTTTTGAAAGAAACTGCCTCTTTTTTTGATCTTTCTGGCACTTGGTCTTAAATCGTCCTTCGGAACCGTTTATCTGTTATCAACGGTTTTTGGACTGTGCTGTTGGGTTACAATAGAAAATATATTACTGTCCTTGCTAGTAGGGAGGATCGGCCTCCTGGGATTTGGCAGTAAAGGCGCGCTTTATCCTTACATTACCTTTCATAAATCACTGCAGTCAAGTAATCCGGAGAAGTGTAGCAGAATCATTCAAATCTTGCACGAACTTAGCCACGGCTTGGATTACACCGAAAGGATAAAGTGTGGATTTGCAACAAATACCGGGAAGCCGCGGCTCTTTTGCTTACTTTTCCAGCTGAAGGGAAAAGTAAGTGCCCTCTTCCGCGGCATGAGCGGACGATTTTCAATAAAGAATTATTGAATGTGTTTTTACCCGGACACTAGTGATGAGCAAATCAGCAACCCTATAGCTATCGGGTTGGCTGATTTGTCCACTTTTTAATTTGCCGATGACAGGAATGAGCATTTGTAACACCTGTCATCCCACCGGGGCGGATCGAACGGAATTTCTCAGTTTTTGATAATGAGAGGCGACGAAGGATTTCATCACTTTGAGAAGTAAATTTCATTAAGTACAATTCAATTTAACCGGTCTGGTTTCACCATTCCCTAAGCCATCACACACACCATCTTCCTTTCATTACGAAAGCCTTGTACCTTAATCGAATGAAGAGGTTTCTGACTTATTTCGATGATCTTTTATGTCTGTTCTTCCCCGAACTCTGTTCAGCATGCGGACAAAACCTCTTCAGGAACGAAAAGATAATCTGCACAAATTGTGTCTATAATCTACCCCGTACAAATTTTCATATTGATCTTGAAAATAAGATGGCAAAGCAACTTTGGGGCAGATTTAAATTTGAGCAAGCCATGGCCTTTGTATATTTTCAGAAGGGGAACAGGGTTCAGAATCTAATGCACCAGTTAAAATACAACAAGAAGCCGGAAGTGGGAATCAAAATGGGTGAACTTTACGCCTGGCAACTGTTCAGGTCTGAAACCTTGAAAAACGCAGATATAATCATACCCGTACCTTTGCACCCCCTAAAATTGAAAAAAAGAGGCTATAACCAAAGTGAAGAAATATCCAAAGGTTTGGCCTCGGTTCTAAAACTACCTTTAAGTACACAACATTTGGTCAGGGCAGAAAACACCGAATCCCAAACCAAAAAATCAAGATTTGCAAGGTATGAGAATCTGAAAGATGCCTTTGTTATCAAAAGCCCCTCAGAGCTGATTCAGAAACACATAATCCTTGTTGACGACGTAATGACCACAGGTGCTACAGTGGAAGCCTGCAGCAATGAATTGTTAAAAATTGAAGGACTTAAGATCAGCATTTGCACCCTGGCCTATGCTGAATGACAAGATAAGGATCCGTCATCGAACACACGGTATCATCTTCTTATTGTTGGAGTTTGCAGTGTGGAGAAATCCGCTGATTTGAGGCTGTACTTTTGATCAGGGGATTTCTCTTCGCAGTGATAATATTCCTAAATCCAACGATTTTTTCCATACATCGAAATGATGGGAGGTACTGGCAAGACTGAGAAATTTCATTCAGACGAGTCTGTTGAATAAAAATTTGAAATTTATTGAAACCTATAAAACCCTGCTCCGTAGAAATAGTCGAGAGCGTTAATTTAGATTGAAAAAGCTGATTGCCAAAGGCATCGGCTTTTTCTTTTATAACTAAGATTTAACATTGAGATATGGTCTGATCTTACTATACAGATCATTAGGCACAAATGGTTTTATTACAAATCCGTCCATTCCGCATTCTGTGATGGTTTCGAGTTCATGGGCGAAAAGCGAAGCAGTCAGAGCGATGATAGGAACTGCAGCATAATAACCACCCATTTTCCTGATTGCTCTGGAGGCCTCCATACCATCCATCACCGGCATGTGAAGATCCATCAGAACTAAATCGTACTTATTCTCCTGCACCATTTTAAGTGCAGTCTTTCCATTCTCTGCAAAGTCTACACTTAATCCCCATTTAGTGATTACTTTACTGGCAAGTAAACGATTGATTTCATTATCATCGACTACCAGTACACGTCCGCTTAATTGTTGCAGCGGGGTTTTGTTATCAATGCTGACAGCGGATGTTGTAGAACGGTCAAACTGAATAATAAAGCTGAAAGCTGAACCCTTACCTATTTCACTTTTAACACTTATTTTCGAATTATGAAGTTCTATAAGACTCTTTGTTATCGCTAAACCAAGTCCGGTACCCCCATATTTTCTGGTAGTATCGGTACTCGCCTGAGTATAGGAATTGAAAATATCATCAATCTTATCGGCAGGAATTCCAATACCTGTATCCGAGACTTCAAAACGCACTTTTACAGATTTCCTGTTTTCTTCGATGAGATCGAGTTTTAGTTTGACCTCTCCCTTTTCTGTAAATTTAACAGCATTACCTAAAAGATTGATCAGAATCTGGTATAAACGTGTATTATCGCCTATAACATTCGCAGGAATACGATAATCAATCTCTGATTTTAATGCAACATGCTTTTCAGCGGTCTTGAATTGTAGAGAATTCAGGGTCTGGGCAACGAGCTCTTTCAGATTAACGTCAACACTCTCAAGAACCATATTTCCGGTCTGGATTTTAGTAAAATCCAAAATATCATTAATCAGATTAAGGAGATTCTGAGCAGAAAATCCCAATATCTTCAGATTTTCAATTTGCGATTCTGTCGGATTATCATCCATCAGAATATACGACATTCCAATCACAGCATTCAGAGGAGTTCTGATTTCATGACTCATCACAGAAAGAAATGTCTCCTTAGCCTTACTTAACTGCAGGGCTTCTTCCCGGGTTTTGATCAGTTCCTGTTCAGCCAGTTTTCTTTCTGAGATATCATTAATAATCTCAACCTGCTGGTCAAGACTTCCATCTGCATTAAATGTAGGAGTGTTTGAAATGGAAAGCCAGATACGAGTGCCATCCTTTTTATAACTGAGTAACTCAATATTTGATGGTATGCAATCCGCTGCCTGTTGTCTGGCCTTCTTCAGCAATTCCATGTCTGTTCCCTCACCAGCGAGCAAATCTCCCGGGCGGGTGTTCTGAAACTCCTCCAGTGAATACCCGGTTAAATCCTCAAGCGACTGGTTTATCCATTTGATCTTGCCATCACTGCCACTTATCGCTACTCCATTAATGGTCTTACTTGCAACAAGTGAGAGCAATGTGAGCTGATCTTCTGCAAATTTGCGCTCTGTAATATCATTGATAATCTCAACCTGTCGCTCAATTTCACCCTTTTCATTTAGAATAGGTGTGGTAGCTGCATTGACCCATATAGGGGAATGGTCTTTTTTATAAATCAGCAGGTCAATATTATATGGTTTTTTTGCCCTAATTGCATCTTCCGCAATTTCAAGAGTATGCTTTGAGGTATCCTCACCGACAACAATCTCATTAAAACGCCTTCCTTCAATCTCACTAAAATTATACCCAAGCATATTTTCAAGTGCAGCATTAACCCAGGTAACTCTGCCTTTAGCATCCCTGATTGCAATACCACTTGCCGATTTACTGGCAACCATGGATAAAATTTCAAGCTCCAGTTCTGATTTCTTTCTGGCAGTAATATCAATGATTACCTCTACTTCCTTGTCTATGTTCCCATCCTTATCCAGAATAACTGAATTCAGAATAGATAACCAAATTGGTGTGCCATCCTTTCGGTATGCAAGCAGATCAACTGAAAAAGACCGTTTACTTTTTGTTAACTCCCGTGCATTCAGAATTACTTCGGTATCCGTTTCCTTTCCTTTTAAAACATCGCCCAGTTTGCGGCCTTTCAGATCATCGAGACTATATCCTGTAATTTCCGTTGAAGCTTCGTTCGCCCAGATCACATTGCTATTGTTATCACTGATGATCACGCCGTTGTTAACCTTATTTGCAACAAGTGATAATTGCTCGAGTTCTTCGACCATTTTCTTCTTATCACTGATATCACGGCCATTTGCGAACCACTTCTGATTCCTGACTGCAATAGACCAACCCATCCATTTGGTTGAGCCATCCTTTAATTTAATCCTGCCCTCCAGCTCAAAACTTTTTTGTCCGCTTGCCAGCCCCCCCTCGAGTTGAGGAACCATTGCCAGAATATCATCTTCATAAAAGAATTCCCAGATTGAACGACCAATAACCTCTTCCATTGAGTAGCCAAGAAGTCGCTCAACAATATTGTTCATTAGTTCAATGGTTCCATTGCGATCTAAAATACAATGCAGTTCAGCTGAGCTGTTAAAAATCGTACTGATTTCTTCGTATTTCTGAATCAGATCATTTAGAACCCCATTTTGATATTTTACCTCCAGATGAGTCATGACCTGATCTGCTAGGATCTTCAGGCCCTCTCTTTGCTGTTCATCCAGAGCTCCGGGTACCACATCCATTACACATAAGGAACCCAAAACATATCCCTCAGGATTTACTATTGGGACACCGGCATAGAACCTGATCTTCGATCCGCCGGTAACACATTTCATGCCTCGTGTTCTGGCATCTTCCAGGGTATCATTTATCTCAAGAAGCTCTGATCCTTTAATAGCAAACTGACAAATAGAATCCTCAACAGAAGATATCTCAGTACTGAACCCTGCCCGGGATTTAATGAACTGATACTCCCCATCCAGAAAACTGATGGTAGCAATGGGCTTTTTACTCAAATATGCAGCCAGGCGCGTGATGGAATCAAATTCACTTTCCGGCATAGAAACCAGAATCTGATATTTATCCAGTGCACTTACTCTGGAATCTTCGATCCCATTCCCCACTTCTCTATCAGGCATAGTATTATTTTTATTTGTACAGAGGATGTTTACCCATCATCTCATTAACCTTCTTGCGTACTTTCTTAGCATTCGTAGCACTATCCGGATTTGATATTACCTCATCTATAAGTTCAACGATCTTTTCCATATGTTTTTCCTTAAGGCCTCTTGTACTTACAGCTGCTGTACCAACCCTAATACCAGAAGTTACAAATGGAGATTTATCATCAAAAGGAACCATGTTTTTATTGACCGTTATCGCAGCCTCACCAAGTGCATTTTCAGCATCCCGGCCTGTGATATTCTTATTCCGAAGATCAATCAGCATCATGTGGTTATCAGTCCCGCCAGATATAAGCTGATAACCCCTGTTTACCAGGGCAGCTGCCATTGCTTCTGCATTTTTCTTTACCTGAATGATATACTTCATATAACCCTCACTCAAAGCTTCCCCAAATGCAATTGCCTTTGCTGCGATGATATGCTCCAATGGACCGCCTTGTGTACCCGGGAATACAGCCATATCTAATACCGAAGACATCATTCTCAATTCTCCTTTGGGTGTTTTGAGTCCCATTGGGTTTTCAAAATCCTGTCCCATCATGATCATACCCCCTCTTGGACCTCTCAGGGTTTTATGGGTGGTTGTAGTGACTACATGGCAATGTGGAAGCGGATCGTTCAATAAACCACGGGCTATAAGGCCGGAAGGATGCGAAATATCAGCCATAACCAATGCTCCGATCTGATCAGCAACCGATCTGATGAATTTATAATCCCAGTCGCGCGAATAAGCAGAAGCTCCACAAATAATAACTTTTGGCTTCTCTTTTAAAGCTACTTGCTCAAGTTTCTTATAATCGATAAGTCCGGTTTCACGGTCTACACCATAAAAATGAGGTTTATATAGTTTACCTGAAAAATTGACCGGGGAACCGTGGGTAAGGTGTCCACCATGAGAAAGGTCAAATCCTAAAATTTTATCGCCTGCGTTAAGAAGTCCAAGGAGTACCGCTGCATTGGCCTGTGCGCCAGAGTGTGGCTGAACATTTACCCAGCCTGCATTAAAAAGCTCCTTCGCACGTTCAATTGCAATATTTTCAACCTCATCAACTACTTCACATCCACCATAATATCTTTTGCCCGGCAGGCCTTCGGCATACTTATTGGTAAGTACTGAGCCCGCGGCTTCCATAACCTGCTTGCTTACAAAATTTTCTGATGCTATTAACTCTAGACCGGTCTCCTGACGCTCTTGCTCCTCATCAATCAGGCTGAAAATAAGTTTATCTCTCTTCATGGATGTATAATGGTGTTTGTTTGAATTGTTATATTATAAAGATTGCAATGCAAAAATACAAATTAAGAATTGATTGAACCGGTTTTTGCTTCAATCCAGAAATTATTAAATCCAATCCCTGTTTGTATTGAAATCAGATCCTGTTGCAGCATTTCAAGCAATGCCATAAAATTGTAAACAAAATGGACTTTATTCTCAGAATTTATCACAATATCTTTGAAATCAAGTCGCTTATTAATAGCCAGAAGCCTGTCAATAGCCCTTTTCTGCGACTCTATATTATAGGGATATTGCTCAACAATATGTTCCTGCTTATTATCACGCTGCAAACTTCGTTGAAAAACTTTATTAAAAGTCATCATCAGCTTATAGAGGTCAAACGACTCCAATTCCTCTCCGGGATCGGCAGTTAATGCCATTTGCTGAAGATCAGCATAAATATTACCCCGCTTTTCCTGCATAAAACGCTCATGTTCGAGTAATTTGAACTGCTCGGCAAGTTGTTTAAACTTCTTATACTCAATAAGTTTCTGTATGAGATCGCGTTTCAGATCTATTTCATTCCCCTCATCATCAAGATCCGGACGTGGTAAAAGCATTTTTGCCTTAATCCGCATCAAAGTAGCTGCTACAAAAATAAATTCGCTCGCCACCTCAATGTTTAATGAGTTCATATGATGCAGATAGTCTAGAAAATCATCGGTGATTTTGGCTATCGGAACATCCTGTATGTCGAGTTCATCCCTTTCGATAAAGAATAAAAGCAAATCAAAAGGCCCCTCAAATTGAGGTAGTCTGATCTCGAAAGCGTCATTTACATTCATAATTCTAATCAAATGTAATGAGAGTAACATAATATATATGTCAGTACAAAAAAATAAAAATGTTTAACAAATACATTATTTTTGCATGAACTATAATTATAAACCCTAAATGGAAGTTAAGGCGGGCGAATTTCTTGAACAGATCAATTACCCTTCAGATTTAAAAAAATTTAAAGAAGAAGATCTTGAACGTATCTGCGCAGAATTAAGACAGTTTATTGTTGATACCGTCTCAGTAAATGGCGGACATTTTGGATCCAG
>CAZTRY010000132.1:4604-7509 GCA_964616525.1 uncultured Sphingobacterium sp. | reverse complement strand
TTTTTGACATTCTGAGCGATTCTCTTAGCTTTGCTGTACAAAAAAATATTCAATGAGTGTACTGGTTAATAAAGATTCAAAAGTAATAGTTCAGGGCTTTACAGGTAATGAGGGAACCTATCATGCTTCCCAGATGATAGAGTATGGAACACAGGTTGTAGGTGGTGTAACTCCTGGAAAGGGAGGACAAAGTCATCTCGACCGACCGGTTTTCAATACTGTTAAGGATGCCGTTGATAAAACAGGCGCCGATGTATCCATTATTTTTGTGCCGCCGGCTTTTGCTGCTGACGCGATCATGGAAGCTGCCGAGGCAGGAATTAAAGTTATTGTTTGTATTACCGAAGGTATCCCGACAAAGGATATGATTCTGGTTAAAGAATATATTGCAGATAAGGATTGTCGTCTGATCGGTCCGAATTGCCCGGGTATTATCACCGCTGATGAAGCTAAAATTGGTATTATGCCAGGATTTATCTTCAAAAAGGGTGGTGTAGGTATCGTTTCTAAATCAGGAACCTTAACCTATGAAGCTGTTGATCAGGTTGTTAAAGCAGGATTGGGAATTACTACTGCAATTGGTATCGGTGGAGATCCAATCATTGGTACACCAACTAAGGAGGCAGTAATGCTGTTGATGAATGATCCTGAGACCAAAGGTATTGTAATGATCGGTGAGATCGGTGGCGGAATGGAAGCTGAAGCAGCTTACTGGATCAAGGAAAATGGTACTAAACCGGTCGTAGGCTTTATCGCCGGTCAAACAGCGCCTCCGGGACGCCGTATGGGTCATGCAGGAGCAATTGTTGGCGGTGCCGATGATACTGCAGCTGCGAAAATGAAAATCATGAGAGAATGCGGTATTCGCGTTGTTGAATCTCCGGCCGAAATCGGTGCAGCAATGGCTGAGGAACTGGCGAAATTGGGATAGGAAGATTCAAGAACCAGGAGCCAAGAACCAAGACTCTATACTACTTTGTAAAATATAAACCGGCTGTGAGGCCGGTTTTTTTATGCCAGAAATTATACATGGTTCTGGAAAACACCAAAGAGCAGAAATATTTTTTTAGAATCTTCGCATCATTTTTATTGATCACCTTCCTCCTGTGATCTTATTTCGTAACCGATCGCTTTTCTGGGAGATTCAGGTTGTACCTTTTCATCCAATAATTCATCCAAAAATTGAAACACCATATCTATATTTTTATCGTGATTACTCAGTTTGTTTTTTATTTTTTCGATTTCCAGTCTAATCTCTGTATTATCACTGAGCATTTGCCTGAAACGGGTAAAGATCCGGATGATCTGAATATTTACGTTAATAGCCCTTTCGCTGTTCAGTATGCAGGATATCATTGTAACCCCTTGTTCTGTGAAACAGAATGGCATATAACGTAACCCCTGCAGGTCCTCTTTGGAGGTCACAATCTGTGACCTCCAAATTTCGAATTCTTCTTTGTTCATCTCAAACATAAAGTCTTGAGGGAACCGGGAAATATTACGCCTGACGGCTTGTTTGAGGACTTTAGTCTTTACTCCATACAATTCAGCCAGATCTCTGTCCAGCATAATCTTTTGATTCCGTATCAAATAGATCTTATTCATCACAACTTCATCAGGTATGAATACTTCGGTCGATTGTTTGCTCATAAGAATAAATTAGGACTCTTTCTCAGTCATTCGCTTTCAAAAACATTCTATGTTAAAAATATTTGCTATAATAATTGTATAGTGTATTTCATACCGATGGGAAGCAGTGAATATTTAAACAGGTATGTTTTAACATCAATTCAGAATGGTTAAAAGCGGTTGAATTTGCTCTTTCATATCAAAATGGCGACCTTTGCACTCACTAACCAAATTAAGAAGCAGATGAAAGTACTATTTTTTATATTCTTCAGCTTTTTTTCAATTGCTTCGGTTTCGGCACAACAAACAGATTTACAGAAGGATACAATTCAGACCGATAGCGTCAAAATAGAAATATTCCAAAATGACAGCCTGATTACGGTCAGAGGTAAGGCTACTTATTATGCCAGCAAATTCCATGGCCGTCGTACTTCCAATGGCGAAATATACAGTAATAAGAAAATGACTGCGGCCCATCTTAAGCTACCGTTTGGAACCTTGGTGACCGTAACCAATCTGAATAATGGCCGCACAGTAGAAGTTAGGGTAAACGATCGCGGTCCGCATACCAAAGCCTTTATTATTGATGTTTCGCAGGCTGCTGCAAAAGAGCTTGGCTTTTATGGTATGGGCGTCGCGAGAGTGGAAATCTGTTATCAAATCCCTAAGAATTAGACTATTTAGTTTTACAGTTGTCCAGTACAGAAGTAATTTTTATACTGCTTTCACTGACTTAAAACCTACAGTATTTTTACCTATGATCACAGGATTGTTCATAGGTTTTGGCCTTAGCACAAAATCTCCGTTAACGTTTTTTTCCGCCTCAGCTGGTGCGGTAGGCACAGACCAAGCCAAAGCCAAAGCATTAACTTAAATAGCATCAGGTGCAGCGGCGGCATTTTGTTTCTTTTCTGCCCGTCCGAACGGGTTCATCCGGGCGGGCTGCAGGAAAAGAAAAAGAGAAAAATTAAATGATATAATTAAGATCATTATTTCTATAATTTCAATTTTTCCAGGATACTACTGATTTAGTTCTTATGTCATTCAAATTGTATACATGAAGTCATATCTCTACTCTGTTTAAAGTCTTTCGAAGAGCCTCCTTATATTTGTATTAAATGGAATACAATAAATTAACCCCCGAAGAAGAATACATCATCCTGCATAAAGGTACTGAGAGACCTTACACAGGTGAATATCTGGATAATAAGAAAACCGGAATTTACTGTTGCAGACAGTGTTATGCCCCTTTATACCGTTCCGAAGATAAATTTGA
>CAZTRY010000132.1:0-4594 GCA_964616525.1 uncultured Sphingobacterium sp. | reverse complement strand
ACGATGAAATAGAAGGTGCAGTGAAGAAATTGACCGACAGAGATGGGCATCGGACAGAAATCTTGTGTAATAATTGTGGCGGCCATTTGGGGCATGTTTTTAAAGGGGAGAAATTAACCCCGAAAAATACACGCCATTGCGTCAATTCACTTTCAATGAAGTTTGTTTCTGCAGAAGATCTTTCTGTATAACGTATTTCCTGAGCATCTAAAAAGGAAAACTCCTTTTGTTAATGTGTATTTATTTTAGGAAAAATTCTAATTTCGTTTTATATAATTGATTATGAAATTACTCGAAGGAAAAATAGCCTTAATTACCGGTGCCTCAAAAGGAATTGGCCGCAAAATCGCTGAAAAATTCGCTGAACATGGTGCTGATGTAGCATTTACCTACCTTTCTTCTGTTGAGAAAGGTGAGGCTTTGGAAAAGGAATTACAAAGCTTTGGAACGAAGGTTAAAGGATACCGTTCTGATGCTTCAAAATTCGATGAGGCCGAGAAACTGATCAACGATATTGTTGCTGATTTTGGCAGTCTGGATATCGTGGTAAACAATGCAGGTATTACCAAAGATGGTTTATTGATGCGCATGACTGAAGAGAACTGGGACGAAGTTTTAAATGTCAACCTTAAATCTGTTTTCAACGTAACCAAGGCAGCTTCAAAGATCATGATGAAGAACCGAAAAGGTGTTTTCATTAATATGAGTTCAGTTGTAGGTGTACAAGGGAATGCCGGACAAGCTAATTATGCTGCTTCCAAGGCTGGCATTATTGGATTCTCTAAATCAGTTGCCAAAGAACTGGGCTCAAGAAATATCCGCTCAAATGTAGTTGCTCCTGGTTTTATCAGAACCGAAATGACCGAAGTACTCGATCCTAAAGTTGTAGAGGGCTGGGCACAGGCTATTCCTCTAAAGCGTGCCGGAGAAACTGAAGATGTTGCAAATTTATGTGTGTTTCTGGGCTCAGATATGAGTTCTTACATAACAGGGCAGGTTATACCGGTTGATGGGGGAATGCTTTAATAGTTGAGAATGGAGAATTGAGAATTAAGAATGGAGAATGGAAACCCGATAGCTATTGGGTTGAGAATAAACAATTAACATTCCATTCACGTTTACCGCTTTTAGCTTTCGGCTCTCATCTTTCGGCTTTCATCTTTCTGCTTTTAGCTTTGCGCTTTCTGCTTTTAGCTTAAATCTGGTACAGATTTTGATTATCTTGTTTATAATTAATTGCTTAAATTAATATCATGATAAACAATCGCTTCATCATCCCATTTGCCATCTTAGGGTTTTCACTGATCGTCTCTCCTTTTATCTTTTCAGGAACCTGGCGTAAGATCAAAAGTGAGAACCAGACGATTACTGTGACAGGCTCTGCCAAACAGGTTATTGTTTCTGATCTGGGGGTATTGCGTGGAACTCTGAGTGTTGAGGCTACTACAGCATTAGAAGCCTATCGTTTACTACAGGCTCAGAAACCGATATTAATGGAATATTTTAAGTCTAAGGGTTTTGCCGGCGATAAGGTTAATGTACAGACCATCACTTCATTTCCTAACTACTCTTTTAATCAGCAGGGCCAAAATACGGGAGTTAGGTCATATAGTGCTTCTCAAACGATAGATATTTCAGCTTCTGACGTTCAATTGATTAAGGCGATGTCTATTGAGATCAGTTCACTGGTAGAAAGGGGAGTTAATTTTCAGGTTAATCAGCCAGAATATTACTATACCAAAATCGGAGATATAAAGATTGAGATTCAAGCGGCGGCAGCAAAAGATGCTATGATTCGCGGTGAGCGGATAGCAGAAGCAACCGGGCGGGAATTGGGGGCTCTTAAAAGTGCCAGAATGGGAGTTCTTCAGATCACCCCAGAAAATTCAAATTTGATTTCTGATTATGGTGTGAATGATGTCAGTTCCATCAGAAAGGAGATAATTGCAGTGGTCAATGCTAATTTCGAGATCGATTAATATCTCATGAAAGATTGAAAGCTTAGATTTAAAAAGGCATATTTGTATTAGCTATGCCGCTATTATTTCAAATTCAATTTACTTCAGAAAGCTATTTATGGCTTCTTGCCTGCATGGGATTGGGTATCGCTTACGCCTATCTTTTATATAGACCATCCGCACATCTTCATAAAAACCTGAGATATTTTCTGTTTGCTCTCCGGGCCATTGCAATTGCTACGATCGCATTTTTGCTTTTTTCTCCTCTCGTCAAAACAATTAAGCGCACAGTTGAGAAACCACTGATCATCCTTGCGCAGGACAATTCAGCTTCAATCCTTCTCTCCAAAACTAAAGATTTCAATACGCAAAACTATAACGATCAGCTCAAAAAGCTTGAGAAGAATCTCTCGGCTGATTATGAGCTGCGTACTTTCAATTTTTCAAATGAAATTAAAAGCGGACTTGATGTAAGATATGATGGCTCTCTGACGGATATTTCATCGGTTTTTAAGCTGATCGATGATCAGTTCTCCAACCGCAATATTGGTGCTGTCATTATTGGAACTGACGGAATTTATAACAGAGGCTCAAATCCTCAATATGAGAGTAAGAATCTCAAAGCACCGATTTATACCATTGCATTGGGTGATACGATAGCAAAGCGAGATCTTCTGATCGCTAATGTGAATTACAACAATATTGCTTATCTGGGTAATCAGTTTCAGATCGGGCTAAGCATTGAGGCTTATCAATCAGAAGGGAATACCTCCATGCTTACAGTTAGTACAGAATCAGGGGTTCTCATATCAAAGCCTGTAACGATCAATTCCAATGAATTCCGGCAAACTATTTTACTGAACTTACCCGCAGAAAAGAAAGGGGTTCAATCCTACACAATCAAACTTGCGGCCCTTTCAAACGAGTTATCCCTGATCAATAATACTCAAACCATTTTTGTTGAGGTTATTGACGGGAGAAAGAATGTCCTGATTATTGCCAATGCCCCTCATCCGGATATCAGTGCAATCAGGCAATCCATCGAGATCAATAAGAACTATTCAGTGAAGGTTCGTATGGTGCATGATGTTAGTCCGGCAGAAATTCAGGAAGCAGGTCTGATTATTTTGCATCAGGTGCCTTCAATCAGTAATAATGCCAGGGATGTACTGAAGTTGGGCGCTGCCAAGCCTATACTTTATGTGTTGGGTGCTCAGAGCAATATTCCTGCTTTTTCAGCCTCACAAAGCTTAATTACGCTTAATTCAAGCGGAATGATACAGGAAGCTACCGCATCTGTTAAATCTGATTTTTATGCCTTTACACTCAGCGAAAGCAGCAGGTCAAAGATCAGTAATTTCGGCCCGCTTTTAACACCTTTTGGCAATTATGGCCTGAAAGGACCTTCCAGCTTGCTGATGAACCAGCAGATCGCAAAATTGCCTACAGAAAAGCCATTATTATTGTTTGGAGAGGATCTTCAGCGCAGAATTGCTGTTCTTGCCGGGGAGGGAATCTGGCGATGGAGGCTGGAGGATTTTCAGGAAAATGCAAGCCATGAGGCTATTGATGAGTTAATTACAAAAACTGTACAGTACCTGGTTAGCGCAGATGATAAGCGTAAATTCAGGGTCTATGCCTCAAAAAATACTTTTGATGAAAATGAACATGTCGTTCTGAATGCAGAATTGTATAATGATGCATTTGAGTTGGTAAATACACCCGATGTCAATATATCCCTTAAGAACAAAAATGGGAAAAGCTATTCATTCGTTTTTTCACGCACTTTAAACTCCTATCAGCTTGATGCCGGAGAATTAGTGGCTGGAGAATATAATTATACTGCCGGAACAACTCTTGGGAAAGTGAAACATCAGGCAGAAGGACAATTTATAATAAGCAGGCAAGATTCTGAATATAAGCAGAGTATCGCAAATCATCAGTTATTATTCACTATCGCAAAGCAGAATGGTGGTCAGATGCTCTTTCCTGCACAGCTTGATGAACTGCCTGCATTGATCAAAGCAAATGAGCAGGTGAAATCAGTATTTTATGAAAACCCAAAGTATAGTGAGCTTATAGATCTGAAGCTATTATTTTTCATGATACTTGCTCTGTTAAGTCTGGAATGGCTTTCCCGAAAGCGAAACGGCGAAATTTAATCTTAAAGTTAATCTTATGGAAGCAAATAAAACCTTGTCTGTTTATAATAAGGTCAGGATACTAACCAAAGAGGGAAAACTGCACTGGAATGAAGAGGCAGATGGAAATACATTTTACACTTCCATCAGTGACTTTAAGATCTATATTGGAAAAAGTGCAGGCACAATTTCCTTTGAACTATTTAATCATTTGAACACAAAAATTGGCCTCTTAGAGTATGGCGGGTATTCGCCGGATATAGAAGGGCTTGATTCTTTTTATATGCAGGTCAGGAAACTGATTACGAAGACTGAAGACGGGCTTGACGATCTTCTGGATCAGCTTGACAAGATTGATTAATTGAGCCTGAGTTTGATATAAGGAATCTTAAACCTTTGTCAGATAAGGTTCTGTGCTCACAATGATTAGGTTCTGGAAATCAATACCCTTGTGTTATAGGCTGGTTCAGCCCTTTCCTCCGGGGTTAGTTCCGG